>DDRC01000202.1:6892-9212 GCA_002342985.1 Flavobacteriales bacterium UBA2426
CCGTCCACCACGCAGCGCTCGGCCACCGGGAAGGGCAGCTTCACCACTTCCGTGAGGTCGGAGGCGATGAAAACAGCCATCCCCTCGGTGTTGTGGGTGTGATCGATGCTCTTTTCCAAGGTGGCCAGCCGTTCCAGCCAAGGGGCCATGGTCCGCTTGTCACCCTTCTCCAGCAGGCGCTTTTCGGCCTGTTCCACCAGGCGCCTCAGCACCAAATGGTCCTGTCCGGCATCGGGCATGGTGCGGTGGGTGGGAAGCAGCAATGTCACACAGGGGCCTTGGCGTTCGGCCATCAGTCGGTGGACCAGTTCATCGCGGTGCAGGGTGGTCGTGCTCATGGGTACAATGTCAATGCAAGCAAAGTACCCTCACAGCAGCCCGACGACCATGACGATGGTCAACCAACGACCTGCTTGAACAGCTCCTTCCGCCCGATTGCGCTGCAGATGGGGCACTTGCGTGGATCATGGCCTTTGGCCGGGCAGTGTTCGCGGCCGAAGTAGATGATGCGCAGGTGCAGGTCGTTCCAGCTCTCCTTTGGAAAGAGCTTCTTCAGGTCGGCCTCGGTGTGCTCCACGCTTTTGCCCGTGCTCAGCGTCCAGCGCCAGGCCAGGCGGTGGATGTGGGTGTCCACGGGGAAGGCCGGCACCCCGAAGGCCTGGGCCATCACCACGCTGGCGGTCTTGTGGCCCACGCCGGGCAGTGCCTCCAAGGCGCTGAAGGTCCTGGGCACCTGGCCGCCGTGTTCCTCCACGATGATCTTGGAGAGACCGTGGATGCCCTTGCTCTTCATGGGCGACAATCCGCACGGCCGGATGATGTCCTGGATCTGCTCCACGCTCAGCTTCGCCATCTGCTGCGGCGTATGGGCCTTGGCGAACAGCAGCGGGGTGATCTCGTTCACCTTCTTGTCCGTGCATTGCGCGCTCAGCACCACCGCCACCAACAGCGTGTAGGGGTCCTCGTGGTCAAGGGGGATGGATGTGCGCGGGTAGAGCTTGGCGAGCGTGGCGGAGACGAAGGCCGCTTTTTCAGCGCGGGTCATCGTCGTCCTCGCTGTGCTTACAGGAGGGGTGTTCGCTTTGCTGGTGCGGGCGGGGGCCATCGGCCGCAAAGATCGTACGCACCCATGCTCTCCTCAGGCGAGCGCCTCGCTGCCCAGCCGTTCCTTCAAGCGCTCGATCTCGCGGTCCATCACACGGAACCACAGGGGCGGGAAGAAGGCCAGGGCCATCATGGCGGGATAGCCGGCGGGCAGCTGCGGGCTCTCATCGAAGTGGCGCAGCACCTGGTACTTGCGGCTGGCGAGGTAATGGTGGTCGCTGTGGCGCGTCAGTTCCAGCAGCACCAAGCGGCCAAGGGGATGGTCCGAGTTCCAGGAGTGGATGGGCAGCGGACGTTCGTAGCTGTCGCCGTTCCTCTTCCGCCGCAGGCCGTAATGCTCGATGTAGTTCACCGTTTCCAGCAGCAGGATGCCGATGAGCGCGGCCGCCAGGAACCAGCCCATCACCTCCGTGCCGAACATCGCTGCGATCAGCGCCACCAGGGCGAGCTGGATCACCTGGAAGCGCAGCATCTCGTTGTGCACGCTGAACAGGGGCAGGCCCTTCTTCCGAAGTCGCTGGTGTTCCAGCTTCCACGCGCTGAGCCAGCTGCCCGTGATGGTGCGCACGAAGAAGGCGTAGAGCCACTCGCCGCGCCGGCTGCTGGCGGGGTCCGCGTCGGTGCTCACATGCTTGTGGTGCCCGCGGTTGTGCTCGATGAAGAAGTGCATGTATAGCGTGGTCAGCAGCAGCGCCTTCGCCATGAACTGCTCGTGCTTGGTGGGCCGGTGCCCCAACTCGTGCGCCGCGTTGATGCCCAGCACCCCGCAGGCCATGCCGAAGGCCGAGGTGAGCCCCAGCTTCACCACCCACGAAAGCTCAGCGGCGCTCACCTGCACCAGGAAGAAGAGCAGCAGCCCCCATTGGATGGGCACCAGGCTGTAGAGGATCAGGTCGTAGCCGCGATCCTGCCTGGCCACGGCCTCCTGCACGGCGTCCAAGTTGCGCGGGTCGGGCTTCAGGAACAGCTCGATGGCCGGCAGCACCCCGAACACGAAGGCCACTGCGGCAAACGACCATTCGTTCTGCACCGCGAGCGATGCCGCGACCACGGCGGGGATCAGGTAGACGAGGACGTATTTGAGGGCGGAGGGACGCATCGGGCGGTCTCCGGGTTGGGGTAGGGCGAAGTTAGGCGGTGGCAGGAGCGCCTACCACACGAACGTATACGGCCGCCATCCCTGGATGAAGGTATGCGACCGCGTAGGCAGCTTCTC
>DDRC01000214.1:0-1464 GCA_002342985.1 Flavobacteriales bacterium UBA2426
GCGTTAGTGCCGCCTGGAGAACAGCTTCTCCACCTCCACGCCGATGAAGACCACAGATGAGAGCGCGGTGACCACGAGCAACTCCTCCAAGGTGAGCGGCTGGGTGTGGAAGACCTGCTGGAACACCGGCACGAAGGTGACCATGGCCTGAAGGCCGAAGGTGAGCGCCACGGCCCCGAGCAGCGCGGGATTGGAGAGGAAGCTGGTGCGGAAGAACGAGCGCTCGGTGCGGATGGCCCACACATGGCCCATCTGGCTGAGGCAAAGCACGTTGAACGCGATGGTCTGCCAATGGGCATGGCCGGTGCCGATGGCCCAGGCCTGCGCGGCCAGCGTGATGCCACCCATGAGCAGGCCCACCCAGAAGATGTGGAAAGCCATGCCGTGAGCGAAGATGCTCTCCTTGGGATGGCGCGGCGGCCTGCGCATGACATCGGACTCGGCCGGTTCCTTGGACAGGAAGAGGCCGGGCAAGCCATCGGTGACCAGGTTGATCCACAGGATGTGCACCGGCAGCAGCGGGATGGGCAGGCCGATGAGCGGTGCCAGGGCGATGGCCCAGATCTCGCCGGCGTTCGAGGTGAGGGTGTACTTGATGAACTTCCGGATGTTGTCGAACACCCGGCGCCCTTCGCGCACGGCCTGGGCCAGCGTGGCGAAGTTGTCGTCGAGCAGCACCATGTCGGCCGCCTCACGCGACACGTCGGTGCCGGTGATGCCCATGGCCACCCCAATGTCAGCGCGCTTGAGGGCCGGCGCGTCGTTCACGCCATCGCCGGTCATGGCCACGAAGTGCCCGTGCTCCTGTAAAGCAGCCACGATGTCCAGCTTCTGCTCGGGCGAGACGCGCGCGATCACGCGCAGGTGATCCACCCGTTCGCGCAGGGCCTGGGCATTGAGCTTCGCGAGCTCGGCGCCGGTGATCACGCTGCGCGGGTCCTCGGCTTCCGCAGGACTGAGCAGACCGATGCGGCGTGCGATGGTGCGCGCGGTGACGGGGTGGTCGCCGGTGATCATCACCGTGCGGATGCCGGCGCCGTGGCAGTCGGCGATGGCCTGTGGCACCTCGTCACGCGGCGGGTCCTGGATGCCGGCCAGCCCGAGCAGGGTGATCTCGCGTTCCAAGGGGTGCGGGTCATCGGGCAAGGGTCCCGGCGGCAGTTCGCGCAAGCCCAAGGCCATCACGCGGAGCCCCTCAGCGGCGAGGCGGTCGGCCTCGGTGCGCCATTGGGGATCGGGCGAAGGCACGCGCTCCCACAGGGATTCGAGCGCGCCCTTGATGAAAAGCAGGTGGCGGCCATCGGGCAGGCGGTGGATGGTGCTCATGCACTTGCGCACGGCATCGAAGGGCACTTCGGCCACGCGCGGCAGCTGACGTTCGACTTCAGCCTTCAGCACACCACTGGCTTCGGCATGCTCAAAGAGCGCGAGCTCGGTGCCCTCACCCACCGGACCATCGGGCCC
>DDRC01000214.1:1729-3123 GCA_002342985.1 Flavobacteriales bacterium UBA2426
GTCTTGTCCGTGCAGATGACAGTTACGGAGCCCAGTGTCTCCACGGCGGCAAGCCGACGCACGAGGGCCTGCTGCTTCACCATGCGGGCCGCGGAGAGGGCCAGCGACACGGACATCAGCGCGGGCAGGGCCTCGGGGATGGCGGCCACGGCCAGTGAGATCGACGTGAGCAGCAGCGTCAAGGGATCGCCGCCGCGTAGCCAGCCCACGGTGAAGAGCACCGCGCAGATGGCGAGCACCGCCACGGCCACCACCTTACCGAAGGCGGCCATGCGCTTCTGCAGCGGCGTGGCGGCGGTGCCCTGGTCCAGCAGCTTGGCGATGCGGCCCATCTCGGTGCGCATGCCAGTGGCCACGACGATCCCCTCGCCGCGGCCCTTGGCCACCACGGTGCCCTTGAAGCCCATGTTGCCGCGATCGCCGAGCGGGAGGTCCTCCCCTTCCAGTTCGCCTGGCTGCTTCACGGTATCGAGCGACTCACCGGTGAGCGCGGCCTCCTGCATGCGCAGGCCGTGGCAGGCGGTGAAGCGGAGGTCGGCGGGCACCACTTGTCCGGCCTCGAGCAGCACCACATCGCCGGGGACCAATTCACGCGCGGGCACTGTGCGCATCTGCCCGCCGCGACGAACCGTGGCCTGCGGGGCCGCCATGCGCCGCAGGGCCTCCAGCGCCTTCTCCGCGCGGAACTCCTGCACCACACCGATCACCGCGTTCACCAGCACGATGGCCAGGATGATGATGGTATCGGTGATGTCGCCCACCGCACCTGCCACGACCGCGGCCGTGAGCAGCACCAGGATCATCAGGTCCTTGAACTGGGCGAGGAACAGGCCGAGCACCGTGCGCTTGCGCTTGCCCTCCAGCTCGTTAGGGCCATGCTCCAGCAGGCGATCAGCAGCCTGGGCCTCGCTCAAGCCCGGCTCGCCCGCGCCCAAGGCCTGTCGCAGTTCACCGATATGCAGCAGGTGCCACTTCATGGCTCAGGCGATGCGGTACAGCAGGATGAGGTTCACGACATACACCACGAGGATCAGGAAGGTGTCCCACGCGAGCAGGAAGCGCTTGGGCGCGGTGCGGAAGGTGAGCCCCACGATGACAATGGCGCTCATGATGATGGTGCTGAGCACCGACAGCAGGTGCGCATCCGAGGCATCCTTCAGCAGGAAGCCGCCGCTGTACACCAGGTCATCGATGGCGAGAATGACGATATTGAACAGGTTGCTGCCGAGCAGGTTGGATACAGCCATATCCACTGCACCGATGCGCAAGGCTGCGATGCTCACGGCGAACTCGGGCAGGGACGTAGAGGTGGCCAGCAGCAGCGTGCCCACGAAGGAGGCCTTGAGCCCGGTCTCCTCGGTGATCGTCTCTGCGAAGCCAGGCAGGAAGAGCGC
>DDRC01000214.1:3251-30809 GCA_002342985.1 Flavobacteriales bacterium UBA2426
CCCAAGTGCTGGTACACCATCCGCATGGCCACGAGGTAGACGCCCACGAACACGATGCTGAGGGCGCCCACCCAGCCCATCACCACGTACTGGTCGGGCAGGAAGAGCCCGAAGCCCACAAGTGCCAACAGCACGATTCCCAGCGCAGCGCTAAGTACCTGCTTGGGCTCAACCTTGCGGAGAAGGCCGGGGCCACGGTGGAAAGCATCGAGCACCGAGAGGATGAGCAGGTTGAAGACGCAGCTGCCGAGCACATCGCCCACGGCCAGGTCGGCGTTGCCGTGGATGCCTGCGGAGCTGATGCCCACGAAGAGCTCGGGCAGGGAAGTGACGGTGGCCATGAGCACGAGGCCAAGCCAAGCGCGGCCCAGGCCGGTGATCTCGGCGAGGCGGTCGCCGAGGCGGGCCAGGCGGGTGCCGCTGAAGGCGATGGCCAGGGCGCATCCGGTGAATCCGAGGAGGGCCCCGAGCATGCGTGCAAAATAGATGCTTCAGGCGCGGATTCCACCGCGCGGGCGCGACGCACCGAACTGCATCCGGAACCGGGCGCGACCAACGGCCGGCAGCACAGGTCAACTCCGCCTGCTATGGACTGCACATCGAAAGGGCTGCTCATCGCATACGGCCTGTCTCCCGCCCTGCGGCTCGGTGAGAGCATCTAGATTCGCGTCATGCTCACCGCCGAAGTACAGGTGGCCGGCGAACGTCTGGTGATGCACCCGCTGCGGGCGCTGCATTGGCCACGCATGGGCTGGCTGATGCTAAGCGACCTGCACCTAGGAAAGGCGGCCCATCTGCGCAAAGGGGGGCTGCCGCTGCCGGAGGGCGATGATGGGCGCACGCTGCAACGGCTTGATGCGGTAATCGATGCGCTGCGGCCGAAGCGCATCGTGGTGATCGGCGACCTCTTCCACAGCAGCGCGAACGCGGCTTGGGAGCGGTTCGCACGATGGTCGAGGCAGCGATCGGTCCCGATCCATCTCGTTCCCGGGAACCATGACATCCTCGCGGACCGGCGCTACGCCGAAGCGGGCGTGGAGGTTTGCGATGAAAGCGTGGAGGAAGGCCCCTTCGTACTGCGCCACCACCCGGCGCGGATCCCCTCGGGCTTTTGCATCAGCGGACACCTTCATCCGGGCATCGTGCTGCAAGGCACCGGCCGCCAGCGGTTGCGCCTGCCGTGCTTCTGGTTCGGGCGCGAGCAGGCGCTGCTGCCGGCCTTCGGGACGGGCACCGGACTGCACATCATCGACCCCGGGGGCACGGACCGCATCTGGGCCTGTACCGACCGGGCGGCCATCGACGTGAGCCGCACGGGATCGGCGACGCAAGCCCTCACCTAGCCGGCGGCGGCATCATCGCGCCGCTGATCGCCGGAACGCTCGAGGTACTCGTCGCGCCTCACGAGCATGAACCAGTTCTCGCCGAGTTCCAGGAAGCCGTGCTCGAAGCAGAAGACGTAGGTGTTGCCGGCCTTGGTGCGGTGCGTGTTGGTGTGGTACGTGAAGCTGTAGCCCTTTTCGATGAGCTTGTCCCGATGCACCTTGGTCTTGCCCTCAGGGCCGTTATTCAGCTCCGACAGGATCCGGCGGTTGCGCTTCAGCGCATTCACCACGTTGCGCACATAATTGATCGGCGCGTTGTTCGCATGATAGTGATAGAGGTTCCTGCAGGCATCGCTGCAGAACCGCTTGTCGGTGCGGCCGACGATCTTCTCGCCGCACTCCAGGCATACCTTCTCGACGGCCGGCATGCTTCGAAAATAAGCGGCTGCTGCGAAACGATGCGGTCCGGGCTCATTCTGCCACCCGGGCCAGCGCAAAGGACACCAGCGCCAGCAGCGAGAAGATGAGCATGCTGGCACGGATGAGGCCGGTGCGGTCGAGCTTCCTGAGTCGGTCCATGGGTTCCGGGTAAGCAACCCTATGACGGAGCCGTTCCGATTGGTTGCCCGATAGGCCCCGGATCGGCGCGCCGTGCATGCCGCTGGCGCGCCCCGCGGACGCCGGACCGCACCCGTGGGCGGCATAGCTCCGCTCCGGTACCTTCGCCGCCGCTCCGCCATGCCTCGCATGTCCGCATGAGCGCCCGGGCCCATGAGCGCACCACGCACCGTCGCCTTCCACACCTTGGGCTGCAAGCTCAATTTCAGCGAGACCAGCACGCTGGCCCGGTCGCTGGAGGAAGCCGGCTATGCGCGGGTGCGGCCGGAGGAGCGTCCGGACGTCTTCGTGCTGAATACCTGCAGCGTGACGGAGAACGCCGACAAGGAGTGCCGGCAATGGGTGCGCCGCTTCCAGCGGATCAATCCCGAGGCCTTCGTGGCCGTGGTGGGCTGCTATGCGCAGCTGAAGCCCGGGGAGATCGCGGACATCCCTGGCGTGGACCTCGTGCTGGGCGCGAACGAGAAGTTCGACCTGGCCGCCCATATCGAGTCCACGGGCGGCAAGCAGGCCAGGGGACAGGCCATCTTCGGCGCCATCAAGGAAGCGAGGCGTTTCGTTCCGGCCTACAACGCGAGTGACCGAACGCGGACCTTCCTGAAGGTGCAGGACGGCTGCGACTACTTCTGCTCCTTCTGCACCATACCGCTGGCCCGCGGGCGCAGCCGGAGCGGCACCATCGCCGAAACAGGGGCCATCGCCGAGCGGATCGCCGCCTCTGGCGTGAAGGAGATCGTGCTCACCGGCGTGAATACGGGGGATTTCGGACGGGGGCATGGAGAGGACCTGCTGGGCCTGATCGCCGCGCTCGACGCGGTGGATGGCATCGCCCGCTACCGGATCAGCAGCATCGAGCCCAACCTCTGCCACGATGGCATCATCGATGCCGTATCGCGCAGCCGTCGCTTCGTGCCGCACTTCCACATGCCCCTCCAGAGCGGCAGCGATGCCATCCTCGAGCGCATGCGGCGGCGCTACGATACGGCCCTCTACGCCGACCGGGTCGCACGCATCAAGGCATTGATGCCGCAGGCCTGCATCGGGGCGGATGTCATCACCGGGACACCGGGCGAGACCGAGGAGGAATTCCGGCGGACGCACGCCTTCCTCGGCTCCATCCCAGTCGACTACCTGCACGTCTTCACCTACAGCGAGCGCGCCAACACCACAGCCGTGCGCATGGAGGACATCGTTCCCATGGAAGCACGCCGCGAACGGACCAAGCAGCTGCGCATCCTGAGCGCCAAGCTCCACCGTGCGCACTACGAGCGCCACTTGGGCACCACGCGGCCCGTCCTCCTGGAGGCGGAGGAGGTCGAAGGGCGCATGCTGGGCTATACCGACAACTACCTGCGCGTGGACCTACCCTTCGACGCCGCGCTCATCAATCGCGTCGTGCCGGTGCAGCTGATCCGCATCAATGGCGAAGGGCACATGGAGGGCGTCTTCGATGCATCGAGGGCCGAATCATCCGCCCACCGCCGACTGGCACCAGCAGACTGAACCCATGTACCCGACCCTCTACCACGCCGTCCACGACCTGCTCGGGCTGGACATCGGCATCCTCCGGATGCTCAACAGCTTCGGATTCTTCGTGGCCCTCGCTTTCATACTGGCGAGCTGGACGCTGGGCCGGGAGCTGCGGCGCATGGAGGGCTTGGGGTTGCTGCGGGCCACGGTGCGCAACCAGACCATCGGCCAGCCGGCGACCGCAGGCGAGCTCATCGGCCAGGGGATCCTGGGCTTCGTGCTGGGCTGGAAGGGGTTCTTCCTGATCACCCGCATCGACGAAGCGCTGGCCGATCCGCCGGCCTTCCTGCTCAGTGCGCAGGGAGACGTGATCGCCGGGCTCGCCGTGGCCGCGCTGCTCGTTTGGCTGCGCTGGCGCGAGCGGCAGAAGGCACGGCTGGAGGAGCCTCGCACCGAGCAGGTGAAGGTGCTGCCGCACGAGCACGCCGGCAACATCACCATCACGGCAGCCATCTGGGGCCTGATCGGCGCCAAGCTGTTCCACTGGCTCGAGAACCCGGGCGAATTCATCGCATTCATCACGGCTCCCTCCGGCGGTGATGTCATCACCGGGCTCACCATGTACGGCGGCCTCATCGTGGCGGGCGCCATGGTGATGCGCTACTTCAAGAGGAACGGCATACCCATCTGGCACGGCGCCGATGCGGCAGCGCCGGGGGTGATGCTGGCCTATGCGGTTGGGCGCATCGGCTGCCAGGTGAGCGGCGATGGCGACTGGGGCATCGTGAACACCACCTTCCTCGGCCCGGGCCCCAAATGGCTGTGGCAGTACGACTATCCGAACAACGTGAACGGCGTAGGCATCCCCCTCACCGACGGCAGGCCCTGCTTCGAGGGGTACTGCACCGTGCTGCCGGAGACCGTCTTCCCCACCCCGCTCTATGAGACCATCGTCTGCCTGCTCTTCTTCGCCGGGCTCTGGGCCCTGCGCAAGCGTCTGAAGCCGGCCGGGAGCATCTTCTTCCTCTTCCTCTTCCTGAACGGCCTCGAGCGCTTCTTCATCGAGAAGATCCGTGTGAACGTGCACGTGCTCGGGACCATCACGCAGGCGGAGATCATCGCCACGCTGCTGATGCTGGCCGGACTCGGCGGATTGCTCTGGATCCGCAGGAAGCCCCGTGGCACCGCCGCATGAACGCATTCAACCCACCCCCTATGGACCTCCGCAAGCTCACCGAACAGGTCACCGCGATCAGCGTGGATGTCGCCTCCTTCATCCGCAGCGAAGCGGGCAAGCTCACCGATGCCCGCGTCAGCGCCAAGAGCGCGAACAACCTGGTCACGCATGTGGACCATGTGAGCGAGGACCGGCTGGTAGAGGGCCTGGAGAAACTGCTGCCCGAGGCAGGCTTCATCGCCGAGGAGGGCAGCGGGGAGCAGCGGGAGCGCCTCAACTGGGTCATCGACCCGCTCGATGGCACCACCAACTTCGTGCACGGGGTGCCGTGCTACTGCATCAGCATCGCCCTGCTCGACGGCACCGAGCCCTTATTGGGCGTGGTGCATGAGGTGACGCGCGACGAGCGCTTCACGGCCTGGCGCGGCGGCGGGGCCTACCTCAACGGGCTGCCCATCCGCGTTAGCGAGCGCACCACCCTGCAGGACAGCCTGCTCGCCACCGGCTTCCCCTACGACGACTTCGGCTACGAGAGCGAATACATGGACCTGCTACGCGAGCTGATGCACCGCACGCGCGGCATCCGCAGGCTCGGCAGCGCCGCCGCAGACCTGGCCTATGTGGCCTGCGGCCGCTTCGAGGCCTTCTACGAGTACGGGCTGAACAGCTGGGATGTGGCCGCCGGCGTGCTGCTGGTGCGCGAGGCGGGCGGACGCGTAAGCGGGTTCCGCCCCAGCAAGGACCCCGTGTTCGATGAGGAGATCGTGGCCAGCAACAGCGCCATCCACGCCGAGCTCCTGGAGGTGATCGAAAGGAACTGGCAACGGCAGGATTGACCGCCCCCAACGGTCGAGCCCCCCGGTCCGTCCGGAGGGCCCGATGCGCAGGAGGACGCGCTCAGATTCCGTTGATGTCGCTCTCGAACTGGGAGAGCGTGGTGGGCGTGAACACCGGTGTCACCGTGGCACCCGGAGCGATGGTGATGTCGGTGAAGCTGCTCTGGTGGTTCCCATCCGCATCCTGGTGCAGGCCGATCATCACGGCGGGCATGCCGATCGGCGCCATGGCGGACTGGAACACCGTGCCGGCGTACCAGCAGCTCATCACCCCGTTCATCGCGGGGATGGCCACCCAGAACAGGGTGTTCGCCTGCGTGAAGCCTGCCGGTGCGGCGATGGAGACCGAGCTCAATGACGCTTGCGGGAAGTAGTCGCAGTTGAGCCATCCGAGCGAATCGGCCTGGAAGGTGTAGTAGAACCAGTCGCCCCAAGCGGAATCCCAATCGGCCGTATCGGGAACGACGAGCGTATCCTCCGTGAACTCCCACTCCACGGAGCCATCGGCCGCCTCGTCACCGTAGAAGACCTGCATCCGGGAATCGGGCTGACCGGTGGGCACGCTCACCGTGGCCGCATTGCGCGCGATATCGACCTCCACGCCGTACTGCCGGGCGATCACGCGCAGCTCTCCGCCGCTGCCCAGCATGCGGCGCTCGTTCCCCATCCTGCCCACCGTCTGCTTGTTGAGCCGGATCATGGTGCGGTAGTCGAGCACTTCCACCAGCTCGACCTGCACCGTGCCGTTGACCATCGCACCCGCTGCCGTGCGGAAGGCCTGCGGCGCGAAGGTGACCCGGCAACCGTCGTTGCCCGTGATGGTACCGCCAACGGAGGCATTCACATTGAAGTTCTGGCGCGCCGCCGCCACGCGCTTGTTGAAATAGGCGTGCAGCGGGTTGGCGCTCGCTGCAGGCACTGCTGCCGGAACGCCGGCGGTTTCCTCCTCTTTCCTGCACGACACCACCAGGAGGAAGGCGCCGAGCACGAGCAACACTTTCCGTGAGATCCGCATGATGATCGGGGTTTTACCGCAGCGGGACATCCGCTGCCAATCCCATACACGGGCATCGCGGCGCTGCGGTTGGGTGGCGGGCGCGAAAGGGCCGCCGGCCTCAGCTGCGGGAAGGCGCTGCAGCGGCGCCGGACACGCGCAGCAGCAGCAGCCCGGCGAAGGTGAGCGCTCCGTTCAGCAGCAGCAGCTCGAACCCGAAGGAGTAGCCAGCGAACAGGACCGTTGAGTACCGGTCGATCAGGTAGGTGATCACCGGCGAGAGCAGGGCCACCAGCGGCACCCAGCGGTCGCGAACAGCCCCGCTGATGAGCATGCCATAAGCGAAGAGCCCCAGCAACGGCCCATAGGTGTAGCCAGCGACCTTGAACACGGTCTTGATGATGCTATCATCGTTGAGCGCCTTGAAGAGGAGGATGAGCACCACCATGAGGACGCTCATGAGCACGTGCACGCGCTTGCGCAGCGGCTCCCGCTCGCCCTCGGGCCTGCGGTCGATGCCCAGCACATCCACGCAGACGCTGGTGGTGAGCGCCGTTAGGGCGCTGTCCGCGCTGGAATAGGCCGCAGCGATGAGGCCGAGGAGGAAGAGCAGGCCCACCAGGATGGGCAGCCCTCCCTGCACGGCGAGCATGGGGTAGAGCTGGTCGGCCTTCGGTGGCAGCGCGATACCGGTGCGCTCCACGTAGAGGAACAGCAGTGCGCCGAGCGCGAGGAACACGAGGTTGACGCCGACGAGCACCAGGCTGAAGCTCACCATGTTCTTTTGCGCCTCGCCGATGCTCCGACAGCTGAGGTTCTTCTGCATCATGTCCTGGTCGAGCCCGGTCATGGCGATGGCGATGAACATGCCGCCGAGGAACTGCTTCCAGAAGTAGGTGCCGGGTTTCGGGTCATCGAAGAAGAACACACGGCTGAGCGGGCTGGCCTTGACCTGGGCGATGGTCTCCCCGATGCCCCAGCCCATACGCTCGCCCAGCAGCACCACGGTAAGGCCCACCGCCAGCAGCATGAATGCGGTCTGCAGCGTGTCCGTCCAGATGATGGTACGCATGCCGCCGCGATGCGTGTAGAGCCAGATGAGCGCGATGGTGATGACCACCGTGGCCAGGAATGGCACGCCCCAGGCGTCGAACAGCAGGTACTGCAGCACCTCGGCCACCAGGTAAAGGCGGGCGGCCGAGCCCACGCTGCGGCTGAGCAGGAAGAACCATGCACCGGTGAGGTAGCTGCTCCGTCCGAACCGCTGCCCCAGGTAGCCGTAGATGCTGGTGAGCCCGAGGCGATAGTACAACGGCATCAGCACGAAGGCGATCACTGCATAGCCGGGCAGGTAGCCCAGCACCATCTGGAGATAGCTGAACTGGTTCTGCCCCACCATGCCCGGCACGCTGATGAAGGTGACCCCGCTGAGGGACGCCCCGATCATACCGAAGGCCACCACGTACCAGGGCGACCGCCGCTCTCCGAGGAAGAACGCGCTGTTCCCCGCGCCGCGCGAGGTGACCACCGAGATGAGGTACAGCAGCCCGAAGTAGGCCAGGATGACGCTGAGGACGAGCGAGGGGGACATGCGGAGCCGGCCGTGGGCCAGCGAAGGAAACCCAATGCCGGGCCTCCGGTTGCGCCAACGCCGTTGCGCTATGAACAACCGGCTGTCGCTCAGGGCCCTTCACGATCGATCGTGGAATACGGGGCCGCCCCCCTGCGGCGTTACCCGTGAAGGAGGGCCTTCCTTCGCACCGTGAACCGCCTGCTCAACCGCATCCCCAAGCGCCTGCGCAATCGGTACGGCTTGGCCGTGCTGGTGCTGGCGGCCTGGATATCGGTGTTCTCGGACAACGACCTGTGGACCACCTGGAAGAACCACCGCGAACTGGGCCGGATGGCGGAGCAGAGCGAATGGTACGCCCAGGAGATCGCGCGCACCAAGGAGCAGCTGGCCGAGATCGCCAACGACGATGAGCTTCTGGAGAAGTTCGCCCGCGAGCGCTACCTGATGAAGCGCGACAACGAGGACATCTTCGTGCTCGTGCCGGAGAAGGAGTGATCACCCGGCCCATCGCCCCCGCTCGCCTCACTCCCGTGGCCGGCTAAGGTCGCAGCATTCGCCCGGCCGGGCGGTGCAGACCTCCTCTATCAGGCGCTCCGTTCGCAATCGCCGACCCGGGGCGCGCAGGTGGTGCCAGCTGTCGAAGAACAAGGAATCGGCATAGACGTGGTCGGCGGCGCGGCCCACCACGCGGTGGCCGTGCACCGCCAGCTCCCGGGTGAGGCGCTCCATGTCATCGGGATGGTAAGCGCGTTCCGCCAAAGGCGCGAAGGAGTACACCACCGCAGCGCCCTTTCGTGCAGCCCGGCGCTCCAGATCGGCGGCGATGACCCAGAACTGCGGATCGATCTCGAGCGATGCATACTCCTGCGGTGCCGGAGCATCGGCCGGCATGATGGCGGTGAGGTGATCGGTCACCAGATCGCCATTGGGCAGCCAGCGGCGGTCAGCGTAGTGCGGGGGGCCGCCCATTGCGACCCAGTGCCAGGCGTGCTCGGCAAGCGACTGCAGGTGCAGCACGCCTAGGCTCAGCCAGAGGCGCGGCCGCCGTGCGGGAGGAATCAGCGCGAAGGACTCCCGGCGGTAGTCGAGCACCGTGGCGAGCGCATCGAGGTCGGGATCGGCGCATTCGTAGGAGCTCTGCTCCACGGCCACGATGACGAGGTCGCCCTCACCGATGGCCTGATCGGCCTCCTCGACAATGAAACGGAAGCCAAGCACGGCGGTAAGTCCCATGTTGACCACCGGTCGGCAGAGCGCCTCACCGAGCCGATCACTATCCACACCGAAGGCGAGGTTGCTGCCGCCGATGAGGATCACCTTGGGGGAGCCGGCGCGCAGCAGCCGGTTGTTCTTCAGCACGGTGGCGCGCATGTAATTCGAGGGGGCCGCAGGCGGCCCCCACTGCATGGCGGCTGCTGCGAGCAGAGCGATCAGGCCCGCGCAGGCCGATGCCCGGATGGCGAACCGCAGCGCCTCAGAAGCGGAAGTAGATGAAGGCATGTTCAGCATAGAGCTCCATGCGGAGCAGTATCACCAGGATGAGGACGACGTAGATCAGCCAGCGCACCGCCATGGTGCGGGGCATCCGCTCCAGCGCATGCGCATCACGCCGCGAGCGCCACTCCGCCGCCAGCATGAGCGCCACCAGCCACCACACGCCTGCGGTGATCCATGGGACGATATCGTAAGGCCTGAGCCGCGCATTGGCGAAAATGCGGTAGAGGTGCGAGCCGGCAAGCTCGATGGATTGCGCCCGGAACAGGACCCAGGCGGCCATCACCAGGCCGAAGACCGGCACCATGCGGGGAAGATCCCTCCAGGTGGGCGCCGCGGAGGGTCGCTCACGCCGGCCGGCGAGCACCTCCGGCAGGTAATAGAGCCCGTGCAGCAGCCCCCAGCCGACGAAGGTCCACGCGGCGCCATGCCAGAGGCCGCTGGTGCCGAATGTGATGAGGATGTTGCGCAACCGGCCCGCCTTCCCGCGCCATCCGCCGAGCGGCAGGTACACATAGTCGCGCAGCCAGCTGCTCAGGCTGATGTGCCACCGCCGCCAGAACTCGCCGATGCTCCTGCTGAAATAGGGATAGGCGAAGTTGCGGCTGAGCCGGAAGCCGAAGAGCCTTGCGCACCCGATGGCGATGTCGCTGTAGCCGCTGAAATCGGCGTAGATCTGGAAGGAGAAGGCCAGCGCGCCGAAGAAGAGGGTGACCCCGCTGGCCGTGCGCGGATCGAGGGTGAAGACCACATCGGCCATGGCACCGAGCTGATCGGCCACGGCGATCTTCTTGAAGAAGCCCCAGAGCATCTGCCGAAGGCCATCCGCGGCATCCGCCCGGTCGAAGGCCCGTGGCCGATGGAACTGGGGCAGGAGGTCGCGCGCCCGCTCGATGGGCCCGGCCACCAACTGCGGGAAGAAGGAGACGAATCCCGCGAAGGCGATGAAGTCGCGCGTAGGAGCCAGTTGCCTGCGGTGGATATCGATGGTATAGCTCAGGGTCTGGAACGTGTAGAAACTGATGCCCACGGGCAGCACGATGCGGAGGACGGGCAGGTGCGGCTCGAACCCGAGCGCGCGGAGCAGCTCCGCTGCGCTATTCACGAAGAACCCGAGATACTTGAAGCAGCCGAGCAGCCCGATGTTGATGGCGACGCTGGCCCATAACCACCCCCTCCGGCGCCGGTCGTCGTCGATGGCCCCGATCCGCAGCCCGATGCCGTAGTCGGCCGCGGTGCTCACGATGAGCAGCCCCAGGAAGCGCCAATCCCACCACGCGTAGAAGAGCCAACTCGCCGCCAGGATGAATGCATTCTGCGCGCGGATGCCGCGGAACACCCACCAGTAGAGGGCGAATGCCGCGGGCAGGAAGACCCCGAATGCGAACGAATTGAAGAGCATGCCGCGCCACGAAGAAACGCAGGCGGCCGATCCGGCTCAGCGCCGGAGCAGATGCGGACCCGGCTCCTCGAACTGGAATTCCGGCGCCTTGCGCGAGGGCGAGTGGTTCACCACCACCGGCAAGGCCCGAGCCGCATGCATCGGTGCCATCAACGCGTAGGTGCTGTCGCCGGTGCTGTCACGGAACTCCCAGAGGCACACGCCGGCGCCATCCTCCAGGCGGTGGATGAGCAGGTCCCGCACGGGATCACCGGGGTCCATGGCATGGCTCACCAGCGAGACGCACCGGTAGTGCGCGAGGATGCGCGCTGTATCCGCTGGGACGGACGCCCCCGTGATGGCATGCACCATCGGACCATCCATCTCGCTGGTAACCAACCATGTTCCGTGCACCTGGGCCCGCCGGTGATTGCCCCAATCACTGGGCGCGTAGAGGCAGTAGGCGCCATTCAGGCGCTGCACCGGGACCCAATCGGTCCATCGCCCGCTGCCCGCCGCACCAGCTAACGGCCGGATACCCAGCTCATCGAGCATGCGCACCTGCGATCGGACGTATGCATGGCGGGTCACGTCACCCACGGGGCCAGCGGTCCTGTGCGCCCAGATCGAGTCTTCCGGCTGCGCGATGAATACGGCGTGGTAGCCTTCGCGGAAGGTCCGCAGGAGAAAGATGCTGTCGTTATGCGCGAACGGCACTTGGGCAGCGGAGCCCCCCGCCGTGCAGCATGCCCAGCCCAGGAGCAGCTCGGCCCGCATCGGCCTCAGTGTTGATGACCGCCCGGCCCGTGCACATGGCCATGGCTGATCTCATCCGCCGTGGCCTCGCGCACATCGGTGACCTCCACGCTGAAATGCAGCGTGACGCCGGCCAGCGGGTGATTGCCATTGAGCACCACCTGGTCATCCTTGACCTCCAGCACGCTCCATACACGGTTGTCCGGGGTCTGGAACTGCATGCCCTCCTCCACGGGCTGGCCGCCGAAACGATCGAGCGGCACACGCTGGACCAACTGGGGGTCCACCTCGCCATAGCCTTTGGCCGGCTCCACTTCCACCTGCATGGAGTCACCCTTCGCCTTGCCCTCCAGCTGCTCCTCCAAGCCGGGCACGATCATGCCGCCGCCATGCAGGTACGCGAATGCGTCACGGCCAGCGCTGGTATCCAGCAGCTTGCCTTCGCTGTCGTTGAGGGTGTAATGAAAGGAGACGACGGAGTTCTTGGTGATGCGCATGACTGGGGTAATGGGGCGTGAATGTAAAGCCTCTGCCGGAAGCCATGGCTGATGCGCATCAAGGGAGCTGTGACGAACGGCAGCCGGGCATGGCCGCCGCCCTCTACTTTCGCCGCCGTGTTCAGCAAAGCCTGCGAATATGCCTTCCGCGCCATGGTGCTCATCGCCGCCGGCAGCGCGGACGGGGGCCGCTTGACGGTGCAGGATGTGGCCAAGGGCACGGGCACCCCGCCTGCCTTCGCAGCCAAGATCCTGCAGAAGCTGGCGCGTGCCCGCCTGCTTCATTCCCTGAAGGGCCCTGGAGGAGGCTATGAGCTCGGCCCAGCGCTCGCGCGCAAGGTGAAGCTCAGCGACGTTGTGAAAGCGATTGACGACGACTCGGTGTACAAAGGCTGTGCACTGGGGTTGACGGAGTGCTCGAACCGGAATCCATGCCCGCTGCACGACCGCTTCATCGCCGTGCGCGAGGACCTTCAGCGGATGCTCGAAGGGACGAGCATCCAGGACCTGACGGAGGGCTTCGACCCCCGAAAGCCGCTTCGCCTGCGCTGACGCCCGTCAGTCCGCCCTGTGCGCGCCCGGGTTTGCTTCGCGGGATCATCGCCTTCCCATGCGCCAGCTCGCCATCGCCTGCCTCCTCTTCCCTGCCCTGGTCCTTGGCCAAGGCATGCAACCCATGGCTGTTCCGCCAGTGCTCATGCTCGACACGTTCCATCTCGTGGTGGATGAGCATGCGCACCAGTTCTACCCGGGAATCACCACCTCCACCTACGGGGCCAGCGCGGAGTACCTCGGCCCAACCCTGATCCTGCAGCAGGGCGACACGGCGCGCATCGCAATACACAACCAGCTCGCACAGGTCACCAGCATGCATTGGCATGGCATGCATGTGCCGGGGGAGATGGATGGCGGGCCTCAGCGGATCATCGCGCCTGGCGAGAGCTGGATGGCCGAGTTCCCCGTGAAGAATCCGGCGGCCACCTACTGGTACCACCCCCACCCGCATGAGCTCACGGCCGAGCAGGCCAACTTCGGCGTGGCCGGCTTCATCATCGTGCGCGACGAGGAAGAGGCGCAGCTGGCGCTTCCCCGCGCTTATGGCGTGGATGACTTCCCCGTGGTGATCCAAGACCGGAAGTTCCTCGCCAATGGCGACTTCGCCTTCTATCCCTTCGGCGATTCGGTGCTGGTGAACGGCACCCCGAATGCCTATCTCGAATGCCCGGCGCAAGTGGTAAGGCTGCGTCTCCTGAATGGCTCCAACGCGCGCATCTATGCGCTGGGGTTCGATGATGGCCGGCCCTTCCAGGTCATCGCCGGGGATGGCGGGCTGCTGCCAGCACCGGCGGTCACGGACCGGCTCTGGCTGAGCAACGGCGAACGCGCGGAGGTGCTCCTCGACCTCACCGGGCTGGAAGGCGACAGTCTGTTGCTGATGAGCTACGGGAACGAGCTCCCCAGCACCGTTCCCGGATCGGGTAACATGGTTTGGGAGAGCAGCATCCTCAACGGCGTGGCCTTCCCGGTTCTGCGCATCCGCGTCACCGCACCAACCCCCGATCCGGTCACCGTCGTACCCGCCACCCTCGTGGCGCATCCGGTCCCGGATGAAGCGACGAGCATCCGCACACGCACCAAGACGCTCACCGGCATGGGCATGGTGGGCATGGGCATGTTCATGATCAACGGGCTGATGTTCGACCTCGATGTGGTCAATGACACCATGCAGCTCGGGAGCACCGAGGTGTGGCACATCGTGAACAATTCGAACATGGCCCACCCCATGCACATCCACGGCGTCTCCTTCTTCATCCTGGAGCGCAACGGACAGCCGCCAGCCCCATGGGATCGCGGACCGAAGGATGTGGTGCTCGTAGACCGCTTCGAGGACGTGAAGCTCATCATGCGGTTCGTTGAGGCGACCGAGGGCTGGCCGTTCATGTACCACTGCCACAACCTGCTTCACGAGGACAACATGATGATGCTGCAGTTCATCGTCGTCGACCCTTCCATGGGCCTCGATGCGGACCATCTGCCCAGAGCCATGGTGGCGCCTATGCCCACCTTGGGCGCAGTGCACTACCGGGCCGATCATCCGGTGGAGCGCATCATCGTGCGCGATGCCACGGGCCGGGTTCTGCTGACGCAGCCGGGATCATGGGCCAAAGAGGGGATGGCCGACCTGTCGGCAATGCCCGCTGGCATTCTCTGGATTGAACTGGTTAGTGCCAGGCACCGCAGCCAAGCCAGGGTGATCAAGCAGTGAGCCCCGGTCATCCGGCGCGCCGCAACCCCTGGAGCATCGTGGAGCGGAGGCCGGGAGCATGAGCGGCTCCGAGGCGAGGATGACGCCGGTACATTCGCCGGCATGAAACCGATTCCCCTGCCGGACACGCTGGCAGCGCTCATCCACAAGCATTGCAGCCCTGAATGGCAGGAGCTCCTGCGGCAGCAGTGCACCACCGTTTCCATGGGCGCCGGGGCCCTGATCTTCCAAGAGCATCAGCCGGCCGATGACCTTTACATCGTCCGGAAGGGCAAGGTGAAGGTGCATAGCGCCTTCGCGCCGGGCTCCTCGCGCATCCTGCGATTCGCGCGCGATGGCCAGGTGGTGGGCCACCGGGGCATGGGAGGCGACTTCACCTATACCGTCACCGGAACGGCACTGGTGCCGACCACCGTGGATCGCATCCCCATGCAGGCCTTCCTCAGCGCCGCGAGGGCCAACCCCGATTTCAGCTACCATTTCATGCTCTTCTTCGCCGAGGAGCTCCGCCGAAGCGAGGAGCAGACCAAGGCCATGCTCCACCTGAGCGCCCTGCAGCGCGTGGCGAAAGCCATCCTCGCCACCCTTCGCTGCTTCGGGTATGACAGGCATGACCGCAGCCTCCTGGCCTATACGCCGAGCCGACAGGACCTTGCGGACTATTCCGGAACCACTTACGAGAGCACCATCCGGGCGCTCTCCGCGCTCCAGAAACGGCAATTGGTCAAGTCCGTTGGGCGAGAGCTCCGCATCCTTGACGCCAAGGGGCTCGCACAGCTGGTGCAAGGCTGACGCATGGCGTGATCCGGCAGAAGCGCTCCCCTTCGCGAACCGGGTCACGGGACGCAGTATCGCTCATAGAGCGGATGCATCACAACTGCGCCGATAAGAGGCCGAGAGCGAGCACTTCCGGCGCATCCCGGCTTGGGCTTGGGAGACGTGAACCCGCCCGACGGCAGCGCCAGCGATGCTATGATCATCGCCAAGCCTAAAGCATGCGGGTTAGCCCTCCCCCCAGATTCACTTGTTGCCCCCTTTGACAGTTGCAGTCGGATACTGCGCACCAGCACCGGCAATCGATGGCTGCCAGCCAGCCCACCCTCGCTTCAGTTGTCGAGCGCTCCCTGCTCGATCCAATCCGTGATCGTGGCGACCTCCGCAGGGCTGAGCACGGTGCCATCCGGGGGCATGCCCAAGCCGTAAACCTCGGTGAAGTTGATCTTGTTCCAGAGTACGCTGGCCTCGGGATCACCCGGCACGATGCGCAGCGCTGGCGCATGATTGCTGCTCTCCACACCCACCAGATTGGCATAGGCCTCGCTGGCTGAGAGATCCATGCCACCCATGGGCGGATGACAGGTCCAGCAGCGCGCCGTAAGGATGGGAAGCACCTCGGCGCCAAAGTAGGCCGTGTCGACGGGGTCGTCCGGCGCTGCGGGCCTGGGCACATGGAGCGGGCCTTCGTCCTTGGCGCATGCCACGAGCAGGACAGAAAGGGCGAGGGCGAGGGCGCGGCAGTCCATCGTTCAGTGCTTGGGTGCCTTGGGCTTCACGAAGAGCGTGCGTGCGATATTGAATCCCAGGTGCAGGTAGCCCTCGTCGTAGCGCGATGCCGACGTCGTGTACACGCGATGCTCGATGATCTCCTGGCTGCTGGCGAGCACCACCTGGAACACGTGCCCGAGCGTGGCCACTTCGTAGGCGATGGCGACCGGTTCGCGGTGCTCCATGGCCTGCCGGCCTTCTATGATCGGAGCCGCTTCCACAAGGATGGAGCCCTTCGTGGTCACCTTGATGCGCGCCGCCCCGGATACCGCAAGGGTGAGGTTGGACCCGCCCACCGGTACGAGGTTGCGGTAGATGGCCTCCGGGGCCACCTGCAGGGAGAACCAGGGCGAGAAGCGCCTGGCTACGATCACCTGTGCGTTGTAGGCGAGACGATGCTCGAATCGGTAAGCGAACGGCGTGATGCCGTCACCGAAGAAGTCGCGCTCACCTACAGTCGGGAAGTCTTCGCTCATCAGGGATGCATTCCCGAGCACGGTCAATGAAACGGGCATCTCCCCCTCCACCGTCTGCTTGAGCACGCGCACCTTCGCACCCAGGTCCCACACCTTGCCGTTCTTGGACCTGCCGATCTCCAACTGGGTATCGTTGAAAGGCGAGTACTGGAAGGAGAAGCGGATGTTGGCAGGCAGGTCAAGCCCGGCGAACTGCTTCCACGCCTGCTCATCGGGCCCCACGGCCCCGAAGCGATGCTGGATCATGAATCCGAAGGAGCGCTTGCGCGGCACCACCTCGACACTGTGCGCGTTCACCACCTGCGTGCCGGCGAAGGTGCCGGTAATGTACTCGCGGCCGGTGCCTTCCTGGGCGCTCAGCATCAAGGCGCCACTCACCGCCAAGGCGGCGACACAGAACCGATGCTTCATGGCCGTCATGGGTGCGCGAGGGTCCGGATGTAATGCGCCAAGGCCCAGCGGTCCTCGCGGCTGAGCACTTGTTCGTAGGAAGCCATCTCTCCCCGGCCATGGGTGATCTTCCAATACAACGCCCCGTTGCTCTGTCCCTGCACCGCGGCGGAGCCGAGATCTGCAGGCCTCACGGTGAGCAAGGCCGCATTCGGGCCATCGCCGCGGCCTTCCGCCCCATGACAGGTCCAACAGAGCGATTGGAAGACCTTGCCGCCCTGCGCAGCGGCCTTGGGGCTCGCCGCCATCGGGTCCTTCAGCCGGTCGGCCTCCGGTGGTGCCTTCCATGGCTCGCCCGGCTGCCCGATAGCCAGTGCGATGAGCGCGCCGAATGCGATGAGCGTGCGGATCATGGCTGCATGGTATTGGCGGGCTGATTCAGCCCTGCGAGCGCCTGCTGGATGCGCGCATCACCAGGGGCGAGCCGTGCGGCGGCCAGGAGCTGCTCCTCGGCGTTCCGCGTTCGGCCGGACCTGGCGTGGAGCACACCCAGGATATAGCGGGGCCGCGCGTCCGATGGACGCAGGGCGATGAGTCGCTCGAGGTGCGGCTGGGCGCGATCGTGACGCCCCTGCTGCAGATAGAGGGCGCCTAGGTTGTTGCGCAGCATGTCCTCCTGACCACCGTTCCTCAACGCATCCTCGAACCAGCGGATGGCTTCATCGATGCGTCCGGTCCGATGCGCAAGCGCCCCGGACGCGATGAGCAGCTCCGGGTCGCCGGGAACCCGCTCAAGGCCCCTTGCATAGGCGCTCCGTGCACCCTCGGAATCGTTCATCCCCTCAAGGGCGGCGCCCAGGGCCATGGCCGAGCGCGCCAGCATCGGTCGGCTCCGCGTGCCGGAATGGTCGGTGCCGCGGCTCAGGTTCTCCGCCCAGAGGCGCAAGGCCGCATCGCGGTCTCCACCGGCCATCAGGAGCTCACCCAACCGGAATCGCGCTTCGGCATGGCCAGGGTCTTCGCGCAGGATGGCCGCAAGCAGCTCCGCTGAGCGGCGCGCATCACCGCGCTGCTGAAGCAGCGATGCCAGCTCGAAGCGGCGATCGATGGGCGCCACCAGTCCGATACGCAAGGCGGTCTCATAGTGGACGATGGCCCGCTGTAGCTCTGCTTCACCGGCCGCTCGACCCCCTGCGCGGACGAAGAGGCGCTTCCCTTGCAGCGTATGGAACTGGACCCATGCGCTATGTCCGAGGAAGAAGGCCGCCAGCACCACCGCGGCTGCAACGAAGCGCCCTGCCGGCCTCAGCCTGCGGTCCATCTTCAAGGTGATGCCGCGGAACTGCACGGCGCCGCGGCGCACCAGCCGCCAGCCCAGCACAAGCAGCCACGCCGTGCAGAGCGAGAGGGCAACGGCGAGCAGGAAGGGCACCGCATCGTACAGTCCGCGGTACACGGGCATGGCCGCGATGAATGCCACCGCCAGGAAGACATCTTCGCCCAAGGTGTTGCTGAAGCGTCCGCCGTAGGCCCCCATGGGGTGCCCCTTCCGGAAGAGCGGCGGCATGCGGAATCCGTAGCGCACGGCTTGCTCAGGGCAGGCCGATACGCAGTCGAGGTCCTTGAGGCATCGGGGATTGGTGACCATGCCGTGAAGCGCGAGCTCGCGGTGAACCAGGATATCGGAAGAGCAGGCCTTGGTGCAAAGCCCGCATTGGCTGCAATCCTTGGTGAGCACGATGCGGCCGGGAGCCAGCTGGTCGGCGAGCCCGAAGAGCGCCCCGTAGGGACAGGCCTGGAAGCAGAAGCCCCGGCTTCCGAGCAGGTATACGATGACGAAGCCGCAGACGAAGAAGGTGAACACGGCCACGCCGGGTGGCGGCAGGTTGCGCCAGAGATCATCGGTGGTGAAGGACGACCACCGCGACCCGCCCGCCTCCACCACATGCACCGCCTGCTGCTCCACTCCGTGCCAGGCCTGGAGGAGCTGCGGCCAGATGAAGAGGTAGAACATCACCCCCAGCGGCACCCAGATCAGCGTGCGCGAACGGATGGGCTGGCGCTTGATCCGGAGCTTATCCAGGATCCAGCCGGCAGCGTCCTGCAAAGCCAGGATATGGCAGCCCCATGAGCAGAAGAATCGGCCGAAGAGGAGCGTCCCCGCCATCACCAGCGCCATCAGGATGAAGCCTGCTGTGACGATGCCCTGGTGGATGGTGTAGAGCACCTCGTTGAACTCGAGCGGGGCCAAGGTGCGCCCCTTGAGCTTCCAATGGACGAAGTGCGCGATGAAGAGCAGGTGCACCCCCACGAGCGCGGCGACACGCCATCTGGCATAGGGAGTCCTGCCCTTGATCGCCATGGCTCGCGAATCAGTCGATGGCTAAACGCCGCAGGAAGACCCGGCCGGCGATGCGGAGCTTGAGCATGTACACCCCGGACCGTAGGTGCCCCATGTCCAGCTCGCGCACCACCTGGCCGGCGGGCGCCTGCAAGCGCTCCCCATGGACCAAACGGCCCATCATATCGAACAGCTCGATCTCCAAGGCTGCGGATTCGAGCAGGTGCACCGTGAGGCTGAAGCGTCCATCGTTGGGGTTCGGAAAGACCTCGAATCCACGCAGTGCCAGCGCTTCCTGCACCCCGGAGCAGACCTCTACCGTGACCTGAACGGGCGTCATCGGGCTCTGGCAGCTCCCGCCACCTACCTCCACCTCCCAGTCATAGAAGTAGGGATACACGGATGCGCCGCCCGTGGAACCTGTGATGCTGGCCACTGTGCCCACCGCATAGGGATAGCTCACCCCGCCAGTGCTGCGCCACAGGCCCGTGGTGCCGCTCACGTTGATCAGGTAGTTGTTGCCCGGAACAATGTCCCAATCGAGGTCCACGCGCGATTCGCCGACCGGCAGATGCACCGAGCGCGAGGCGCGCAGCACCCCGATGGCGTCCACCAGCTCGATCGTACGGTAGGCATCGGTGCTGGCGTAGACCTTCACCGATGCGAGCCTGAATGAAGCCAGGGCATTGAAACGCAGGGCCTGACCGCCAGCATGGAAATCACCGCTGCCGCTGTTGTTCGGCTTGCCGCCATAGATGGCGGTGCCTTGGGTGGCCATGCGATCGGCCACCATGTACGTGGCATCCGCGTAAAGGGGCGGAGTCATGAACTCAGGCCCGCTCCCCACCGGATTGCCGAGCTGGTCGTACCACAGGAGGTCGCCACCGGTGGCGCTCAGCAAGGCCTGCTCCCCCTCGCAGATGATGACACCCTCCGTTGCCGGAGCGGTGGGCTGCGGCAAGGCGGCAACGGTGAAGGGTGCTGATGTGACGGTGCCGCAATAGCTCGTCACGGTTACGGTGTAGGTGCCCGGGCCGGCCATGATGCTGCTGCTCGTGGCGCCGGTGGACCACTGGTAGGATGTGCCAGGCGTGGCGCGAAGCCTTACCTGCTCGCCGGCGCACACGAAGGCCTGCTCATCGCAGAGGATCCTCGCGACTGCGGAGGAGGCGGGCTGCTGGGTGAGCGTATAGGGGACGGCGGTCCAGTTGTTCGTCTCGTCCGCCTCCTCCACCACATCGAGCGGGTCGGCCTCCAGCACGATCCAATAAGCGCCGTTGCAGGTACCGGAAGGGATATCGACCCACATGCCATCGAGGTACTCGCTGTAGATATCCGTGTAGCCGGAGGAGATGCCCTGCCGGATCATGCTGCAGCCATAGGAACCGCCCAGCCCCAGGTTCGGGAAACTCGGACCGTAGAGCGTGGTGCCCGCATTGTACACCGTGTTGTCGTCCTTGCAGTGGTGATTGGCTGCGCTGACATTGCAGCTGTGATAGTCCATGAGGCAGAAGCCGAGCTTGTACCCTTGGCCCACGATGGGCCATTGGCGCGGATCGGCCACGCCCGCCTCCTGCATGCGCAGGCTGAAGATGCCCCACTGGTCGTAGTGCGTGTGCCCGTGCGTGGGGTGATAGGTCATGCCTTGCGGCATCACCCGCTCACTGGAGGTCATCACTGCGCCCTCCTTGCGGAAGATGCGCTGCGTGGTGAGCTGCTTGGCCGTGCCGCCATTCGGGCAGGCGAATTGCTGCGAAGCCGTGGGATCCTGCACCACGAACGTGTCGATGCCGCACACGAAGCGCCGGTTGCCGCTGAGGTCCACCCCGCGCACCTCCAAAGGACCATAGCCGATGTTCGGCGTGGAACTGGTGACGTAGATGCGCCCAGCCTCCTCGTTGGGCCCGCTCAGGTAGTTGAGCGCTGCGTACCACGAGGTGGTCATGTCCGGGAGCAGGTCGCAAGCCGTCCCTTGGCCGGGGGGGCACTGGCACGAGGTGGCATTGGTGGTGGTGCATTGGGCCTGGGTCTCCGGCATGCGAAGCACGAGCAGCACCAACGGCAGCGAGGCGCGTAGCAATCTTTTCATGGCAGCTTTGTTACCGGTTCGCGGCCGACCATCCGACCCCGACCGGGCGCTAATTTAGGATTCGCATGTCCCTTTTTAATGATTTACATCATACTTTTTGGCGATTCCGTGGATTCCCTTTACACCACCAAACAGTCCCCTATGCGCCAGCATCTCGCCCTCCTTGCCGCTGCCCTTGTCCTCCCCTCCTGCAGGAAGGAGGAGTCCGCCTCACCGGCCGCCCCCCCCCTGCCGCCGAGCACGAGCACGGCACTGGTGCTTGAGCACCATGTGGATGGAGCCCAGCTCGCTTTCGACACCATCAGCTATGTCAATGAGGCCGGGCACGCCTTCTCGGTGACCCGGCTCGAGTACTACGTGAGCGAGATCATCCTCCGTGGGGCCGATTGCTGCGGCACCCCTGACCATGTGATCCCCGGTCCCTTCTACATCAATGGCACCATGAGCAACCGGTTCGAACTGGGCACGCTGCCTGCCGGCGAGTACACCGGCGCCACGCTGCTGCTGGGGCTGCCGGCTTCGCTCAACGTCACCGGAGCGCTGCCGAACACCATGTCCAATGTGAACATGGCATGGCCGGACATGATGGGGGGCGGCTATCACTTCATGAAGTTCGAGGGACACTTCCTCAATGGCACCACTCCCACGGGCTACGCCATGCACATCGGCAGGAACGAGAACCTTCCTGTCTGCGACATGCCCCAATCCTTCGCACTTCATGGGCAGGCCGGTACGCTCACCCTGCGCTTCAACCTCAATGAGGTGTTCCGTGACCCGCACACGTACGACCTGCCCAGCGGCAGCTATTCCATGGGCAGCATGATGCTCATGGGCCTGCTGAAGGACAATTGCGCCAACGCATTCACCATCAGCCACCAGCCGGCATGAGAACCGGCATCATCCTGCTGCTCGCCATGGGCCTGTTGGCCGTTTCCTGCCGCAGGGATGCGGCGGACGACCCCGACCTGTGCGCAGCCACCGCCACGCCGATGGAGCTGAGCTACCCCTCCTACTTCCCGCAGCCCGTTCCAGCGCCGGGCAATCCGCTCACCAGGGAGGGGGTGGAGCTCGGCCGCCGGCTCTACTACGATACGCTGCTCTCGCGGAACGGCCCGTTCCAAGGCTTCGCATGCGCCAGCTGCCATGACCAGAGCCGGTCGTTCACGGTGCCGACCGCCTCCACCAATGTGCTCCCGCACGTGAACCTTGCCTGGAGCACCAACTTCCTCTGGAACGGCAAGGTGGCCGGATCGCTGGAGGATGTCATGCGCTTCGAGGTGAACGACTTCTTCCAGGTGGACGTCTCCGTGCTGCATGGGCATTCCGAGTATCCCAGGCTGTTCCAGGAGGCCTTCGGCACCTGCGAAATCGACCGGGAGCATGTGGCGATGGCCCTGGCGCAATGGTTCCGACGAATGACCTCCACCCGCAGCAAATTCGACCGCTACCTCATGGGCGAGGCCACCCTGACCCTGGCGGAGCAGCATGGCGCCATGATCTTCCTCACGGAGGTCGGAGACTGCTTCCACTGCCATGCCACCCCGCTCATGACGGACAATGCCTTCCACAACATCGGGCTATCGGCGGATTTCACCGGCTTCAACACCGGGCGGTACGCCGTCACCGGCAACCCCATGGACATGGGCGCCTTCAAGACCCCCACGCTGCGCAACGTGGCGCTCACGGCGCCCTACATGCACGATGGCCGCTTCGCCACGCTCGAGGAAGTGGTGGAGTTCTACAACAGCGGCGTGCAGCATTCTGCCAGCCTCGACCCCATCATGACCAAGCCCGGAACCGGCACCACCCTGGCCCTGACGCCGCAGCAGAAGGCGGACCTGGTGGCCTTCCTCCATGCCTTGACGGACGAGGCCTTCGTGAATGACCCGGAACTCGGCAGCCCGTTCTGAGGCGGCTCCAACGGTCCGCGCGATGACGGATCGGCCGCTAGCTTAGCCCCCATGCCCGCCGAGCCCAACGGACACCTTGTCCACCTCAGCCAGCTCATCGAGCGCTATTGCTCGCCGGAGTGGAAGGGCCTGCTGCGGGCCCAGAACACGCAGCTGGACGTGGATCGCGGCCAGCCCGTCTTCATGGACGGGCAGGTGGCGGACCGCATGTACATGATCCACCGCGGGCGCGTGAAGGTGGTTGCGCGCCAAGGCAAGAGCCTGGAACGCATCATCCGACTGGCCGGCGACGGTGAGGCATTGGGACATCGCGGCATCGGCGATGACCCGGTCTACACGGCAAGCGCCATCGCCCTGAGCCCGACCCGGGTGAATGTGATCCCGATGCCCCTGTTCCTGAGCACACTGAAGGCCAACAACCTGTTCTGCTACCACTTCCTGCTCTACTTCGCAGCAGAGCTGCGCGTGCTCGACCAGCACCTCAGGGACCTGATGACAATGGATGTCGCGCAGCGCGTAGCGAAGGTCATCCTGCTCTGCAGATCCACCTTCGGCAGCGATACCAAGGATCCGCGGAAGCTGGCCTTCACCCTTCCCCGGCGCGATATCGCGAGCATGGCCGACACCACCTACGAATCGGTGATCCGCACCCTGGGGCATTTCGAGAAGCAGGGCCTCATCGCGCTCTCCGGCAAGGAGATCATCATCCGCCGCGGCCGTGAGCTGGAGAAAGCGATGCGGGGCTGATGGCCTCCACGGAGCCGCCGCCCCAAAGGCCGGTCTACCTTTGCCCGCATGCCGCATCGAGCATCGCAGCCAGAGCCGCAGACCGGGGATACCTCGGAGAAGCTGCGCGAGCGGATCAAGGAACTGCAATGCCTCTACGCCGTGGCACGGATCGCGCAGGCGCAGGACATGGGCCTGGAGCCGATGCTGACGGCGTTCGTGCGCACCATCCCGCAGGGATGGCAATGGCCGGATGCACTCCTGGTCGACCTGGTGCTCGATGACCGCTCCTACGGCCAGCCCGCTGCGGGCGGACCGCACCGGACAGCGCCGATCCTGATCGACGGCGATACGCGCGGCAGCCTTATGGTGGGGTATCCGGCGATGACCACCGATGCCCAGGACGCCTTCCTACCGGAGGAGGAGCAGCTGCTGGAGAAGCTCGCCGCCGAGGCCGCCACCATCGTCGACCGCCACGAGAAGCGGGAACGGCAGCGGCTATTCGAGGCACGCATGCTCCAGAGCGACCGGCTCTCGGTGCTGGGGGAGATCACTGCTGGCATCGCGCACGAGCTCAATACGCCGCTGGGCAATGTATTGGGCTATGCCGAGCTCCTCATGGCGAACGAGAAGGACGCCACGCGACGCGAGGACCTGCAGCGCATCATCGACTCGGCCCTCATCGGGCGTGAAGTGGTGAAGCGCCTGATGTACTTCAGCTGCGAGATGCCCAGCCAGTTCCGAACGCAGGACCTCAATGAGGTGGCCGAAGGCGTGCTGCGCCTGCTGAAGCGGCAGGTGGATGAGGCCCACGTGCGGCTCGTGCTGCGGCTGGACCGCACGCTGCCTCCCGTGCGGCTGGACCGAGTCCAGTTCGAGCAGGTCCTCACCAATCTGGTGCTGAATGCCGTGGCCGCCATGCGTTCCGGGGGAACGCTCACCCTGACCAGCGAAGGCCATGATGGTCTGGTGAGGCTGCGCGTGTGCGACACCGGCCATGGGATAGCGCCGCAGGACCTGCGAAAGGTGTTCCAGCCTTTCTTCACCACCAAGCCCACCGGCGAGGGCACCGGGCTGGGGCTATCCGTGGCCCATGGCATCGTAACGGGGCACGGCGGCACCATCACCGCGGAGAGCACGCCGGGGCAGGGCGCCTGCTTCACCATCACACTGCCAGCCGCATGAGCGCCCCTTCCCCTTCCGTCCTGCTGGTGGACGATGCCCGTGACATGCTGGAGCTGCTGCGCAGGAGCATGAACGCACTGGGGCTGACGCCCTTCACCGCGAATACCGTGGTGGATGCCATCGAGGTGCTCGAGCACAGCCCGGTGGACCTGGTGATCACCGACCTGAACATGCCCGAGGTGAGCGGCATCCAGCTGGTACGCTACCTCTCGCAGCACTTCCCCGCCATCCCGGTGCTGGTGATCACGGGCTACCCCAAGCTCGAGGATGCGGTGCAGGTGATGAAGCTCGGTGCGGTGGAGTACCTCGTGAAGCCCTTTACGCAGGAAGAGCTGCGGGAGGCGGTGAACCGGGTCCTCAGCAGCATTACCCCACCGGAGGGCCGTGCGGCGGACCCGGATGGGCGCTCATCGTTCCACGGCATCATCGGCCGCTCCCCGGCCATGCAGGAGGTCTACCGCATCATCGAGCGCACCAAGAACAACAGGGCCACGGTGCTGGTGACCGGCGAGAGCGGCACGGGCAAGGAGATGGTGGCGCGCGCCATCCATTACAACAGCACGTTCGCCTCCGCGCCCTTCATCGCCGTCAACTGCGGGGCGATCCCGGACCAGCTGCTGGAGAGCGAGCTCTTCGGTCATGTGAAGGGTGCCTTCACCGGGGCCGCCACCAATCGTGTTGGCTTCTTCCAGGCGGCCGATGGCGGCACGCTCTTCCTCGACGAGATCGGGAACGCCACCCCTGCCGTGCAGGCCAAGATGCTGCGCGCCATCCAGGAGAAGGAGGTCACCATGCTGGGCTCCACCAAGCCGCAGCGCGTGGAGGTGCGCCTGATCTCCGCCGCCAACACCGACCTCCAGGCCATGATCCGGCAAGGCACCTTCCGAGAGGACCTGTATTACCGCATCAACCTGATCAACATCCACATACCGCCCCTCCGCGAGCGCGTGGAGGACATCCCGCTCCTCGTGGACCATTTCAATGCCCGGTTCAGCAAGGAGCAGGGCCAGCGGCCGCTGCGCATCCCCGCGCGCATCATGGATGCCCTGATCGCCTACCCGTGGCCCGGCAATGTGCGCGAACTGGAGAACCTCGTGCACCGCCTTGTGATCCTGAAGGGCGGCTCTGTGGAGATGGACGACCTTCCGCCCCACCTGAAGATGGAGCCGCCACGCGGAACCGATGCGGGACCGCTGGTCACCCTGGCGGAAATGGAGCGCCGGCACATCCAACGCGTGCTGGAAGCCACCGGCAACAACAAGACGAAAGCCGCCGCCGTGCTCGGAATCGATCGCAAGACGCTGCGGGAGAAACTGAAAGAGCCGGGGCATATCACCCCGGGCGGGGAGTCCTGAACCGGCGCCGCGCAACATGGCCAGCGACGGAAACCGAGCCGACCGCCCTTGCATAGTCGCCTTAATGCGTTCATAGCCAGCAGCTGATGCGGCACCCTCCCCATTCAGAGACCGCGCGATGGAGTGCATGGCACAGCCATTGGCGTGGTTGCTGTGGAAGCGATTCCCATGGCCCAGGTACGCACCGCCGTCTCCCTCTGCATGAATTGCCGATACCGGGGCGGATGCCAGTTCGAGCATCAGGCCATTCGGCCCATGCTGCACTGCGAGGCCCATGAAGCGATGGGCGCGGCCGTCAACACGGTCACAGGCCATGTCCGTATTGCGCGGACCGCATCAGCTCCCTACGGCCTGTGCACCACCTGCGACCACCGCGCCCACTGCAGCCTGCGCAGCAGGGAGCGCCTCGTGCTGCAATGCGATCACTTCGAGTAACCCACAAGCACACCAATGCAATCCCCGACGATGGAAAAGAAAGCCGAGCAACGGCAAGGCATGTACAAGGTGGTCATGGACCAGTTCGAACGTGCGGCCGACATCATGGGCCTGGACCCCGGCGTGCGGAAGATCCTGGCCAAGACCAACAGCGAGATCGTGGTCCACTTCCCCGTGAAGCTGGACGACGGCTCCATCGAGGTCTTCACCGGCTACCGCGTGCAGCACAACAACGCGCTCGGGCCCTACAAGGGCGGCCTGCGCTACCACCAGACCGTGGACATCGACTCCGCCCGCGCCCTGGCCATCTGGATGACCTGGAAGACCGCGCTCGCCGGACTGCCCTATGGCGGCGGCAAGGGCGGCGTGGAGATCAATCCCAAGCTCTACTCGCAGGGCGAGCTGGAGCGCATCACCCGCCGCTTCACCTATGCGCTGGGCGACAACATCGGGCCCGACCTGGACATCCCGGCGCCCGATGTGAACACCAACCCGCAGATCATGGCCTGGATCGCGGACACCTACTCCAGCACCAAGTCGCCCGCCACGCGCTTCGCCAACCTGCACGTGGTGACCGGCAAGCCCCTGGGCGCCGGCGGACTGGAAGGCCGTGACCGCGCCACCGGATTCGGCGTGGTGGCCACCCTCAAGTCATGGTCCAAGCGCACCGGCAAGCCCCTGAAGGGCATGCGCTACATCGTGCAGGGCTTCGGCAACGT
>DDRC01000082.1:0-20123 GCA_002342985.1 Flavobacteriales bacterium UBA2426
CCGTCGTAGGTGCTGGTGCCGCGCCCGATCTCGTCGAGGAGCACCAGGCTGCGATCGGTGAGGTTGTTGAGGATGCTCGCCGATTCGTTCATCTCCACCATGAAGGTGCTTTCGCCGGTGCTCAGGTTGTCGCTGGCGCCCACCCGTGTGAAGATGCGGTCCACCAGGCCGATCCGGGCCGCGCGCGCCGGCACGAAGCTGCCCACCTGCGCCATCAGCACAATGAGCGCCGTCTGCCGCAGCAGCGCTGATTTGCCGCTCATGTTGGGGCCGGTGATCACCACCAGCTGGCGCTCATCGGGATCGAGCAGTACATCGTTGGCCACATAGGCCTCTCCCGGCGGCAATTGCTGCTCGATCACGGGGTGGCGCCCGTCGCGTATGTCGAGCACCCGGCCTTCATCGATCACCGGGCGGCAATAGCCGAGCGCGGTTGCGCTCAGCGCGAAGGAGCGCAGCGCATCGAGCGCGGCCACGGCATGAGCGCAGCCCTGCACATCGCCGATCCGTTCCACCACGCGTTGCACCAGGGCGCCGTACAGCTCGCCCTCGAGCGCCAGGATGCGCTCCTCGGCGCCCAGGATCCGCTCCTCCAGCGACTTGAGCTCGTCGGTGATGTACCGCTCGGCGCCCACCAGGGTCTGCTTGCGCACCCATTCCGATGGCACCTTCTCCTTGTGCGCGTTGCGCACCTCCAGGTAGTACCCGAAGACATTGTTGTAGCCGACCTTGAGGGAGCCGATCCCCGTGCGCTCCATCTCCCGGCGCTGCACCTCGAGCAGCAGCTCCTTGGCATGGGTGGTCACGTGGCGCAGCTCATCGAGTTCCGCGTGCACACCCCCGCGGATGACTCCGCCCTTGGCCAGGGTAGCCGGCGTCTCAGGCTCGATGGCCGACCGGATCGCTGCAGCGAGCTCCAGCGGCGGCGTGATTCCCGCCGCTGCGCGTACCAGGGCATCACCGCCGCCGGCAAGGGCATCGTGCACCTCCTGAGCGGCCTCCAGCGCCTGCGCGAGCTGCAGCAGCTCCCGCGGCGCGATGCGCGCCGCCGCCGCCTTGCCGGCGAGGCGCTCCAGGTCGCCGATGCGGGGGAGCGCGGATCCCAACCGCTCCTCGACGACCGGGGTGGCCATCAGGCCCTGCACGCGGTCCAGACGCTCCTCGATGGCGCTGCGGTCCAGTAGCGGCAGCAGCAGCCAGCGCTTCAGCAGCCGCGAACCCATCGGCGTGGCGCACCGGTCCATGCTCTCCAGCAGGGTGCGGGCCCCTTCGTTCACCGGCGACACGAGCTCCAGGTTGCGGATGGTGAAGCGGTCCAGCCCCACATGGTCCGCGGGCCGCAGCCAGCGGATGGAGGAGATGTGCGCTAGACGGTCGTGCCGGGTCTCGCCCAGGTAGTGCAGCACCGCGCCGGCGGCACGCTGGGCCAGCTTCAGGTGCTCGATGCCGAAGCCCTTGAGGGTGGCGGTACCGAACTGCCCGAGCAGGCGCTCGCGGGCGAACTCCTCCGCGAAGGCCCAATCGTCCAGGCCGAAGCTGTGCAGCCGGCCTTGGCTCTCGAGCAGGAAGGGGTCCTTCGCCCCCTTGGGCACCAGCAGCTCGCGCGGCGCATGGCCGGCCAGGAGCTTGCCCATCGGCTCGGCGGTCTCCTCCGCCACCAGGAACTCACCTGTGGTGACATCCAGGAAGGCGAGGCCGTAGGCGCCCGGCCCGCCGCAGAGGGCGGCCAGCCAATGGTTGTCGCGCCGCTCCACCACCTGGTCGCTGAAGGAGACGCCCGGCGTGGCCACCTCGGTCACGCCGCGCTTCACGATGGTCTTCGCCTGCTTCGGGTCCTCCAGCTGGTCGCAAACCGCCACCCGGAATCCGGCGCGCACCAGTTTGGGCAGGTAGTTGTCCAAGGCATGGTGCGGGAAGCCTGCGAGCTCGTCCTGGCTGCCGCCATTGTTCCGGCGCGTGAGCGTGATACCCAGGACGCGCGAGGCGGTGATGGCATCGCTGCCGAAGGTCTCGTAGAAGTCACCGACGCGGAACAGCAGGATCGCGTCCGGGTACTTTCCCTTGATCGATGCATATTGGCGCATCAAAGGGGTGTCTCCGGCGGCTTTGGCCATGGTTTCGGCGGCTTTGCTTGAAGCCGGCCTCCAAAGTACGGCCCTGCTCCCGGCGCCTTTCCACAACTTGCTGACAACACCGCCATGCCTGCCACGGACCGCAAGCTGACCATCGAGGAACTCGGCCGCATCCCTCCGCAGGACTACCGGCACGGACTGCACCAGCGCCTGGTCGTCGTGCTCGACGATGTGCGCAGCCGCCACAACGTGGGCTCCATCTTCCGGTCGGCCGATGCGTTCGGGGTGGAGCGGATCGTGCTCTGCGGCTTCACGCCCTGCCCGCCGCACCGCGAGATCGAGAAAACGGCGTTGGGTGCCACGCTATCCGTGCCATGGGAGCATTGCGCCGATTCCAAGGTCGCCGTGGAGCGCTTGCAGGCGGAGGGCTATCGCGTGGTGGCCGTGGAACAGACCTTGATGGCCGTGCCCCTCGAGCGGGCCAAGGGCATGGCCTCCGGGCCTTTGGCGCTGGTGCTCGGAAATGAGCTCCATGGGGTTTCCGACGAGGTGGTGCGGGCGTGCGATGCCTGCCTGGTCGTACCCCAGCGCGGCAGCAAGCACTCCTTGAACGTCTCGGTCTGCGCGGGCGTGGTGCTCCATGCCCTCACGGCGGAGGGCCCGGCTGCAGAGGCAACCATCGCGGGTTCAACCGGTCTATGAGGACGGAACCCTGAGGCGAACTGGCCCGTTAGGGCGCATCCCTCTATATTTGGCCGACTGCCGACCCGCCGCATGCAGCGAACCCTACTCCGTTACGTCCTCAGTTCCGTCGTGGCCATTCTGTTGGCCGATGCGGCGAGCGGGCAGTATTTCCGCCAATCCACCTATTGGAAGACGCACCGCCAGGAGGTCGAGTTCGGCTTCGGCATCGCCAATTTCCTCGGGGAGCTGGGTGGCCGCAACCAGATCGGGTCCCCATTCGTGTGGGACCTGGAGATCAGCCAGACCCGTCCTGCGGCGAGCCTGGCCTATCGCTATTACCTGGCACGCCAGCAGGCGCTGCGCCTGCGGTTCACCTACGGTGTGCTGGCAGGGAACGATAACCTCACCACGGAGCCATTCCGCCAGAACCGGAACCTCAGCTTCAAATCGGATGTCTTCGAGCTGTCGCTCGTCTATGAGCTCCACCTTTACCGGGAGGAGCTAGGCCACATCTACGACCTCCGGGGGGTGAAGGGCACCAAGAGCAGCCGGGTGGGCCTCTACCTCTTCGCCGGTGTGGGCGGCTTCTACTTCGATCCGCGCGCCCAGTTCAACAATGCCTGGGTGCGCCTGAAGCCCCTGGGGACGGAGGGTCAGGGGCTCCCCAACGGTGCCGAGGAGTACAACAACTACCAGATCTGCATCCCCATGGGCCTGGGCATCCGCAGGGCCTTCACCAAGCAGTGGAGCGGCGGACTGGAGCTGCAGTATACCAAGACCTTCACCGACTACATCGACGACGTCAGCACCAATTACTACGACAACGCCGCCATCCGCGAAGCGCGCGGCGATGTGGCGGCGTATCTGGCGAATCCGGGGCTGAATACGCCCTACATGCAGGAGCAGGGAATCAACCCCACGGCCACCGGTCAGCAGCGGGGCGATGAGAAGGACCTCGATGCCTACCTCTTCCTGAAGTTCACGGCCGACTGGAAGATGTACAAGTACAAGAGCGGCAGCAAGAAGTACCGGGCACGCATCCGCCGCGCCAAGATCGTCTTCTGATCGGAGCCGATCAGCCACGGCCCAATGCGCATCGCCATGGTCACGCCCATCCGTTCCTGGTTCGAGCAGCAAGCCTTCGGCGTTTGCGCCTGGTGGGCCGGCAAGCTCAATGTGAAGACCGAGCAGGTGCGCCTGAGCTTCATCTACCTCAGTTTCATCACGGCCGGTGCCCACCTGGTGGTCTACCTCGTGATGGCGTTCGTGCTTCAGCACAAGGAGCGCATCAAACAGCCGTTCAGGCGCCGCAGCACCGTGTGGGAGCTGGAGCCCTAGGGCGGGACCGCCCACGTCCGGGTCCATTCCATCCTCCGGCGTGATGCAACATGGATGCTTCCGGATGCCCGGGGGGGCATCCGGCGCAACGGCCGCATCACCTGGGCGTTGGAGACACTGCCTGCGGTCCGATCAAGGCCCAGTCCAGGTCCTCCATGGATCGGTGAAGGGCATGGGCCGGTGAAGGGAGCCCTGGCGAAGCGCTGAAAAGCAGAAGCCCCCGTCCTGCGACGGGGGCTTCTGCTTCCGAGCGCACCGGAATCAGAGGCCCAGCTGCCCTTTGAAGTTGCGGAACTCGAGGTCCTTCATCGCCTTCTCGCGCAGGCTGGCATCCTTCTGCACGGCCATGCCCAAGTGGTTCCGCACCATGTCGCCATTGCTCTGGCGGGCACCGATGATGGCCATGAGGTAGTGGCCGGTAGCGGTGTCCTTGTCCGGAGCCGCTTCCAGGATGCGCTGGGCGCCGGCGGCATCTCCGCCCAGCACCTTGGCCAGCGCCGCATTCACGCTATTGACGCTGCCCATGTTGCTGCTGGCGCTGCCATAGTCGCCATTCTGGATATGGACAATACCCATGTTGTACTTCACCTCGGGGCCGGCAGCCGTGGCCTTCTGGTAGAGGCTCATGGCCTTCTTGCGGTCACCCTTCAACCGGGCGCACACGCCGAGGTTGTTCGTGCTCACAGGGTTCTCCTGGATGCTGTTGGCCTTCTGGAACTCAGCCTCGGCCTCGGCCAGCTTGTTCTGCTGAAAGAGGACGTAGCCGGCGTTGTTCGGGCCGCGGTAGTCAGTGGGATGAATGCGGCTCGCTTCGCGGTAGATGCGGAGCTGCTCATTGAGGTCGCTGGTCAGCGTGGCGCTGAAGAGCAGCTCCTCCACGGTCAGCGAATCGGGCATGCTCTTGCTCATCGCGGTGAGCTGCTCGTCGGTCTTGCCGACACGGTCGAAGTTGAGGCGCATCTCGCTGCGGCGGAGCTGCGGCAGGATGTGCTCGGCGATCTCCTTGTAGGTGGCGGCCATGTTGCGGATCTCCTCTTCGCGCTTGGCCAGATCGGGGTACATCTCCAGCACGCGGAGCACCAGTTCCTTATCGGGCACCGTGGTGCTGGCCTGCATGGCCCGCTTGAAGCCCTCCCAGTCCTCGCCGCGGGGATTGAGCGTGAAGAAGGCCTCAGCCTTGGCGGCTTCCACCTTGCTGCGCATCAGCTCGCCCTTCGCCCAGGCCATGGCGCTCTTGGCACGGTCGTCGGCCAGGTTCTCGTTCTTGCTCAGCTCGCCCTCGGGGCTGGCCCAGGCATCGATGGACATGCCCTTGATCTGCACGCTGGGGTCCTTCAGGCTCGCCTTGATGAAGGCGGCCAGCGCCTTCACATCGGCATCGCTCACCTCGCCTGGGCGCACAACGCTGCTGTTCACGAGATACTGGATGGTGGCGTCCTGGTTGTGGCTGGTGACGCGCTGGAAGGCATCCTTGCCGAGCAGCACCTTGTCATCGCTGAGCATGAGATAAGGCGTCGTGATGACCCCGTCGGCCAGCTTGAACGGGTCGAAGGGCATCTCCTTGCTGCCCTGCTTGCCCAGGATCTTCACCACCAGTTCGCTGGTGCTCATGGCCGGCGTGTAGGCCACCTTGCCGGTGTAGCTGAAGCTCTTGCCCGCCTCATAGGGGATGACGGTGTAGTTGCCCACGGCCTTGTCGCCCTGGAAGCCCACCATTTTGTAGGGCGTCTCACCGCCGGCGTAGGTGAGGGTGGGGGTCAGTTCCACCTGGGCCTTGCGGTAGAAGTACTTCCCCGGGAAGCTGCCGTTCACGCTGATGGCTACGGAATCGCCTTGTACGATGAGGGGATTCGGTTCAACCGTGTACTTGATGTTCTCGGCGTACTTCTTCATTTTTCCGAGTCCTCCGCAGCCGGTAATCACGAGCGTGCCGGCGGCGAGGATCGAAAGGCCTTTCAGGTGGCGCTTTTCCATAAGGAGGGCGTGTTGGGTGAATTCGGCGGCAAGTATAAACACCGTTATCCGGGGATTCCCGCTGGCACCCGATTGATTTCTTCACATAGCGCCGTGCGCTTCAGAGGGTTGCGATGCGGTAGCCGTACGGCGCCTCTTCCTCGATCAGGCCAAGGAGCCGGTCGAAGGCGGCCGCGTCGTGCAGCAGGTCCGACTGCCCGAGGTCCACGATGAGCGCTCGGGTGGAGGCCGCCTTCATCAGGTGGTCCATGTACCGCTCCTGCAGCCGCATGAGGTAGTCGGCGCCGATCGCTTGCTCGTAGCCGCGGCCCCGCTGCCGGATCCGCTCGCGCACGCGCTCGATGCCCAGGTGCAGGTATACGATGAGCTCCGGCTGCGGGAGGTCCGCGTACATGATCTGGTAGAGGTCGCGGAACAGCGCATGCTCGTCCGGGGGTAGGGTGGCGCTGGCGAAGACGAGCGATTTCCCGATGGAGTAGTCGGCGATGGTGACCGGACTGAACAGGTCCTGCTCGGTGACCCGTTTGAGCTGGTGGTAGCGCTGGGCCAGAAAGGAGAGCTCCACGCTGAACGCATAGCGTTCAGGTTCAGCGTAGAAGCGCGGCAGGAAGGGGTTGTCATCGAACTCCTCCAGCACCAGGCGCCCGCCCCTGAGGTCGGCGAGCCGCCGGGCCAGCGTGGTCTTGCCGGCCCCGATGAGCCCTTCGATGGCGATGTAGCCGTAGCGCATGGTGCGTCAACCGTGCCGCCGAATGTCGATCAGGAGCTGGAGCACCGTGCGGCCGAGTGCGGGATGCACCCAATCCGGTGCGATGTCCGCGGCGGGTGCCAAGGCGAAGGGCCGCTCGTGCAGGCGGGGGTGCGGCACGGTGAGCCCCGGTGCGTCGATCGTACGGCTGCCGATCAGCAGGATGTCGATGTCGATGGTGCGTGCCGCATAGCGCGTATCCGGCAGGCGGGTCCTGCCCAATTCGGCCTCAACGCCCAGCAGCTCCTTCATCAGTGCGGTAGGCGCGAGGGCGGTCTCTACCAACAGAGCCCGGTTCAGGAACAGGCGGTCGTCGTCGAATCCCCAGGGCAGGGTCCAGTGATCGCGGCTGCGGGCCAGGATGGAGCCCGTGCGCGCCGCGATGCCCGCCTCGGCGCGCTCCAGGTTCGCCATGGGGTCCCCAGCATTCCCCCCCAGCAGCAGCAAGGCCTCGGCCACTCCGCTCATGGCCCCAAAGCTATCCGGTCACCGCCCTCCCATCCATCCCGCGCCCCGTTCGTGTATCGGCCGGGGCCGGGCGATGTGCGCTCAGCCTAGTTTCGGGGCCGCAAATCCCCCCTGACCCCATGAGAGAGTTCTTCAAGTTCATGTTCGCATCCATGCTCGGCACCCTGGTGATCGGCGTGGTGCTGATGGTCCTCTTCTTCGGCATGATCGCCGCCATCGGCGCCGGCCTTGGCTCGAAGGGCAAGCCCGCCAAGGTGAAGGACGGCTCGGTGCTGCACCTAACGCTGGATCAGCGGCTGGTGGACCGTGGCGACGAGGAGCAGTTGGACATCGACCTCGGGCCCTTCTCGGCTGAGTCGAAGGTCGGCCTGAACCAGGTGCTCGCGGCATTGGAGCACGCCAAGAAGGACGACCACATCGAGGGCATCTTCCTCGACCTCACCCAGGTGAACGGCGGCTTCGCCACGCTGCGCGAGGTCCGCGAGAAGCTGGTCGAGTTCAAGAAGGAGAGCGGCAAGCCGGTGGTGGCCTGGGCGGAGTTCTACACCCAGGGCAGCTACTACATCGCCTCGGCGGCGGACCAGGTCTACCTGCAGCCCAAGGGCATGCTCGACTACCGCGGGCTGCAGAGCGAGTACATGTTCCTGAAGGGACTCTTCGAGAAGCTCGATGTGGAGATGCAATTCATCCGCGGAAGCAATAACCGCTTCAAGAGCTTCGGAGAGGTCTATACGGAGGACAGCATGAGTGCGGCCAATGAAGCGCAGGTGCGCGCCCTGCTCGATGGGCTGTGGACGGAGCATCGGGCCGCCGTGGCGGAGAAGACCGGAATCGCAGCAGGTGACCTGGACCGCATCGCCGACGGGCTGGAGGCCCGCAACGACACCACGGCGCGCGACCTCGGCCTGGTGGATGGCCTCAAGTACCGCGATGAGGTGCTGGCCGACATGAAGGAGCGGATGGCGCTCGACAGCAAGAAGGAGATCGCCTTCGTAGGCCTTGGCAAGTACCTGCGCTCATTCGATGCCGATGCCGACAAGGGCAAGGGGGATGCGAAGCTGGCGGTGATCTACGCGGAAGGCGGCATCTCCAGCGGGGAGAGCGGCGACGATGTCATCGGCAGCACCTCGCTCTCGGCCACCCTCCGCAAGGCTCGGGAGGACAGCGCCGTGAAGGCGATCGTGCTCCGCGTGAACTCCCCAGGCGGCAGCGGCCTGGCCAGCGAGGTGATCTGGCGCGAGGTGAAGCTGGCCGCGGAGGCCAAGCCGGTGGTGGTGAGCATGGGCGATGTGGCGGCGAGCGGCGGCTACTACATCAGCGCCCCGGCCACCCGCATCTACGCGGAGCCCACCACCATCACGGGCTCCATCGGCGTCTTCGGCCTGGTGCCCAATACCGAGGGCTTCTTCAACAACAAGCTGGGCATCACCTTCGATGGGGTGAAGACCCACCAGCACGCCGACATGTACAACCTCAACCGCCCACTCACCGACCACGAGAAGCGCATGATGCAGCAATGGGTGGATGAGTTCTACGCAGGATTCGTGGAGCGCGTGGCAGAAGGGCGCAAGCTCACCCCCGCGCAGGTGGACAGCATCGGGCAAGGGCGCGTGTGGACGGGCACCGATGCCAAGGCGCGCGGCCTCGTGGATGAGCTGGGAGGTCTCGAGGACGCCATCGCGGCCGCTGCCGGGCTAGCCAGCCTTTCGGAGTACCGCCGCGTGGAGATGCCCGAGCAGGAGGATCTCCTGCACAAGCTGCTGAAGGACCTCAATGCGGACGCCCGGGCCTGGGTGGCCCGCCAGTACCTCGGCGACGATGCCCAGCTGCTGGAGCAGTTCCGCCTGGTGCGGGAGGCCCGCAGCCGGAGCGGCATCCAGGCCCGCATGCCCTTCGACCTCGTGGTGCGCTGAGCGCGCCCCGACCGACCGGAAAGCACGAACGGCCGCCATCCGGCGGCCGTTCGCTTGCCCTTGTGATCAGTTGCCTGATCCTAACCAAAACCCTGCCCTTGCAACGCGGGTTGCGCCCCGGGGGTTACACTCCCTCAGTTCAGCACCTCCACGTGGTGGCCTGATTGATTGCGGATGTTCAGCACCCGGCCATCCTCCCACATGAGGTACTGGCCCTTGATGCCGACCAGCACGCCGCCGATTTCGGGCTGCTTCTCGAAGGATACGCTGGCCACCTTCGGAGGGTAAGCGAGGACGGGGTACCGTATCGCCTGGGGCGCCTCGTCGTGCAGGAGGTGCTCCTGCAGGTCGTCGCGCAAGGCGCCGATGGCCTGCGCCCGTGCCGCAAGGAGCGCTTCGGCGGCGGGCTCCGCCTCCTTCAGCATCGCGCGCCAATTCGTCTTGTCCTTGAAGAGGCGCTTCAGGTCCACCTCGATGAGCCCGGCGAGCTGCCGGTAGGGGACGCGTGCGATGACCAGTGCCGCCGTCGCGCCTTGGTCGATCCAGCGCGTGGGCACCTGCGTGGCGCGCGTGACCCCCACCTTCACGTCGCCGGTGAAGCTCAGGTACACCGTGTGCTCGGTGGCGTGGTGCGTGCGCTCCCATTCCGGGTCACGGCCCTCGCCGAGGTGCGCCCGGCACAGCTCGGGATGCACGATGCACTCAGCGGCCTCCGGCGCGGACTGCAGGCAGGGGTAGCAGAAGCCCTGCTGGAACAGCTTCTTCACCCGCCGACCGCAGTTGACGCAGCTCAGCTTGCCCGTGAATGCCAGCGTCAAGGGCTTCCCGATGCGGTCGTTGAGCGGGAGCGGGGGGGAGAGGGGCAGCTCGTACCGCACGGCGCCGTCATCCCCCAGCGCGGCACGCATCTTCAACAGGGGCTGTCCGTCGTTCATCGCACACGATTACTTTCGGCGGAAGATAGGCGCACCGCCGCACCCATGCCCCTGAACGCCCTCTTCGGCTTCCTCATCAAGAAGCGCCTCCAGCAGATCGAGCTGTTCCGGGACAACCCCATCATGGCCCAGCTGGAGGTCTTCCACTCCTTGTTGCGCACCGCCCGCTACACCGAGTGGGGCAGGCAGCACGACTATGGCGCCATCACCACCCCGGATGAGTTCCGCCAGCGCGTACCGGTGCAGGACTACGAGGGCGTGAAGCCCTATGTGGCGCGCCTGCGCAAGGGCGAGCAGAACCTGCTCTGGCCCACGGATGTGAAGTGGTTCGCCAAGAGCAGCGGCACCACCAGCGACCGGAGCAAGTTCATCCCGGTCAGCCGCGAGGCGCTGGAGGACTGCCATTACAAAGGCGGGAAGGACCTCATCGCGCTGCACTACCAGCAGCGGCCCGACAGCAAGCTGTACCAGGGCATGAGCCTGGTGGTGGGCGGCAGCAGCAGCATCGAGCAGCTGCGCAGCGATGCCTACAGCGGCGACCTGAGCGCCATCATCATCCGCAACCTGCCGGTTTGGGTGGAGGTGAGGCGCACCCCGGTGATCGAGACCGCGCTCATGGAGAACTGGGAGGAGAAGATCGAGCGCATGGCGCGCGAGACCATGCGCGAGGATGTGCGGTGCATCGCCGGCGTGCCTAGCTGGACCTTGGTGCTCCTGCGCCGCATCCTCGAGCTCACCGGCAAGCGCGACATCGGCCAGGTGTGGCCTAATCTCGAGCTATTCATGCACGGTGGCGTCAGCTTCAGGCCCTATCGGGAGCAGTTCCGCGACCTGATCCCCTCGCCCCAGATGAACTACCTGGAGAGCTACAACGCCAGCGAGGGCTTCTTCGCCGTGCAGGACCGGCGGGGCGCGGATGACATGCTCCTCATGCTGGACTACGGGATCTTCTACGAGTTCATGCCGCTCTCGGAGCTCGGCACGGAGCGCCCCCGCACGCTGCTCCTCGACGAGGTGGAGCCCGGCACCGACTACGCCCTGGTCATCAGCACGAACGGCGGCCTTTGGCGCTACATGCCCGGTGATACGGTGCGCTTCACCAGCGTGAAGCCCTTCCGGGTGCAGGTGAGCGGCCGTACGCGGAGCTTCATCAACGCCTTCGGCGAGGAGCTGATCGTGGACAATGCCGATCGCGGCATCGAGGCCGCCTGCCGCGCCACAGGGGCCGTGGTGGCCGAGTACACCGCTGCGCCCATCTACATGCAGGGCGAGGCGCGCGGCGGCCATGAGTGGGCCATCGAGTTCGAGCGGCCGCCCGATGACATGGAACGCTTCGTGGACGAGCTCGATGCCGCCATGCGGGCGTTGAACTCGGATTACGATGCCAAGCGCCGGGGCGACATGGCGCTGCGGCGGCCGGTGGCCCATCGGCTCGAGCGCGGCACGTTCCATGCATGGATGCGGCGGCGCGGCAGGCTGGGCGGGCAGAACAAGGTGCCCCGGCTCTGCAACGACCGCGCGCTCATCGAGTCCATCCTCTCGCCTGCGCACGCCTGATGCACCGGTTCCTGGCCCTGTTACTGCCGCTGCTTCCCGCCCTGCTTCCAGCGCAGGACGGGCCCGAAGGGTTCGTGATAGAGGGCCGTTTCGACGCCTTCACCACGGACGAGCTGGGCTATGTGTACGCACTGGCCGGCGACGAGCTGCGGCTCTTCGACCCCAAGGGCCGCTCGTGGCTGCGCAACAGCGTGAAGACGCTCGGGCGGATCGCATGCATCGATGCCTTCTACTCCCTGAAGCCGATGGTCTTCGCTCCGGAGCAGGGCCAGCTGGCCGTGCTGGACAATACGCTCGCGGTGCAGGGGAGCGTCATCAACCTGCCGCGCAGCGGATTCCCGCAGGTGGTGCTGGCGTGCATGAGCGTGCAGAACGGCTTCTGGTTCTTCGACCAGCGCGAGATGGCGCTGGTCCGCGTGGATGCCCAGCTGAGGCCCCTGGCCAATACAGGCCGCCTCGACCAACTGCTGGGGCGGACCCTGGCGCCCACGCGGATGCTCGAGCACGAGAGCCGGCTCTACGTCCTCGATCCGCAGGCGGGCATCCATGTGTTCGATCTGTTCGGCACCTTCATGCGCACCATTCCGGTGATGGGCGCCGAGAGCTTCTCCGTGCGCGGCTTCCATCTCCATTGGTTCGCCGACGGCATGCTGCACGAGTACGACATGCGGTCGTTCGCCGTGCGCGACATCCCCGTGCAAGGCGGCCTCGAGGGCCCGGTGCGCGATGCGCGGAGCGAGCGCGGGCTGCTGTACCTGCTCACGGATGCGGGCATCACGGTGCGCACGGTGCCCGATCAGCGTTGATGCGGAGCGAGTTTTCCACAACACCGCCCGCCACGCGCGGTGCGGGTATCTTCGCCATCGCTCGTTCTCAGCGCAGCGATCCACAAGCGCTCAACCCTCAACATCAACCAGCGAGATGCACATCGCCATCGCGGGCAACATCGGCTCAGGCAAGACCACCCTCACCCAGCTCCTCGCCAAGCACTACAAATGGGAGCAGCTGCAGGAGGCGGTGGACAACAACCCGTACCTCTTCGACTTCTACAAGGACATGCAGCGCTGGAGCTTCAACCTCCAGATCTTCTTCCTCAACAGCCGCTTCGAGCAGTTGCTGGAGATCCGCCGCACTGGCCGCAACGTCATCCAGGACCGCACCATCTACGAGGACGCCTACATCTTCGCCCCCAACCTGCACGCGATGGGGCTGATGACCACGCGCGATTTCGAGAACTACCACCGCCTCTTCCTGAACATGGAGAGCGCCATTCAGCCGCCTGACCTGCTCATCTACCTGCAGGCCCCGGTGGAGAAGCTGGTGAGGCAGATCGCAGAACGCGGCCGCGACTACGAGGCCTCCATCAGCATCGACTACCTCAAGCGGCTGAATGAGCGCTACGACGCCTGGATCGAGAAGTACGACAAGGGCAAGCTGCTGGTGGTCGATGTGGAGGACAATGCCTTCCATGCCGACCCGGAGCACTTGGGCCAGATCATCTCGCGGATCGATGCGGAGATCCATGGCCTCTTCCCGATGGAGAAGCCCGTGCGCAAGGACGAGGCGAAGCCCGCCAAGGCCGCAGTGAAGGTGGCTGCCAAGGGAGCGCCCGGCAAGAATGGGGCAAAGGCCCTCGCGAAGAAGCGCTGATCCCATCCGTCCGAAACGGGAGCGCCCCGGCCATGGCCGGGGCGCTCCCGTTGAATACTGTTCCGCGCCTAGCGCTCGCTCACGCGAAGGGCAGGGCCCTGGGTGGAGGGCTTGTCGAGGTAGAGCGGCTTGCTGGCGAATGGAGCATCGGCTCCATAGCCATTGGCCACCAGGCGATCCGATGCGATGCCTTTGGCGATGATGGCATTACGGAGCGCTTCGGCCTTGGTTTGCGCATCGGCGCCACCGGCTCCCAACTCGAGCTTCAGGGTGGGGTAGGCCTTGAGGATCTCGGCCGTATTGGTCACCTGGGCATCGGAAGCGGGGGTGAGCGCGGTGCCGGCATAACCCACCTCGTTGAAGGCGATCCAGGTGGTCTTGTCGGCGGGGATGGCGCGCATGATGAAGGTCATCAGGTCGTTCTCCATTCCGCCACTGGCGCCCTTCACCTCGAAGCCGGTGATCAGCTTGGTGCTGTAATCGGTGGCCCGGGCCTCCATGTGCCCGAGGGCCTCCCGGTCGGCGTCGGCGGCCTCCTGGGTCGCGCCCTCGGCATGGGCTGCAGCATGGCCGGCGGCAGGCGCGGCCTCCATCGCGGGCACCGCAGCGCCAGCCACGTGATGGCCGGCCTCATTGATGTGCGGGGCGATGATAAGCGCTACGATCGAGGTGAGCTTGATGAGGATGTTCATCGAAGGACCGCTGGTGTCCTTGAAGGGATCGCCTACGGTGTCGCCGGTCACGGCTGCCTGGTGCGGGGGCGAGGGCTTGTCGCTCTTGTGCTTGTAGTACATCTGCCCGTCGATCTCCACGCCCTTCTCGAAGCTCTTCTTGGCATTGTCCCACGCGCCGCCCGCATTGTTCTGGAAGATGCCCATGAGCACCCCGCTCACGGTGATGCCCGCCAGCAGGCCGCCGAGCGCCTCAGGACCGAAGGCGAAGCCCACGATCACGGGGCTCAACAGGGCGAGCGCACCGGGCAGGATCATCTCGCGGATGGAAGCCTGCGTGCTGATGGCCACGCACTTCTCGTACTCGGGCTTGCCCTTGCCCTCCATGATGCCGGGGATTTCCTTGAACTGGCGGCGTACCTCGCGCACCATGTCCATGGCGGCCTTGCCAACGGCGCTGATGGCCATGCTGCTGAAGAGGAAGGGGATCATGCCGCCCACGAAGAGCATGGCCAGCACGTCGGCCTTGTAGATGTCGATGGCAGTGATGCCCGCCAGGCCCACGTAGGCCGCGAAGAGCGCAAGGGCGGTGAGTGCGGCGCTGGCGATGGCGAAGCCCTTGCCCGTGGCGGCGGTGGTGTTGCCCGTGGCGTCGAGGATGTCTGTGCGCTCACGCACCTCCTTGGGCAGACCGCTCATCTCAGCGATGCCGCCCGCGTTGTCGGCGATGGGGCCGAAGGCGTCGATGGCGAGCTGCATGGCCGTGGTGGCCATCATGCCCGCCGCGGCGATGGCCACGCCGTAGAGGCCGGCCAGCTGGAAGGACCCGAAGATGCCCGCCGCCAGCACGATGACCGGGAGGAAGGTGCTCTCCATGCCCACGGCGAGGCCGCCGATCACGTTGGTGGCATGGCCGGTGCCGCTCTTCTTCACGATGCTCATCACGGGCTTGCGGCCCATGGCGGTGTAGTACTCGGTGATGTAGCTCATCAGGAAGCCCACCACCAGGCCGAGGATGATGGCCCAGAACACGTTCATGCGGGCGATTTCCAGCACCACATCACCGCGCTGGAACGACATCGTCTCGGGAAGCATCCACCCGATGACGAAATAACTGGCCACGGCCGTGAGCAGGATGCTGCCGATGTTGCCCTTGTTGAGTGCGGCCATCACGCTGTCGGTGTCCTTGCTGATGCGCACGAAGAAGGTGCCGATGATGCTGAAGAGGATGCCGAGGCCCGCGATCACCATGGGCAGCAGGATCGGGGAGAGGCCGCCGAAGCTGTCACCGGTGGCGATCACCTCGCGGCCGAGCACCATGGTGCTGAGGATGGTGGCGACATAGCTGCCGAAGAGGTCGGCGCCCATGCCGGCCACATCGCCCACGTTGTCGCCCACGTTGTCGGCCACGGTGGCGGGGTTGCGCGGATCATCCTCCGGGATGCCGGCCTCCACCTTGCCCACGAGGTCGGCGCCCACGTCGGCTGCTTTCGTGTAGATGCCACCGCCCACACGGGCGAAGAGCGCGATGCTCTCGGCGCCCAGCGAGAATCCGGCGAGCACCTCCAAGGCCTTCATCATCTCCTCGCCGTTCGGTGAGGCGCCATTGACGTACATCCGGTAGAACACGATGAACAGCACGCTCAGGCCCAGCACGGCCAGGCCGCTCACGCCAAGGCCCATCACGGTGCCGCCATTGAAGCTCACCTGCAGGCCCTTGGCCAGGCTGGTGCGGGCGGCCTGCGTGGTGCGCACGTTGGCTTTGGTGGCGATGCTCATGCCGATCCAGCCGGCGAAGGCGCTGAAGAAGGCGCCGATCAGGAAGGCCACGGCGATCACCCAGTCGCTGTGCTCCACCAGCGTACCGCTCCAGGCCAGCAGCACGGCGGCCAGCACAGCGAAGATCCCGAGCACCTTCCATTCGGCCTTCAGGAAGGCGCTGGCACCGCTGGCGATGTAGCCAGCCAGTTCCTTCATGTTGGCGTCGCCGGCATCCTGCTTGTTCACCCAGAGCGCCTTGGCGATCATCACTATCAGGCCCACCACGCCCAGCGCGGGGATGTAGTACATCAGTTCACTTCCCATGTGTCTCGTCGATTGTCTTGTATGCGCTTGTCAGTCAAGGTATTCGCCCATTCCGGCGAACGAGGGCGCGAATGTAGCCAAGCGGCCCGATCCAGGAAGCCCTCCTTTCCAAGGCGACGGCAGCGCCGATCCGAGGGTATGGGCCCGTGCCAGGCAATCAGCGCCTAACATTGCCCCATGACCGCCGCAGCCTTCCGCTGGTCGCTGGCCGGCTTGGCCGCTGTGGCGCTCTCGGGCGCCGGCCTTGATGTGATGGAGGTGGATGCCGCCCAGTACGCGGCCATGTCGCGCGATATGCTGGCGCAGGATGACTGGCTCAAGCTCTACCACCGCGGGCGCGACTACCTGGACAAGCCGCCATTGCTCTTCTGGCTCTCAGCGCTCTCCTTCAAGCTCTTCGGCGTGCACAATTGGAGCTACAAGCTCCCCAGCATACTCTTCGCATTCCTCGGCGTATTCAGCACGTACCGCTTCGCGCAGCTCTTCCACGGCGCGGCCATCGCACGCCGCGCCGCGGTCATGTTCGGTGCGAGCGCGGCCTTCCTGCTCATGACCAATGACGTGCGGTGCGATACGCTCCTCACCGGCTCGGTGGTCACGGCCATCTGGGCGGGCGCTACCTGGATGCAGCAGCGTCGTTGGTGGCAGCTGTTGGCGGCGGCTGCCGCGGTGGCGGCCGGCATGCTCGCCAAGGGCCCCATGGGTGCTGTGGCCCCCGTGGCCGCCTTGGGGGCCCACCTGGCCTTGGGCGGTCACTGGCGGGCTCTGCGCGACCGCCGATGGCTGGCCGCTCCGTTGCTCGTGGCCCTCGCCCTCATCCCGATGTGCATCGGCCTCTATGAGCAGCACGGTGTGCGCGGCATCCGCTTCTATTTCTGGGAGCAGAGCTTCGGGCGCATCACGGGCGAGAACCGTTGGAGGGATGATAGCACGGTGCTCTTCTTCACCCATGAGCTGCTCTGGCAGGTGCTGCCGTGGACGCTGTTCGTGGTCGTCGGTCTTGGGCAGCATGTCATCGCCGCCTTCCGGCGCCAGCCTATGCCGGAGCATGCCGCCATGGGCGGTAGCCTGCTGGTATTCGCTGCGCTATCGCTGTCACAGTTCAAGCTACCGCATTACCTCTATGTCATCATGCCCTTGCTCGCGGTGCTCGGTGCCATCGGCTGGGACCATGCTGCGGCCCGATGGGCACGGTACGGGCAGGCCGCCGTGGTCTCGCTCTTGGCCGTGGCGCTCATCGCATTGACGGCATGGTGCTTCCCTACGCGCTGGTGGCCCATCATCCCGCTTGCACTTGCGCCCGGCGGCGTTTTGCTCTGTCGTGGTCTGGCGGCTCAGCATCGTGATCAGCTCTTCACCGGTACGGTATGGGTCTGGCTGGTCGCAGGCCTGGGGCTGAACACGCTGATCTACCCTGAGGTGCTGGGCTACCAGGCCAATGCCCGGGCAGGGCGGTGGGCGAAAGCGCAGGGGCTGGATGCCAACCGATTCTTTGTGCTGAACGCTGGCGGCACGGCACTCGACTTCTATGCGGGGTTCACCCCGGGAGGATTGGCTTCAGCCGAACAGGCCGCAGAGGTGGTCAATCCCGGATTCGCCATCTATACCGACGCTCAGGGCCTGAAGGAGCTGTCGGCAAGTGGGCTCGTGACGGATAGGGTGCTGGAATTCGAGGACTACCGCGTACAGCTCCTCTCCCTGGACTTCATCCTCCCTGGGACGCGGGCTGAGGCGACGGACCGTCGTTATGTGGTGGTGTATTGAGGTCTTCGCTTCCACCTGCCGGCGTTCATGATTTTTCGTGTTTCCGTGAACAGTCTTGGGCGGGGCGTGTTCTCCCCGCACTAACCCATACCCCATGAACTGGTTACCTACCCCTCGTTCACGGTTCCGTGTCATGACACGGGCCGTGCTGGGCGGCCTCTGGGCCGCCGCTGCGCTGGCCATGGCGCAGCCTTCCCTGGCCCAATCGGGCGGTGCATGCAGTGCGCAAGCCGGCACGCTCCGTGGCTTCAAGGCCACCGATTGCCTCCAGGATGGCGGTACCTACATCGGCGGCATCTCCATGGGCGACCAGGTTGTCCCGCTGGGCTTTCAGTCCATTTTCGTCCTTACCAAAGGCCCGGGCCTGGTGATCCAGGCGGTTGCCAACCAGCCCATATTCAATGTCTCCAGCACCGGACTTTACACCATTCATCGCCTGGTGTACGATCCCGCCACGCTCGACCTCTCCATCGTCCAGTTCGGTATCACCACCGGCTTCGATGTCAACGGCCTGCTCATCCAAGGCGGAGGCAGCATCTGCGCCAGCTTGGATGTCAACGGCACGAGCGTGCTCGTGGACAATCCGGATGCCGGCAGCCTGTCGGCGCTGAATCCGGCGCCCTGCCTGGAGGGGGGTGTCGCCATGCTCGATGCAACGGTTGCGCATGCCCCGTACGTGCCCGAGGGCTACTCCGTGGCCTACGTGCTCACGCAAGGTCCGGGCCTGGTCATCATCGGCGCAGGCGGTGAGCCCTCATTCCAGGTGAACGCACCGGGCAGCTACACTATCCACACCCTTGTGTACGACCCCACCACGCTGGATCTCGGCATCGTGCAGCCCGGTGTCACCTCCGGCTTCGATGTCAACAGCCTGCTCATTCAAGGCGGCGGTGCGATCTGCGCGGCGCTGGATGTCCCTGGCGCCTCCTTCCAAGTGGCCGATTGCCCTGCGCCTTGCACTGCCTTTGCCGGAACGCTTTCGGGCTTCAAGCCCACGGATTGCCTGCAGGAGGGCGGGACTGTCATTGGGGGCATCTCCAATGGAGACCACATCGTGCCTCCCGGCTATCAGTCGCTCTTCGTGCTTACCAAGGGGCCTGGCCTGGTGGTCCAGGCCGTTTCGGACCAGCCCGTTTTCACCGTCTCCAGCACCGGTCTCTATACCATCCACCGGCTGGTCTACAATCCCGTCACGCTCGACCTTTCCATCGTTCAGTTCGGCGTCACCACCGGGTTCGATGTCAACGGTCTGCTCATCCAGGGCGGCGGCAGCATCTGTGCCAGCCTGGACGTCAACGGAACGAGCGTGCTGGTGGACAATCCGGATGCCGGTAGCCTCTCGGCTGTCAATGGCTCGGTTTGCTTGGAGGACGGCTCTGCCGTGCTCGCCGCCTCCGTGGAGAATGCGCCCGTTGCGCCTGCTGGCTATGCGGTGGCCTATGTCCTTACGCAGGGCACGGATCTGGTGATCGCGAATGCCGGCGCCGAGCCCTCGTTCGAGGTGACCGCTCCTGGGACCTATACGATTCACACGCTGGTCTACGATCCCGCGACGCTCGATCTGGGCATCGTCCAACCGGGCCTCACCACCGGGTTCGACGTCAACAGCCTGCTCATCCAGGGCGGAGGCACCATCTGCGCTGCCCTCGATGTGCCCGGTGCCGTTTTCGAAGTGAGCGCGTGTGAAGAGCCGTGCACGGCGGATGCCGGCACCCTTTCCGCCAACACCCTCGAGGACCTTTGCCTGGTGGAAGGAAGTGCGACCTTGAGCGCGACGCCCAATGGCGACATCGCGGTGCCTGCGGGCTACAGCGTGGTGTACGTGCTGACGAGCGGTGCCGAGCTGACGATCGTGGGCGCGGGCGCTTCGCCGGAGTTCACGGTGGATGCCGAGGGCCTCTACACGATCCACACGCTGGTGTACGACCCGGCGACGCTGGACCTGGGCATCGTTGAGCTGGGCGTGACCACGGGCGTGGATGTGCTGAATGCGGTGGTGGCCAACGGACTGTGCGCGAGCCTGGATGTGGCGGGCGCGGCCTTCAACGTGGTGGCCTGCGCGGAGCCTTGCACGGCGGATGCGGGCACGCTGACGGCGAACAAGTCGGGCTGCCTCGATGGCACCCTGACCTTGAGCGCGACGCCCAATGGCGACATCGCGGTGCCTGCGGGCTACAGCGTGGTGTACGTGCTGACGAGCGGTGCCGAGCTGACGATCGTGGGCGCGGGCGCTTCGCCGGAGTTCACGGTGGATGCCGAGGGCC
>DDRC01000082.1:20136-36054 GCA_002342985.1 Flavobacteriales bacterium UBA2426
CTTGAGCGCGACGCCCAATGGCGACATCGCGGTGCCTGCGGGCTACAGCGTGGTGTACGTGCTGACGAGCGGTGCCGAGCTGACGATCGTGGGTGCGGGCGCTTCGCCGGAGTTCACGGTAGATGCCGAGGGCCTCTACACGATCCACACGCTGGTGTACGACCCGGCGACGCTGGACCTGGGCATCGTTGAGCTGGGCGCGACCACGGGCGTGGATGTGCTGAATGCGGTGGTGGCCAACGGACTGTGCGCGAGCCTGGATGTGGCGGGCGCGGCCTTCAACGTGGTGGCCTGCGCTGGTCAGAATGAAGGCCTCTCGCTCACAGCGTGGCCGAGCCCTGCCAACGACATCGTGCGGGTGACCGTCAGGAATCCCATGGTCCGCGCCGAGATGGGCATCTACACCCTTCAGGGGGAACTGGTGATGCCGGTCCGCGCGCTTGCCAAGGGTGAGCAGACCATCGCGGTCGACGTCCAGGAGTTGCCGGTGGGCACCTATGTGGTGCGCGTCATCGGAGGCGATCAGGTTGCCACGCAGCGCATCATGCGCATGGAGTAACGGGGGTAGGGCCCCGATAGGCCGGGTCCGGGGGCGAAGACGAGCGATCGTCGGGTCCTCCGGATCCGTGCTTTTCCAGAGGTGCTGTGCCGGGGCGAAGTCCTCCTCGCATTCCGGCGATCGATGCCGTTTGCGGCATCCCGTGGCCATCGGTTCATCCGCCTGGCGCTGAAGGCCGCCGCGATTGGCAGGCTTCACCCGGACGCAGCCCGGAAGGAACGGTCCGTTCTGATTACCGTGATCGGGGTATTGCCCACCAGCTCGCCGGCAGGGTGCTTTGCAGCCGAAATGAAGGGTCGCATGGAACGCGTGAGCGGATGGCGGAGCGCTTTGATGCTGGCGTCAGCCTTATGGGTCAGCGGTGGGCTTCGGGGTCAGGAGGGCGATAGCGTGAAGGTGGTCGGCCTCCGCTCCGTGGAGGTGGTCGGCGATCGGCACGGGCATGCTGCAGCGCGGCTTCCCGAAGTCCACGAGACCCTGATCATGGCTGGCAAGAAGAACGAAGTGCTCCGCTTGCGCGCCCGTGAAGCAGACCTCTCCACCAACCTGGCGCGCCAGGTATTCGCCAAAGCTCCGGGCATCACCGTGTGGGAAAGCGAAGGCTCGGGCATCCAGACTTCCATCGCGGCGCGCGGCCTCAGCCCGAACAGGTCCTGGGAGTTCAATGTGCGGCAGAACGGATACGACATCTGCGCCGAGGCATTCGGCTATCCGGAGGCGTACTACAGCCCGCCCTTGGAGGCGGTGGAGCGGATCGAGGTGATACGGGGCGCCGCTTCGCTGCAGTTCGGCCCCCAGTTCGGCGGGCTGGTCAATTACCGCATGAAGCGCGGAGCCCCGGACAGGCTGGCCGCGGTGGAGCTGCGGCAGACCACCGGCTCCTACGGGCTCAGCAATACATACGCATCCGTGGATGGCACCTGGCGTCGCCTGTCCTATCATGTCTTCCATCAGCGGCGCAGCGCCGATGGATGGCGGTCGAACAGCCGGTACACGACATCCGCCTCCGGCGCATCGGTGGCCTGGGCGGCCTCCGGCCGCTTGGAGCTGGGGCTCGAGTACACGCGCATGGATTATGTGTCCCAGCAGCCCGGTGGACTCACGGACCATGACTTACAAGTGGATCCGAGGTCGAGTCAGCGGGCCCGCAATTGGTTCAGCGCGCCGTGGAACGTGGCCGCCATCACGGCTGACCTCCGGCTCAACCCGCGCTCTCGGGCCAGCCTCAAGGTGTTCGGCACGCTCGCCGAGCGCAACAGCGTCGGATTCCTCCGCCCGATCCAGGAGCCGGACACCTTCATTACCGCCCTCGGGTCATTCGCTCCCCGACAGGTCGATCGCGATGCATACGCCAATACGGGAGCCGAACTGCGCATCCTGCAGGGATTCAGCGCCGGGCGCGTCAAGGGCAACCTCTCCGCAGGCCTGCGGCTCTACCGGGGGCGCACGGACCGGCGTCAGCAGGGCAGGGGCACGGCGGGGAGCGATTTCGACCTTGCACTGACCGATGCTTTTGCCAGGGACCTGGCGCTAACGACGGAGAATGCTGCGGTATTCGCCGAGAGCCAGTTCAAGTTGGGCGAGCGCCTGAGCATCGTGCCCGGTGCCCGCATCGAACTGATCCGATCCGCCGTGCAGGGCCGGGTCGCCGCTCTGCCACGTGGGGAGCTTCCGCGTGATGCGCGCGAACGGCGCGTGGTGCTCTACGGCGTCGGTGCGGAGTATCGCGTCACCGCCACGGCTTCGCTCTATGCCAACTACAGCACGGCCTACCGGCCGGTGCTCTTCTCCGAGCTCACGCCGGCGGCCACCACCGACATCGTCGACCCTGCGTTGCGCGATGCCAGCGGCGCCAACGCGGACCTGGGCTACAGGGGCAATATCGGCCGCTTCATCGCCTTCGATGCCGGCGTGTACCGCCTCGTGTACCGCGATCGCATCGGAACGGTGCAGCGCGACGGCGGCGTGTTCCGCACGAACATCGGCGACTCGGAGAGCCGGGGCGCGGAGGCCTATGCGGAGGCGGATGCCCTTGGCCTGCTGGCGCCGCACGGCCGCTGGGGAGCGCTCCGGGTCTTCGCATCGGTCGCCGTCATGAGCACGCGCTACACCCGTTGGAGCAACCCGGCGCTGGCGGGCGATCCGGTGCGCGGCATCGAGGGCAAGCGCGTGGAGTATGCGCCCGAGCGCGTGGAGCGCTATGGGCTCACATATGCGCGCAAGCGGGTGTCGGTGACGGCGCTGGTCAACCGGGTCGGCGATGTATACGCGGATGCTGCGAATTCGGAGGCCCCCAACGGCGCCGCTACGGTGGGTCGCATCGATGCCTATCAGCTGCTCGACCTCTCGGGGTCCTGGTTCCTGCGTGAGGGCGTCGAGGTCATCATCGGCGTCCGCAATGCCGGCGATGCGGTCTATGCCACGCGGCGTGCGGGCGGCTATCCAGGCCCGGGACTGCTTCCGGGCGAGGGCCGCACGTTCTACCTGACGCTATCGGCCCGGCTCTGAGCGCGATGCCTGGATGCAGGCCGCAGCACGGAGGTGCGTCACTTGGTGCTGCGGGTGGTGCCGCAAGGTCAGGCGAGCAGCCGGAAAGAGTCCCCGTCGAAGAGCCCCAGGTCGCTCAGCTTCAGGTGAGGGATGACCAGCAGCGCCATGAAGGAGAGCGTCATGTAGGGAGCGGAGAGCGACGATCCGAGGGCCTTGGCCTCACGGTCCAGCGCGGCATACGCATCGGCCACGATGTAGGCGTCGGCATCGCTCATGATGCCGGCCACCGGGAGCGGCAGCACCCGGCGATGCGCTCCGTCCGCCAGGCTGATGCCTCCGCGATGCTCGATGACGAGATTGATGGCGGCGCAGAGGTCCTCGTCGTTGGTGCCTACGGCCACGATGTTGTGGCTGTCGTGCGCCACGCTACCGGCGATGGCTCCGCGCTTCAGACCCGTGCCGGTGATCCAGGCCTTCGCGGGAGGAGCGTCGGCATACCGGTTCACGACGGCGATCTTCAGCAGATCCTTCTCCGTATCGGCAACCAGCGCGCCTTCGCGCACCGTGGGCGGCATCCAGCGCTTGCGGGTGATCAGCTGGCCATCGATGGCTTCGATGGCCAGCACATCGCCGGCAGTGGCCGGCATGCGGAAGTCGGCGGGGCGCTTCGGTGCGCAAGCGAAGCGGTTGGGTGCCGTGCAGGGCACGCGATCGATGAGGCTCCGGCCATCCGCGGCCACGAGGCGGCCGCTGATCCAGGTGCGCTTCACCCTGAAGCGCTCAAGGTCCTCCACCAGGATGAAATCCGCCGGATCGCCCACCCGCAGGCGACCGATGGATAGGCCGTAATGGAGGATCGGATTCAGGCACGCGGCCCGGAGCACCTTGAAGACGTCGATGCCGCGGGCCACCGCCCGTGCGCAGAGGTCGTTCACATGGCCTTCCACCAGGCTGTCGGGATGCTTGTCGTCGCTGCACAGCATCATGCGGTCGCTCCAGTCGTGAAGGAGGTCGATCAGGGCTTCGAAGTTCTTCGCCGCGCTGCCCTCGCGCACCTGCACGCGCATGCCCTGCTCCAGCTTGAAGCGCGCCTCCTCAGCGGTGAAGCACTCGTGGTCGGTGCTGATGCCTGCGCCGATGTACCGCGTTGCCGCATCGCCGTGCAGCCCTGGCGCATGCCCGTCGATCGGCTTGCCGAGGAGCTTGGCGTGGGCGATCTTCCGCATCACCTCGGCCTCCCCACTGAGCACGCCGGGGAAGTCCATCACCTCGCTCAGGTACAGCACTTCCTTCCGCGCAAGGAGGCGCGCCACCCCATCGCTGTCGATGCGGGCGCCCGCCGTCTCGAAAGCGGTGGCGGGCACGCAGCTCGGCGCGCCGAAGAAGAAGTGGAAAGGCACCTGGCGGCCATTGGCGATCATGTACTCCACACCGGCCTCGCCCAGCACGTTGGCGATCTCATGCGGGTCGCTGATCGTGCCCACCGTGCCATGCGTCACCGCCAGGCGGGCGAATTCGCTGGGCACGAGCATGGAGCTCTCAACATGGACATGCGCGTCGATGAAGCCGGGGAGCAGGTAGCCTTCCGTGAAGCCCTTGGCCTCCGTGATGGAGGCGATGCGGCCATCGGCCACGCTCACCTCGGCGGGGAGGATGCACCGGCCCTCGATGTCCACGAGGCGGGCACGGATGGTGAATGCCCCGCTCTCCATTCTGATCACCGCCGCTTACGGATGAAGAGGAACCAGATGCCGATCAGCAGCAGGAGGAGCCCGAGGAATGCCCCGATCGCCACCTTCACCGCAAGGCCGATCACCTCCTTCACGCGTTCGCGCGTCTTGCCATCGATCAGGCCGTCCAGGCCCTGGTCGGCAACGGCATCCGTGGCAGGGTCGAATTGCTCATACCGGTGGCCATCGTTGAACCGGGCCATGCCCAGGATCAAGGGCAGCTCGGCCTGCACCATCTCCAGATGGTCCATGCCTGACACGGCGTTGATCACCAGCACGCCATGGCGCCCAAGGATGCGGATGTTGTAGTTGAGCACGTTGCGGTCGCTGCTCTCGCTCACCATTTCCTTGGCCCAGTGCAGCGCTTTACGCTCCTTGTCATAGTACGGCGGCGCTGCCCAGCCCACCAGGAGGAGCGAACCGTAGCCGTCGGCGCGCCGCTGTTCGTTGGCGATGCTGTCCTCGCGCAGCATCTCCTTGAGCTTCGCATCGTAGTCGATGCCATCGGCATCCTCATCGCGCACATAGCCGATGCGCTCGTAGTAGAGGATGTAGGACGGAACGTCGTCGTACACGCCAGCGTCGGCCGGCATCACCACGCCGAGCAGGTCCTCTGCGATGCCCGGCGGGTTCTCCCACACCTCCACCACGAGCTGCTCCGCCTGCTCTGCTCCCAGGAATTTGTAGCCCGGCGGCACGGTGAGGGTGGCGGCTCCCTCCGCCAGCTTAGCCTCACCCTCGACGAAGGCGAACGCGCCGATCAGCGAATCGATATAGGCTTCATGGTCGCGCTCGCCGTCATCGCTGTAGAGGGCGGTGCTGTCCTGCGCAAGCAGGCAGGCCGGCACCAGGGCGATCAGGAGCAGCGGCAGGATTCGGGGGTGGGTCTTCATGGCTCTTGCGGCGAAGGAAGGCAATGATCAGCGGATGGCCGCGCCGGCCCTTTCCCGGCAATCCAGGTGCCGGTTACGCGCCCCCGGTGGGCGGGGCTGGCGGCGCTCTGGCCGCTGTCCGGCAGAACGGGTCGCCTTGGTGGTGGAACAGGAGCGCATCGCGGCTGCTGATGGTGAACAGTGGGCGACCGTCACCGGCAGCGGGATGGCCCGCATGAGGACATCGCACCGATGGCCACCAACAGAGGGTGCGCTTAACCCGGTGCACGGGTTGAAGGCGGCGGCCGGCCGATCAGTGCCCGAACATCTCCTTCACCCGCTCGAAGAAGCCCTTGTCCTTGGCGGTGGGCCGCGGCTGGAATCCCGGGCTGTGGCGCAGCTTCTCCAAGGTCGCACGCTCCTCCTTGCTCAGGTCGCTCGGCGTCCACACCGCCACATGCACGAAGAGGTCGCCTTGGCCGTGGTGCTGCACGCTCGGGAGCCCCTTGCCCTTCAAGCGGAGGACATGGTTGCTCTGCGTGCCGGGATCGATCTTCACCTTGGCCTTGCCGCTCACCAACGGCACCTCGATATGGGTGCCGAGCGCCGCATCCACCATGCTGATGAAGGCCTCGTGGTGCAGATTCATGCCGTCACGTTTCAGGTCGGGGTGCGCTTCCTCCTCGATCACCACGAGCAGGTCGCCCGGAACGCCCCCGGCGGGGGCCTCGTTGCCCATGCCGCTGATGTTCAGCTGCATGCCCTCCTCCACGCCGGCGGGTATCTTGATCGGCACCACCACCTCTTCGCGCACCAGCCCGTGCTCATCGCTGCCCGGTGCACGCTTGCTCACGGTCTGCCCGATGCCGCCGCAGGCCGGGCAGGTGCTCACCGTCTGCATCTGTCCGATGAAGGTGCTCTGCACGCGCCGCACCTGGCCGCTGCCGCCGCACGTGCCGCAGGTGCCGTATTCGCTGCCCTTGGCGCGCACCAGCTTGGTCACCTTGATCTTCTTCTCCGCGCCGTGCGCGATCTCCTCCAAGGTGAGCTTGATGCGCACGCGGAGGTTGCTGCCCTTGACGGTGCGGCCGCGTGACCGCCCGCCGAAGCCTCCGAAGGCGCCTCCCCCGAAGGCATCGCCGAAGATGTCGCCGAACTGGGAGAAGATATCCTCCATGTTCATGCCGGCCCCGCCTTGGAAGCCCCCGCCGCCCATCTGCGGACCGGCATGGCCGAAGCGGTCGTACTTCGCCTTCTTTTCGGGGTCGCTCAGGATCTCATAGGCCGAGGCCGCTTCCTTGAAGCGCTCTTCGGCAGCCTTGTCCCCGGGGTTCTTGTCCGGGTGGTATTTGATGGCCAGCTTCCGGTAGGCCTTCTTGATGTCGTCCGCGCTCGCGCTGCGGTCGACGCCGAGGACTTCGTAGGGATCGCGCTTGCTCATTTCTGTTGTGCTTCCGGCTCGTGCCGGGCCATGGTGTCCCGCATTTACTCGCCCACTACCACCTTGGCGTAGCGAATCACCTTGTCGTGCAGCGTGTAGCCGTTCTCCACCACGTCGATCACCTTGCCGCGGAGCTCATCGCTCGGTGCGGCCGCCTTGGTGATGGCCTCGTGGCGGTCCGTGTCGAACGGCTGGCCCTTGGCATCGGGCATCGGCTTCACGCCCTGGCTGCCGAGGATGTGGAGCAGCTTGCTCTGGATGAGGTGGAAGCCCTCCCGCACCACGGCGATGTCATCGGTCTTCCCGTTGCTGGCGATGGCACGCTCCATATCGTCCAGCACCGGCAGCAGGTTCTTGATGACGTTCTCGCCGGCGAACTGGATCAGGTCGATCCGCTCCTTCGCGGTGCGCTTGCGGAAGTTGTCGAACTCGGCGCTGAGGCGGATCCATTTGTCCTTCAGCTCCGCTGCATCCGCCCTCGCTGCGGCGAGCTCCGCGGTCAGCTCCGCGATGTCTTCGCGGCCATCCGCGGCGGAATCGTGCATCACATGCTCCGCAGCGGCTTCACTGGCCGCGCTGAGCGGGTCCCTTTCCGCTTCGTTCTGGGCATCTGAGGGCAGGGCATGATGAGCCGCTTTGTCAGCAGCGGCATCGGCGGGACTGACATCCGGTCGTTCCGACATGGTCTTTCGGCGCTTTTTGAAGATCATGAGCACAGGGTCAATCACGGTGCCAAGGGGCGCTCCGTTCAATGCGGCGCGAAGGTCGGGGACTTTTTGGCAGCGTGGCGATAGCGAGGAGGGCCGCTCCATGGGGCGGCCCTCCTCGGTTGGTGCTGTTGGCGGGGCTTACCGCTCGATGAGGAAGCGCTGCTGATGCACCTGCTCGCCTTCCATGATCCGCAGCACATACATGCCGCTCCGCAGGTCGGTGAGGGGCAGGCCGAAGGTGGACAGGCCCTCCGGCATTCCTTGCTGCAGGGTCATCACCTCGCGCCCCATCGCATCGATCACCGTCAGCTGCAGGGCGGTCTCTGTCTGGGCCAGGTAGTCGACGTTCAGCTTGTCGGCCGCCGGATTGGGGTAGAGGTTCACCGGGCCGCTCGAGACCTGCTCCGCCACCACCGCTTCATGCTCGCCGGCGAATTCCCCCTCACGGAAGTTGGTGCCGCTTATGCTGGCCCTCAGCGTGTAGCACTGGCTGGCATTGAAGGCGCCGTTGTAGCCGTACACGCGGATGTAGTAGGTGGCCACCGTGGAGGTGTTGAGGATGATGGCTTCATTGGCGGTGCCGCCGTTCTGGCTGATGCCCACCTGCGTGCTGGTGCCCCGGTAGAGGCGCACATCGTAGTCGGCGGGCAGGTTGGTGAGGTCGATGCGGATGCGCCGTTGCGAGCTGGTGTTGCTGAACCTGAACCAGTCCGCATCGGTGCTGGTGCCGATGGCGGCCTGGATGTTCGTGTTCACGGAGATCAGCTTGGCGGCACTCGCCGAGTTGTTGCTTTCCCACGTGTCGCAGCTGGTGGCCACCGGCGTGGCGCTGGCATTGAGCGCGTAGCACTGCGTGGCGCTGAAAGCGCCGTTGTAGCCGAACACATGGATGAAGTAGGTGCCGGCCGGAGCGTTGCTGTAGGAGATGCTCTCGCTGGTGGTGCCGCCGTTCGCGCTGCTCGCGAGCTGGGTGCCCGCGCTGTTCAGCAGGCGCAGGTCGTAGTCGCCGGCCAGGTTGCCCAGCGTGATACCGAGGTTGTTGGTGCCGGTGGTGGTGAACCGGTAGTAGTCGGCGTCGGTGCTGCTGGCGATCAGCGCGTTCAACGCGAGCGGCAGGCTGACTGATGCTGGCGCCGATGTGCTGTTGTTGGGCTCCAGCGCATCGGGGCATCCGCCGGTGCTCTGCGTGGTGAAGCTGCCAGCAGCGCTGTAGGCGCTGCTTCCGCTGCTGCAGTTGGCGCGCGCCTGATAGTTGTAGGTGGTGGCGCTTGCCAGGCCGCTCAGGCCGAAGGAGGTGGCCGTGGTATTCACCGTGGTCCAGGTGCTGGACGCTGCGGTCTTGTACTGCAGGTCATAGCTGGCCGCCCCGCTCACCGCGCCCCAGCTCACGGTGGCGCTGCTTGCGGTGATATTGGATGCGGCCAGCCCGCCGGGAACCGCGCAGGTGCCGCCACCGCTGGGAGGCACGCAGCCCAGGGAATTCAGCAGCGCCGCACGCGAGCCGCCGGTGCCGAAGAGCGCCTGCATGCGTGTCTTCTGGCCCAGCGTGAAGATGTTCATGCAGCCGTCGTTGCTGTAGTCCATGTAGTTCATGCTCATCTCCACGGGCGTCCCGGTGCAGGTGCTGTAGTGCGGATAGGCGGGGCAGCCGCTGTTGGCCGCGTTATGCACCGGCGTGTCGCTCACCTGGTCGTTGCCGCAGGTGGCATCGCCCCAGATGTGGCGCAGGTTCAGCCAGTGGCCCACCTCATGCGTAAGCGTGCGGCCCAGGTTGAAGGGCGAGGCCGTGCCGGGGCTGGCGATGCTGCCCACTGAGCTGAAGAGCACCACCACGCCATCCGTAGCGGCTGTGCCGCCCGGGAACTGCGCGTAGCCGAGCAGCCCGCCGCCCAGGTTGCAGGTCCAGATGTTCAGGTAGCTGTCGCGCGGCCAGGCGTTGCTGCCGCCGTTGGCCGTGTACTTCACCGCGTCGTTGCTGCTGAAGCTGGTCACCGTGGTCTGGCGGCGCACGATGCCCGTGGTGGGGTTGCCGCTGGGGTCGCGCTGCGCCAGGCAGAACTGCACCTCGGTGTTGGCGGCCACGCCGGTGAAGATGCTGGGCGTCTGGTTGGCATCGCTGTTCAGGCGCGCGAAGTCGGCATTGAGCTGATTGAGCTGGGCCTGGATCTGGGCGTCGCTCAGGTTCTCGGCGGTGGTGCGCCACACCACATGGAACACCACCGGGATGGTGACCACCGCGCGCTCCTCCTCGCCGTGGGCCGCGGCCCAGTCGTGGGCGTGCTGGTCGATGGATTGCAGGAACTCGCCGCGATCGGGGTCGGCCAGGATCTGCTGCTGCAGGTACTCCATGCTGCCGCAGTTGCGCTGGGCGCTGAGCGGTACTGTGAGCATGGCAATGAGGAGGAGCAGGATCACGCGCAAGGGAGAGGTACGGTGGCTCATGGGCAAGCGGCTTTGGTGTGTGGTCGTTCGGTCACCACAACGTTAATCCAACGGTTCGTCCCTTCCAAGAGGCCGGGAAGTGGCTCCCGTGCAGAATCGCCGGTCGGTAGGAATGCAGAAGCCCCCGGGATTTCCGGGGGCTTCCGCGCAGAGGAGCGGCTCCCCTTACAGGCTCTTCACGTGCTTGTCCAACTCCTGGTGCAGTGCCATGCCGCGCAGGTTCTTGGCGATGATGATGCCGTTCGGGTCCACCAGGAAGCTCATGGGGATGGAGCTCACGCCGTAGAGCTGGGCGCCCTGCGATTGCCAGAACTTGAGGTCGCTCACGTGGTACTTCCAGGCCAGGTTGTCCTGGGCAATGGCCTGCTTCCACTGCTCGCGGCTGCGGTCCAGGCTCACGCTGTACACCTCGAAGCCCTTGGCATCGGCGAACTTGGCCTTGCTGTACTTCTGGTAGGCGGCCACCACGTTGGGGTTCTCCATGCGGCAGGGGCGGCACCAGCTGGCCCAGAAGTCGATGAGCACGTACTTGCCCTTCAGCTCGGAGAGCTTCAGCACCTTGGTGCTGTCGGGATTGAGGAAGGCCAGCTCGGGCGCCTTGTCGCCGATGCTGGTGCCCACTTTGGCCTTGCCCGATTGCGGGGCTTCGGAGGCCTGGTTCCGGGCGGTGAAGCCATAGACGGCCAGCAGGGCCACAGCGGCGATGGTGAGGATGCGCATCTTGGACATGAGCGTACGGGGATTCATGCGGCGAAGGTAGGCGGATGGTTGGGCCGGCTCTTCAGCCAAAGTCGTGCCGGAGGAGGGAAGGCCATTACCCGGGCTGCGACCCTGCAGCCGGGGGGGCGGGCCGCCGGCTCCGTGCTCACACCACCTCGATCTTGGCGCCGATGGCGTTCAGCCGGCCCTCGATGTCCTGGTAGCCGCGGCGGATCTGCTCGATGTTGTCGATGGTGCTGGTGCCTTCGGCGCTGAGCGCGGCGATGAGCAGCGAGACTCCGGCCCGGATGTCGGGACTGGTCATGCGGATGGCGCGCAACGGGATCTGGAAATCGTGGCCGATGACCAGCGCGCGGTGCGGGTCGCACAGCGTGATCTGAGCCCCCATCTCGATGAGCTTGTCCGTGAAGAACAGGCGGCTCTCGAACATCTTCTGGTGGATGAGCACGCTTCCCTTGGCCTGGGTGGCGGTGACGAGCACGATGCTGAGCAGGTCGGGGGTGAAGCCCGGCCACGGCGCATCGGCGATGATCATGTTGCTGCCGTCGATGAAGCGGGTGATGGTGTAGTGCTCCTGGGCCGGGATGTAGATATCGTCGCCCTTGCGCACCACCACGATGCCCAGGCGGCGGAAGACATCGGGGATGATGCCCAGGTGGTCGTACCCGGTGTCCTTGATGGTGATCTCGCTCCGTGTCATGGCCGCGAGCCCGATGAAGGAGCCGATCTCGATCATGTCCGGCAGCATGCGGTGCTCGGTGCCGCCCAGTTCCCGCACGCCATCGATGCGCAGCAGGTTGCTGCCGATGCCCTCGATGCGGGCGCCCATGCGGACGAGCATATGGCACAGTTGCTGGATGTAGGGCTCGCAGGCGGCGTTGAAGATGGTGGTGCGCCCCTGGGCGAGCACGGCGGCCATGATGATGTTGGCCGTGCCGGTCACGCTGGCCTCATCGAGCAGCATGTAGCAGCCTTTGAGCTGCTTGGCCTCGGCGCGGTAGAAGCCCTCCTTCGCATCGTACCGGATCTCGGCGCCCAGCCGCTCGAAGCCCGTGAAGTGCGTATCCATCCGGCGCCGCCCGATCTTGTCGCCGCCCGGGCTGGGGATGTAGCCGCGTCCGAAGCGCGCCAAGGCCGGACCGGCCACCATCACGCTGCCGCGCAGGCTGCCCCCCATGCGCTTGTACTCCGGATCGAGGAAGAACTCCAGGTTCACCGACTTCGCCTGGAACCGGTAGCTGCCCGGAGCGAGCTTTTCCACGGATACGCCCATGGCGCGCAGCAGCTCGATGAGCTTGTTCACATCCACGATGTCGGGGATGTTGTGGATGGTCATGGGCTCGCTGGTGAGGAGCACCGCGCAGAGGATCTGCAGGGCTTCGTTCTTGGCGCCCTGCGGCACCAGTTCGCCCTTCAGCCGTCGGCCGCCCTCGATTCGGAAGCTGTGCATGGTGATGCGTGTTGCCGCGAAGCAACAACGCCTGCCCCGGGCTGCGTGGTGCGCTGTCGGCGCGGTACTAACAGCGCGGTGTGGCTCCCCGCCGTTGCTGGCGTCCGGCGGTGCGCTTCAGCGCAACCCGCCCCGGCCTCAGAAACGGTTCTTCCGGCGGTTGCGGTGCCGCTTCTTGCCGCCTTGACGCTTGCGCGTATCCACCTCGTTGCGCGGACCGCTCTGCTGTGCGCGGAGCAGGTCGGCGGTCTGGGCCAGCTGGGCGTCCGGGGCCGGGCGCACCTTCCCCGCGCTCAGGTCGCTCAGGTCCTTCAGGATCACGCCATCGGGCACCGTATCACGGTTCCAGGCCAGGAACTGCCGCTTCATCAGGTTGGCGATCAGCAGCGCATAGGCATCGCGCTTCTCGCCGGGCTCCATGGCCGCGCATTGCGCTGCCATGCGCTGCACCATCTTGCCGTAGTGCCCGAATTTGATCTCCGACTGCGGGTAGGGCACGCGCTCGGGCTTGCTGTCGAGCTCCTCGGGCGTGGGCTTGGGGTACGGGGCATCCACATCCAGCTTGAACTCGCTCATGATGTGGAGGTGGTCCCACAGCGTTCGCTCGAAGGTGTCGCTGTTGCGCAGCTGCGGGTTCAGCCGGGCGATGACCTGGATGATGGCTTTGGCCGCGCGCGTGCGCTGCTCGCGGTCCTCAAGGTCCATGCAATGCTGCACCATGCGCTGCACGTTACGGCCGTACTCGGGGATGATCAGCCGCGGGCGCTGCGTGTTGTAGTCGAACGGGATGCTGCTCATCGGGGAGCGGTTCAGGGATCGGGAGCGGGCGCCACGGCAGCAAGCCGGCGGCAGCCGAGGGGCGAAAGTAGGAAAGCCGCCGCAGCGGCTGCCGCCCGGCCCCGGCTACTTTTGGCCGCCATGCGGCCCCAGGTCTTCATCAACACCCGCTTCAACATCGTGCTGAAGGAGGCCGTCGAGCGGGTGGACAAGGCCGGCGCGCCCACCGGCACCGAGGCCTGGCTGCAGCGCCGGTTCGACCTCTTCGAGCGCACCTGCCTGCCCAGCCTGATGGCGCAGACCGACCCGGACTTCACCTGGCTCGTGTTCTTCAGCCACCGCACGCCACAGCCCTTCCTGACGCGCATCGCGGAGATCCAGCGCCGCTTCCCGGCCTTCACGCCGTGCTTTCTGCAGGATGGCGAACTGCAGGTGCGGCGCTACCGCCAGGAGGTCCGCCAGCGGCTCGGCCCCTCCGACACCCACGTCATCACCGGCCGCATCGACAACGACGACGCCTTCCACCGCTCCTATGTAGAGCGCCTGCGTGCGGAGTTCCATGGACAGGAGGATGAGATCATCAACTTCCTCAACGGGATCCAGTACGACATGGACCGCGGCGTGGCCGTCGACCTGCGCAAGCCGAGCAATCCGTTCATCGCGCGGATCGAGCGGGTGAAGGAGGGGGCGCTGAAGACCGTGCTCGATGTGATGCACCATCAGGCCCAGGATACGGGCCTGCTCCGCGATGTGGAGACCAGGGAGCCGCTCTGGCTTCAGCTGATCCACGGCGGCAATGTGCTCAATCGCCTGGCCAGCGGGCGTGTGCGCTTCGGCATCGACCTGAACCTGGAATTCGGGCTCGTCGGGCCGCTGCGCTTCAATCGCATGGCGGCGGTGCGCGTGGCCGCGGAGCATCTGCTCGGCCGCCCGCTGTCCCGCGCCCGGTCCCTCTGGCGCAGGGCCATCGGCCGCTGACCGCCTCAGCCTTCCACCACCGTCAGCTTCGCGAAGCGCAGCAGTAGTTGCTTCTGCCCGGCGCTGGGGAAGAAGACCGTGGCCTTGAGGTCGGGCGGGGTGCCTTCCACTTTCAGCACCTTGCCCTTACCGAAGCGCTCGTGCTCCACGGTCTGGCCCTCGGCGATCTCGGTGGCCATGGCGCCCAGGGTGCTGGTGGCCTGCAGGGGCGTGCCGCTGGCGCTGATGCGCTTCAGGTTCTTGCGCTCCGGTTCGGTGGAAGCGGGCGTGCGCGCGGGTGGCGTTGGCTTGGCATAGGGCGCCGCCTTCGCGATGCCGGGGGCGGTGCGTTCGCGGCCATACACCGGTTTGGACGAATGCTCCTCGCTGGCTCGGTCCCCCGATGCCGACTTGCGCGCCCACGGAGGCGTATTGCGGTCGAAGCCGCCGAATAGCGCGGGCCGTTCGGCCTGCCGCGGCATCTCCAGGTACTTCGGGTCGATCTCGTCGATGAAGCGGCTGGGCTCGCTGGCGGTGAGGTTGCCCCATTTGTAGCGGCTCATGGCGTAGCTCAGCGTGCAGCGCTTCTCGGCACGCGTCAAGGCCACATAGAACAGGCGGCGCTCCTCTTCCAGGTCGGCGCGGCTCTGCACGCTCATCATGTTCGGGAAGAGCTCTTCTTCGAGGCCCACCACGTGCACGTAGGGGAACTCCAGGCCCTTCGCCGCGTGTATGGTCATCAGGCTCACGCGGTCGTTGTCGTTGGGGTCGTCATTGTCGGCGTCCGTGAGCAGCGCCACGTCGATGAGGAAGTCGCTCAGCGTGCGCGGCACGTCGATGCCCTCGGCCTGTGCATCGCTGAACTCCTTCATGCCGGCGAGCAGCTCCTGGATGTTCTCGTAGCGGCTCACGCCCTCGGGCGTCTTGTCGGCGAAGAGCTCCTTCAGGATGCCCGTGCGCCGCGCGATCTCCTCGCCCAGCACCGCAGCGCTGTGCGTGGCCAGCTGAGACTGGAAGGCCTGGATCATCAGCACGAAATCGGCCAGGGCCTTGCGCGTGCCGCCGTGGAAGTCGAGTTCCTGCAGGTGGTTCAGGATCACGTCCCAGACGGGCATCTGCCGCTCGGCCGAGGCCACCAGCAGCTTATCCACCGTGGTCTGACCGATGCCGCGCGTCGGGTAGTTGATCACGCGCTTCAGGGCCTCCTCATCGCGCGGGTTGCACACCAGGCGGAAGTAGCTGATCAGGTCCTTGATCTCCTTGCGCTGGTAGAAGCTGAGGCCGCCGTAGATGCGGTAGGGGATGTTGAGCTTGCGCAGCGCCTCCTCCATGCTGCGGCTCTGCGCGTTGGTGCGGTACAGGATGGCGAAGCCCTTGTTCGGCACCTGGTTCTGCATCTTGGTCTCGAAGATGCTGTGGGCCACGAAGGCGCCCTCCTCATTGTCGCTGAGGGCGCGGTGCACGCGGATCTTCTCGCCCTCGCTGTTGTCGGTCCAGATGGTCTTCTTGATCTGGTCCTTGTTCTTCTCGATGAGCGAATTGGCCGCGCCCACGATGGTCTTCGTGCTGCGGTAGTTCTGCTCGAGCTTGAAGAGCTTGTGGTCCTCGTAGTCGCTGCGGAAGTTGAGGATGTTCTGGATGTTGGCGCCGCGGAAGGCGTAGATGCTCTGGCTGTCGTCGCCCACCACGGTGAGGTTCTCGTGGCGCGCGGCCAGCGTCTTCACGATCTGGTACTGCACCAGGTTCGTGTCCTGGTACTCGTCCACCAGG
>DDRC01000062.1:0-547 GCA_002342985.1 Flavobacteriales bacterium UBA2426
CTGGTGCTGCACGACATGCTCGGCATCAACAAGGAGTTCAACCCGCGCTTCCTGCGGCGCTACGCCGATCTGCACACGGTGATCAGCGATGCCGTGGGCGGCTACGTGCGCGATGTGCGCAGCAAGGACTTCCCCAGTGCCAGGGAGCAGTATTGATTTGTCCTCCCGGGTTTGACCCGGAATCGCAGGATCATGGGCCCTTCCGGGATACCGGTTCTTTTTAGTGACTCATGGCTTCTTGCCGTGAGCAAGCCCGCCGGCATGCCCGTGCAGCCGGACCCCACCGGTGATGCCGACCTGCTCACGCTGCTGCGGCGCGCGCGCAAGGAGCCCGGGCTGGAGCTCGCTCACCGCATCGACCGGCCCGTGAGCGGCGTGGTGCTGCTTGCGCGCGGCTCCGGGGCGACCAGCGCCCTGCACGCGCTCTTCCGCGAGCGAAGGATGGAGAAGCGTTACTGGGCCATCGTGGAGGGTCGTGTGGAGGAGTCGCAAGCGCAGCTGCGGCATCACCTCGCGCACGATGCGCGCAAGCACAAGGCGGTCGTAA
>DDRC01000062.1:806-24511 GCA_002342985.1 Flavobacteriales bacterium UBA2426
CTCGTGGAGTGCATGCCCGAGGGCGGCGCCTTCCACCAGATCCGCGCGCAGCTCGCGGCGTGGGGGCACCCCATCAAGGGCGATGTGAAGTACGGCGCGCGCCGAGCCGAGAAGGACCGGAGCATAGCGCTGCATGCCCGGACCCTGCGGTTCGTGCATCCGTTCACGGGCGAGGAGGTGCGCCTGGAGGCGCCACCGCCGCAGGCGATGCCGTGGCCGGTGCTGGTGAAGCAGTCGGGAGCCCTCCCGTGGTCTCACGGAGGCTGATACCTTGAGCGGCGCAAACCCCGCCGCCCATGCACCGGTCCCTCCTCGGCCTGTCTTTCTCGATCGGCACCTTCATGCTGCAGGCCCAGACCCTCATCAGCGATTCGCTCCTGATCGCCTACACGCCGACGGAGCTGGCTGCTGAGGGCATCCTGGGCGCCGACTACGCCATCGAGGCGCACCGGCTCATCTACCACACCGTCGATCCCTTCGGGCAGCCCACCATCGCGAGCGGTGCGGTGGTGGTGCCGGTGGGGTCCGCTTGCCAGCATGCCATCGCCGCCTACCATCATGGCACCATACTCAACCGGGAGGATGTGCCTTCGCGCCTGAGCTCCGAGATGGTGGTGGGCTACTACCTCGCGGCCGACGATTACGTGGCCGTGCTGCCCGATTACCTCGGACTCGGTGACGGCCCCGGCCCGCACCCCTACATCCACGCCGCATCGGAGGCCACCGCCAGCCGGGACATGCTGCGTGCCGCACGGGAATTCTGCGCTCAGCGCAGCGTGCAGCTCAACGGACAGGTCTTCCTCACGGGCTATTCGCAGGGCGGCCATGCGTGCGCGGCCACCCATCGCCTGCTGCAGCAGGAGCATGCCGATGAGTTCGACGTGACGGCATCTGCCCCTTGCAGCGGACCTTATGATGTGAGCGGTGTGCAGGCCCAAGTGATGGTCTCGCCGGATCCATACCCCGCCCCGTACTACCTGCCTTATGTGATCCTCTCGTACCGCTACGTGTATCCGGGTCTCTTCGGCGAGGTGGATGAGATCTTCGAGGAGCCTTGGGCCACCTTGCTGCCACCGCTCTTCCAGGGCAGCAATGGATCAGGCGCCGTGGATGACATCATGCCCGCAGCGCCCAGCGAGATCATCATCGATTCGGTGCTGCAGGCCTTCATCGACGATCCGGACCATCCCTTCCGCCAGGCGCTGCGCGACAACGATGTCTACGACTGGGCGCCCGCCAGCCCCACGCGCTTCGTCTATTGCGAGGGCGATGACCATGTGTTCTTCGAGAACAGCCTGGTGGCCATCAGCGCCATGCAGGCCAATGGCGCCCAGCAGGTGCAGGGCCAGAGCGCGGGTGCAGCGCTCGATCACGGCGATTGCGCCTTCCCGGCGCTGCTGGGCGCGAAGGCCTTCCTCGACAGCCACCGTACGCCGTGCTCGGGCACCGGATTGGCGGAGGCGGCGGCAGGTCGGTGGAGGGTGGGCCCGAACCCTGCGCGTGAGCGGGTGCGCATCGAGCGCAGCGATGCGATGGGTGCTGCGGCATGGCGGATCATGGCCTTGGATGGACGCGCCATCATGGATGGAGCCCTGGGCGACGGCATCGCTGAGGGATGGATCGATGTCTCGTCGCTGACGGCGGCGGTCATCGTGCTGGAGCTGGTGGATGAAGGCGGGCCAGGAGCCATGCTGGTGGCCCTTGAGCGCTGAGCTCACATGGGGTCCACATCCACAACCAGTTGCACGGCCCTGTGCGCGGGCTGCGCGAACACGCGGTCGATGGCTTCGCGGACGAAGTCCTTTTCCTCGCGATGCGCGCTGCGGCGCAGTTTGATGAGCAGGTTGCGGATGTGACGGTCCTTCACGAAGGCCACACCGGGGATGTCAGGCCCCAGCACGCGCTCATCGAGGCGCTCGCGAAGAAGCAGTGCGAGCGCTGCCGCGGTGGCAGCCACGCGCTCTTCGCTGCGGTGCCGCAGGCTAAGGGACATCAGGCGCATGAAGGGGGGGTAGCCGTGCGCGCGGCGGTGTTCCAGCTCGCGGCTGAAGAAGCCTTCGACATCGTGGCGCGTTACGAGCTCGATCACAGGGTTGCGCGCTTCGTACGCCTGGATGATGACGTTCCCTGGCTTGTCCCTCCGGCCCGAGCGCCCTGCGACCTGGGCCATCAGCTGAAAGGCCCGCTCGTGCGCGCGGAAGTCGGGGAAGCGCAGCAGGCTGTCGGCGCTGAGGATGCCCACGGTGCTCACGTGGTCGAAGTCGAGGCCCTTGGTCACCATCTGCGTGCCCACCAGGATGTCGATGGCGCCCTGAGCGAAGCCGGTGAGGATGCGGTCGAGCGCCTGTCGGCCGCGCACGGTATCCTGATCCATGCGGGCGATCCGCGCCTCGGGGAAGAGCTCGGCGAGCTCCTCCTCGATCTTCTCCGTGCCGAATCCGATCATGCGCAGGCGGTTGCTGCCGCACTGCCCGCATTGCACCGGTGGCGGGTAGTTCCTTCCGCAGTAATGGCAGCGCAGCTGGTGCTGCTTCTTGTGGTAGGTGAGGCTCACGTCGCAGTGATCGCAGTAGGGCACCCAAGCGCAGCTTTCGCATTGCCATACCGGCACGTAGCCGCGCCGGTTCTGGAAGAGGATGGCCTGCTCGCGGCGGCCCAGGGCGGAGGACACCGCATCGATCAGCGCCTGGCTGAAGTGCCCGTGCATCTGCTTCCGGCGCGCGGCATCGCGCAGGTCCACGATGGTGATCGCAGGCATGGCCACATCACCGAACCGCGTGAGGAGTTCGGCAAACCCGTACTTGCCGGAGCGCGCATTCTGCATGCTCTCAAGGCTGGGGGTGGCGCTGCCGAGCAGCGTTTTCGCACCATGGAGGCCGGCCAGGACGATGGCCATGTCCCGCGCATGATAACGGGGCGCCGGCTCGTGCTGCTTGTAGCTGGGGTCGTGCTCTTCATCCACCACCACCAGGCGCAGGTCGCGGTAGGGGAGGAAGAGCGCAGAGCGCGCCCCCACGATGATCGGCGGCGCCTCCTTGCGCTGCGCCATACGGATCCAGAGGTCAGCGCGCTCATGCGGCGCCATGCGCGAATGGTATACGGCGATTCGCTCGCCGAAGCGCGCGCGCAGCCGCTCGATGATCTGCGCGGTGAGGGCGATCTCCGGCAGCAGGTAAAGCACCTGCCCGCCGTCGCGCACCGCCTCGTCGATCAGGGTGGTGTAGAGCTCGGTCTTGCCCGATGAGGTGACGCCGCGCAGCAGGGCCACATCCTTTTCGCGGAGTGCGGCCTGCACGGCCTCCAGGGCCTTCCTCTGCGCGGAGGAGAGCAGAGGACCGGGCCGGTTGGCGGCCTCGGGCGAGGGCATGCCGGCTTCGCGCGCATACAGCTCGAAAAGCCCCTTCTCCACCAACGGCTTCAGGGCCGCTGCGGAGGAGCCGCTCAAGTGGAGCAGCTTATCGCGCGGCACCTCCACGGGGGCATCGCTCATGCAGCGGCTCAGCTCTACATAGCGCATGAGCAGGGCCAGCTGCTTCGGGGCCTTTTTCTCCAGCCGGTCGAACCACCCGTGGAGGGCCTCCTCGCTGCGGGCATCCGGGGCCAGCCGCACGTAGGCCACCGTTCTGGGCTTCCAGGCGTCGGGCATCGCCTCCTCTACGATCACCACGCCCTCGTCCAGCAGGCGCTTGATGGCGGGCATGGGGTCCTTGAGGCCGAGCAGCTCCCCGGCCTCGCGCATGCTGAGCGCCTCGCGCTGCACCAGCGCATCGATGAGCAGGGCCGCGCGGTCGGTGCGCTTCGGCGCCTCGAGCACGAAGGGGTTCACGGTGATGCGCGTCTCGCTGCTGAGCGCGAACTGGCCGGGCAGCGCGGCGATCATCACCTCGCCGAGCGTGCAGAGGTAATGGTCGGCGATGCGCTCCCAGAGGCGCAGTTGGTGCTCGGTGACGATGGGGGCCTGGTCGATCACCGAGATGATCTCGCGCGGGGCCACGCCGGTCGGTGCTTCCGCGCCCAAGGAGCGCACGATTCCGCCATAGAGCTTGCCGCCTCGCCCGAAGGGCACCGCCACGCGCATGCCGACCTGCAGCGCGGCTGCGCCCTCCGGTATCCGGAAGGTGAAGCGGCCCGGTACGGCGAGGGGTAGGATGACATCCGCGAGCATGGCGTACCGGCAAAGGTGCGCACGGCGCCGCGTCATGGAAGTGCAAGCGTGCGCAGGCCAAGCCGGTCGCCGGACAACAATCCGGGCCGCTCGGTTGTCTGATGTTCATGGCACGCAAGAAGAGTGACAACGACCGGAAGCCGACCCGAGCGGAAGGCGATGCCTATGACCTCTCCACGCCGCTGTGGAGCCGCTACTACCAGGCCATGCGCAAGCGGATCAAATTCCCCCGCTATTACAAGAAGGCGTTGAACTGGTAGCCGGCATGCACAGCCGGCTGTTGGTGCCGGCGATACGGCGCATGGGCTGAGGTGCGAGGCGGCTTCTAGCTTCACCGCCCCATGAGCGGCAGCAGAGGCACCAGCATGGCCATCCTCATCCTCGGGGGGCTGTTCTTCCTGTTCGGTTTCGTCACGTGGCTCAACGGCCCGCTGATTCCGTTCATGCGCATCGCCTGCGAGCTCACCGATTTCGAGGCCTCGATCGTGGTGCCCTTCGCGTTCTACGCCTCCTACTTCGTGATGGCGCTTCCCGCATCGATGGTCCTTCGCCGCACGGGCATGAAGAACGGGATGGCCTTGGGCCTGGCCGTGATGGCGCTCGGTGCCTTCATTTTCATCCCGGCGGCGCGCATGCGTTCGGCGGGCGTCTTCCTCACCGGCTTCTTCACCATCGGGGCGGGCCTTGCCCTGCTGCAGACCGCCAGCAATCCATACGTCACGGTAGTGGGCCCCATCGCCAGCGCGGCCCGGCGCATCAGCATCATGGGCATCTGCAACAAGGTGGGCGGCATCATCGCTCCCTTCATCCTCGGCAGCCTCATCCTGGTGGATGCGGACCGGCTCAAGTCCGACCTCGCCACGCTGGAAGGCCCGGCCCGCGACGCCCTGCTCGATGAGCGGGCCGGCCTGGTGGTCATGCCCTATTCCGTCCTCGGCATCGGCCTGCTCCTGGCCGCAGCGCTCATCCGGCTCTCTCCGCTGCCGCCGCTGGAAGAGGAGAAGGGGGGGGCAGGCGGGTCGGTCCTGCGGCATCCGCAGCTGCTGTTGGGGGTATTGGCGCTGTTCCTATATGTCTGGGCCGAGGTGCTGGCCGGCGACAGCATCGCGGTCTACGCCGAGCGGCTGGGCACCCCGCTCGATGTGGCCAAGACGCTTACCAGTGCCACGCTTGCGGCCATGCTCATCGGCTATGTGATCGGCATCGCGCTCATGCCGCGCATCATCGGGCAGCGCACCGCCCTGGCGGCATCGGCCGTGGTCGCCCTCGCCTGCGTGGCGGGCATTCTGGCGGTGGACCCAGCGCAGATGGCCCTGTTCCCGCTGGTCGACCTTGGAGCGTTGGAGGTGCGCATGGCGCTGCTGCCCGTATCGGTGATCATGGTGGCGCTGCTGGGGCTCGGCAATGCCTTGATGTGGCCCGCCATATGGCCCTTGGCCGTCGATGGGGTTGGGGCCTCCCTCAAGGTGGGTTCCGCCTTGCTCATCATGGCGATTCTGGGTGGGGCGCTCGCCCTTCCGGTCTGGACCGCCATGGCGGGCGACGCATCGGTGGCCGGAGCGCAAGCGGCTTACTGGCCCCTGGCCATCTTCTACCTCTACATCCTATGGTACGCGCTGTACGGCTCACGGTGGCGCACCTGGGGCGCCCGCTAGCCCATCCGTGTTGAAAACTGGGCCGGCGCAGGGCGGGGGAGGCAAGGCCCTCCGTCTACCTTCGATGCCGCAACTCTCACGACCCCAGTCCAGCATGGCACGTCAACGCACTGTTCTCCTCGCCCCGGGACTGGCCTTCATGATGCTCCTTGCCGCATGCGGCGGCGGCGGCACGGAGGCCGATACCCAGAGCACTGATTCCCTTGGCACGCAACAGGCTCCGAAGGAGTCGGAGGTCATCGGCATCGGTGGCCGCTACTTCAGCGTTCCCTCGCCCGTGCAGACCGCCCTGGCCATCCGCCAGGCCGGCCTGAAGTACCAGAAGCAACTGGCGGCCCCGCTGGAGAAGGCGGATGCCGTGACGGCCCGCATGGCGCAGGCCACGCTCTTGGGCGTTTACGGCGCGGACCTCTCCTACGCCACTATCCACCGCGATGGGCAGCGCTCGCTGGCCACGTTGCAGGCCATCGAGAAGCTGGGCGGCAAGCTGGAGCTCGGCAATGCCTTCGACAAGGCCCTCGTGGAACGCTTCAAGGCCAATATGGGCAGCGAGGACAGCCTGCTGCGCTTCAGCGGCGTGGCGTTCCGGGCAGCAGACCAATACCTCAAGGCGAACGAGGCGCACGATGTGAGCGCCTGGGTGCTCACCGGCGGATGGATCGAATCCATGCACTTGACGCTCTCGGACCCGGCAGCCATCGGCAACCAGGTGCTGATGACCCGCATGGCGGAGCAGAAGGGCACCCTTGAAGGGATCGTGGCCCTGGTGGAGGGCACGAACACGGAAGGCCAGGCCGACGCCCTGTTGGCCGCATTGAAGGACCTGCGCGGCGCCATGGAGGGCGTCAAGGTGGAGTACATCTTCGAGCCGCCCGTGACGGACGCATCGAACAAGACCACCTTCATCAACAGCAAGACCGCCGTTGAGGTGACCGCGGAGCAGGCCGCTGCCATCGCCGCCAAGGTCACCGCCATCCGCAACATGATCCTCGCCTGACCATGAACAGGACATTGATCGCCCTCTCGTTCCTGGCCTTCGGCGCCGCTGCGCAGGCCCAGACCCTCTGCCAGCCCATCGCCTCGCGCTGCGAGGCGCACATCACGACGAACTACATCCCCGATGGCCAGTTCTATCGGGCACTCCTCCAAGGCGATGAAGTGGCCGAGTTCCAGCTCACGCTCTTCGGCGGCACCACCTACCGGGTGGCGGCCTGCAGCGGCGAGTCGGATGGCATCCTGCTCTTCAGCGTGTACGACCAGAAGCGCAACCTGCTGTTCACCAACAAGGACCACTTCAACGCGCCGTTCTGGGACCTGTCCATCGCCAGCACCCTGGATGTGATCGTGGAGGCCCACCTCGACCCCAGCAAGGCTGCCAGCGGCTGTGCAGTGATGCTGATCGGCTTCAAGAAGTAGCGCGTTCCGGAACCTTTGGGCGCCCCTCCCGTTAAGAGGGGCGCTCTTTTTCAGGCCCCATCAGCGGGGCCGAGGGGGCGGTGCGCATGAGTGAGAAGATCCTGAAGGCCCTGTTGCAGCTGTTCGCCATCATCGCCAAGGGCGAAGCGGTGGCGCTGGGCGCGCGGCCTGAGAATGCCGCCATCCTGGAGCGCTTCCTGCGCAAGCAGTTCAGCACGGAGACGGCGGCGGCGCACATGGCCCGGTACCAGGCCTTCGTGGAGTCGTTCCACGGCGCGGCCCAGGGCCGTACGGGCCGCAAGCGGACCTCCTTGAACTCGGTGAAGGTCCTCAAGATCTGCACGCAGGTGAACGAGGAACTCACACAGCGCCAGAAGTTCGTCGTGCTGCTCCATCTGCTCGAGTTCATCCATGCCGATGGGGAGGTGACGCCGCAGGAGTCGGAGTTCGTTGCCACCGTCGCAGAGACCTTCAACATCGCCCGGCCCGATTTCGTGCGGTGCCGCGCCTTCGTCTGCCAGGAATCACAGGAGCGCCTGGATGAGGAGCACCTGCTCTACATCGATGCAGCGGCCACCACCACCCTCAGCGCGGCCAGGCACCTGCACGCCCATGGCCTCGACGGGGAGGTGCGCGTGCTGCACGTGCCGAGCGTGAACCTGTATGTGATGCGCTATCAGGGCCGGGACGAGGTGCTGCTCAACGGGCAGCGCATCGGGCGCGACAGCCATTATGTGCTCGGCAACGGGAGCAGCGTGCGACCGCCCAGCGGGGTGCCCATCTACTACAGCGACATCCTCCAGGCCTTCATGGCCAAACAGGGCCGGCCGCGCATCGTCTTCCGGGCCGACGCCATCGAGTACACCTTCCCCAACGGCCGTGTGGGCCTGCACGAGCTGCACCTGGCCGAGGCCTCGGGCAAGCTCATCGGGATCATGGGCGGCAGCGGCAGCGGCAAGAGCACGCTGCTGAACGTGCTCAATGGCAATCTGGCGCCCAGCCGGGGGCGTGTCACCATCAACGGCATCGATGTGCACGCCGAGCGCGACCGCATCCGCGGGGTGATCGGCCACGTGAGCCAGGACGACCTGCTCATCGAGGAGCTGACCGTCTACCAGAACCTGTTCTTCAATGCCAAGCTCTCCTTCGGCGACCTCACGGACCAACAGGTGGCTGATCGCACGCTGCGCATGCTGCACACCCTTGGCCTCTACGAGACCAAGGACCTGAAGGTGGGCAGCCCGCTGGAGAAGACCATCAGCGGAGGGCAGCGCAAGCGGCTCAACATCGCCCTGGAGCTCATCCGCGAGCCCAGTGTGCTCTTCGTGGACGAGCCCACCAGCGGCCTGAGCTCGCGCGACTCGGAGAACATCATGGACCTGCTCAAGGAGCTGGCCCTCAAAGGTCGGCTCGTCTTCGTGGTCATCCACCAGCCCAGCTCGGACATCTTCAAGCTGTTCGATCGGCTCCTGCTCATGGACCAGGAGGGACACCCGGTGTACTACGGCGATCCGGTGGATGCCGTGGTCTACTTCAAGAAGGTGACCGGGCAGGTGGACAGTGAGCAGGGCCAGTGCCGTGCGTGCGGCAACGTGAACCCGGAGCAGATCTTCAATATCCTGGAGGCGCGCCTCGTGGACGAGTACGGCAAGGAGACCGACCAGCGCCGCATCAGCCCTGATGCATGGAATGAGGTGTTCCGCGCACAGATGGAGGTGCGCGTGGCCCAGGTGCCCGATGAGCGCAGCGTGCCGCACAGCACCTTCGCCATCCCCGACCGCCTCAGGCAGCTCAAGGTCTATTTCCAGCGCGACCTGCTGAGCAAGCTCGCCAACCGGCAGTATGTGCTCATCAATCTGCTGGAGGCCCCGGCGCTTGCGTTCTTCATGTCCTTCTTCCTCAAGTACCACGGGGCGGCGGAGACCGGCTCCTACGTCTTCAGGACGAACGAGAACCTCCCGCAGTACCTGTTCATCGCCGTCATCGTGGCCCTCTTCCTGGGCCTCACGGTGAGCGCCGAGGAGATCATCCGCGACCGCAAGATCCTAGCCCGGGAGAAATTCCTCGACCTCAGCTGGCTGAGCTACCTCGCCAGCAAGCTGGGCATCCTCTTCATCATCTCCGCCATCCAGACCGGGCTGTTCGTGCTGGTGGCCAACCGGGTGCTCGGAATCGAAGCGCTCGGCGCTGCGCATTGGCTCGTGCTCTTCTCCACCAGCTGCTTCGCCAATGCCCTCGGGCTGAATGTGAGCGCGAGCTTCAACAGCGCCAAGGTCATCTACATCCTGATCCCCGTCCTGATCATCCCCCAGCTGCTCTTCAGCGGCATCATCGTCAAGTTCGACCGGCTGCACCCGTGGTTCGGGTCGGAGCGGGGCGTGCCCCTCATCGGCAACGTGATGGCCTCGCGGTGGGCCTACGAGGCACTGGCCGTCACGCAGTTCATGGAGAATCCCTATGAGCGGAACTTCTACGCCTTCGATCAGCGCATGAAGACGGCCAATTGGAAGAAGGACCTCTGGGTGGCCGAACTCCAGAACCGCTCAGCCGAGGCCCGGCGGCTGCTTTCCGCCCCCCCCGAGGAGCGGGTCGGGTTGGAGGAGGCGCTGGAACTTCTGCGCCATGAGCTGCGGCGGGAGGAGCGCCGCCTGGCAGGCTTCGTCGTGAAGGGGTTGGAGCGGCTGACGCCTGAATCCTGCGATGCTTCCGTGCTGGATGAGGTGGATGCGGCGCTCGGGCGGCTCACGCACCACTACCGGTCGGCGTACAAGGAGGCCGAGCGGGGGAAGGAGCGGTTGATCGCCGAGATGACCGCCACGGAGCAGTCGCGCGCCGCCTACTTCGACCTGCTCGACCGCTATCGGAACGACGGCCTGGCCGATGTGGTGACGAACAAGAACGACCTCCGCGTGATCGTGGAGGATGATGGCGCGCTCATCCGGAAGAGCGACCCGGTGTACGAGGTGCCCGAGGGCGGCTTCCTGAGCGCCCACTTCTATGCGCCCGTGAAGCCGGCATTCGGCTTCCGCCTCAGCGCATTGGCGGGCAACGTCCTGGTCATCTGGACCATGGTGCTGGCCCTGTGCGCTGCGCTGTATTGGGAGCTGTTCCCTCGCCTGCTGCGGATGCTCCCGCAGCGCTTCGGCCGCTAATCGCCGTTCACCTCGGCGATCTGGATCATCTTGAAGGGGATGTTGATGATCCCCGAATAGTCCTCCCCGGCTTCGAGCATGTCCTCGTCATCCGCCTCGTAGTGCCAGAGCACGGTGACCTCGTTGCCCGCGGCGCGGATGGGCTCGAGCCGCTTGAACACATCCAGGATGCACTTGCTGGAGCTCGTGTTGAAGTACTCGAGCTGCACGTGCAGCGCGGTCCGCTCGCTGGGCTGTCGGCTGTACCGGTCGATCCAGTCGATGAGCGGCTTGTAGAAGTCGATGCTGTTCTCCGGGATGGAGCGGCCCTTCAGCTCCAGCAGGCCCGATGCGGGGTCGAAATGCACGTACGGGGTCTTGGGCGATCCTTCGAGGTGGAGCGGTTCCATGGCGTTCCTGTCTAGGTGTTCACGTTCACGTTGAGGCTGAAGAAGGCGCTATCCTTGTCATAGGGGACGAAGGCGTACTCGAGCTTGCCGCCGCTGCGGCGCGCGATATCGATCATGCCAAGGCCTCCGCCGCCGGCGCTAGAGTACGTGCCGTCAGCGAGCTTCGCCCTGTACCATTCGCGGAGGTCGTCGGGATTGAGTGAGTTGATGCGGTCGAGGTGACCCTTGAGCTGCTCCACCTCCGAGCCGGCCATGAAGTTGCCCGTTAGCACGGAATAGCCACTCTCTGTTCGGGCGATCATCACCACGCCATGGGGCTCCTTCGTAGTGTGCACAGCGCCGTCATCGAGCCGCAGGTGCCCGTTGTGGTGGTAGAGGTTCTGAAGGCACTCAACCACCACATTGAAGACGCGCTTGCGCGACTTATGGTCGGGCTCCATGCCGTCCAGCTTGCGCTCCACCAGTGCCAGCAGCACCGTGATGAGCTCGGGGGTGAGCCCTCCCTTGAAGGAGAGCATCACCCGGCGGCGCTCCAGTTCATCGTAGAGGTCATGGATGCGGTCGAGCAGTCCGGGCATGGGAAACCCTTAGCGGGGCATACACAAAGCAAGTTCCGTTGCGATTCCCGGATTTCCGCAGCTGGCCGGAGTTTTCCACGCGTGCGTGTGAGCCGGGCACGGGCCGGTTACTTTCGCCGCCCATCATCCCCCATGGGCTGGTTCAAGCACTGGTTCGGCACCCCGTACTACAAGCTGCTCTATGGGCATCGCGATGACGCCGATGCCCAGGCCTGGGTGGAAGCCATCCTGGGGCGGTGGCGGCTGCCCGAGGGAGCCGGCCTATTGGACCTTGCGTGCGGGCGGGGCAGGCATGCCCGTCATTTCGCCGCCCATGGCATCAAGGTCACCGGTTGCGACCTCTCCGAAGAGAGCATCGCCGAGGCCCGTGCGGCAGTGCCTCAGGCGGAATTCCTCGTGCACGATATGCGGGAGCCCATCGCCGGAAGGCGTTTCGAGGCCATCTGCTGCCTGTTCACCAGCCTGGGCTACTTCGAGCGGCTCGAGGACGACCAGCGCGTGCTCGATGCCGTGGCGGCCATGCTCGTGCCCGGAGGGGGCTTCGTCCTCGATTTCATGAACACGGATGTCGTCCTGCGCGACCTCGTGCCCCACGAGGAGGTTGAGCGGGGCGGCGTCCGGTTCCGCATCACCAGGTGCCTTCAGGCCGATGTCCTCGTGAAGCGCATCGAGGTGCTGGATGGCGAGGCGGTGCATCGGTTCGAGGAGCGCGTGCAGACCCTGCGCCCTGCCGTACTCGAGGGCATGGCCACCGGTGCGGGCCTGCGCATCGAGGACCGCACCGATGGGCCGCTGCTCACCCCCTTCGACCCCGACCGGTCGCCGCGTTTCGTTCTTTGGTGCCGAAAGCCACCCGCATGAGCCTCCTCGTCGCCCTGCTCTTCTTCGCCATGCCCATGATCGCCGGTGCCGCCGTGCGCGCAGGCAGCCCTGACCAGAAATGGCTTCGTCTGCTCCTGGGCTTCAGCGGCGCCTTCCTGGTGAGCGTGGTGTTCCTGCACATGCTGCCGGAGCTCTACGAGGAAGAGGGCGCGATGATCGGTGCATGGGTGCTGGGGGGCTTCCTCCTCCAGGTGGTCCTGGAGTTCTTCAGCCAAGGCATCGAGCACGGCCACATCCATGTGCATGCGCACCATGGCGCACGCGCGGTGCTGCCCTGGCTCACCCTGGCGAGCCTGTTCCTGCATTCCTTCGCCGAAGGCATGCCCTTCGCCGATGCCGCCGTGGCCGGTAACGTGCCCTTCCTGGCTGGGGTGCTGCTCCATAAAGTGCCCATGGCCATCGCGCTGACCACGGTGCTGCTCAAGAGCGGCGTACCGGGTTCGGCCAGTTGGCTCATGCTGGTGCTCTTCGCGCTGGGGGCGCCCCTGGGCATCGCGGCGGGCACCTTGGCTGGCGATTGGATGGACGGCCACTTCCTGCACCGCATGCTCGGACTGGCCATCGGCATGCTGCTGCACATCGGCACCACCATCATCTTCGAGAGCGCGCCGGATCATCGCTTCAACGCCGCCCGCTTCGCTGCCGTGGTGGTGGGCGTGGTGCTGGCCGCCCTGGCCGTCCATTGATTTTTCCTCGGGCCTCGCATACGGATCGCGCGCACGCCCCGTTACTTTGCAGCGCAAAGCACTTTGCATATGACTCAGCACGATCCCCTGCAGGAGTTGGCCCGCATCCGAGGCCTCATGGACCGCAGCACCCGATTCCTCAGCCTGAGCGGCCTCAGCGGCGTCATCGCCGGCGCCGCGGCGCTGGTGGGCGCCTTCGTCGCGCGCGAGCACCATCAGGCACTGGTCTGGTCGCACGGCTTCGAAGGCAACGGCGGCGAGGCCTTGGCTGCAGGGGTCCTCAATCGCCAGAGCGCCTGGTGGGGCCATGTGAACTTCCTGATGGCCGATGCCGCCATCGTGCTCGCGGTGGCCCTGCTGGGCGCGCTATGGTTCACCTGGCGCCGCAGCAAGCGCACGGGGCAGGGGCTGTGGGGTGCCAGCGCCCGCCGCATGGCCCTCAACCTTTTCCTGCCCCTGGTGGCCGGAGGCCTGTTCTCGCTGGCGCTCATCGTCCATGGCGCGGTGGGGATGGTGCCCGCGGCCACCCTCGTCTTCTACGGCCTCGCGCTGATCAACGCGAGCAAGTACACGCTCGACGAGATTCGGTGGCTCGGCCTCAGCGAATCGGTGCTCGGCGTGGTGGCCGCCTTCTGGGCCGATGCGGGACTGCTCTTCTGGGCGCTCGGCTTCGGCGTGCTGCACATCTTCTATGGGGGGCTCATGTACCTGCGCCACGAGCGCGGCAATGCTGAAGCATGATCGATCGGCTCAATAAGTCCTTCGAGAGCCGGGTGCGCCTGGGCATCATGGCCGTGCTCGTCGTGAACGAGTGGGTCGATCATACGCAATTGAAGGAGCTGCTCGGTGTTACTGACGGCAACCTCGCGAGCCACCTCGCCGCCCTGGAGGATCTGAAGTACGTGCAGGTGCGCAAGCGCTTCATCGGCAAGCGGCCGAACACGAGCTACAAGGCCACCGTCAGTGGCGCCCGTGCCTTCCGCGACCACCTCGATGCCATCGAACGCCTCATCCCCAAACCCTGAACGCATGAACGCCATCGCCAATTGGATCCAAGCCCGCGCGGCGATCATCATCGCGCTGCTGTCGGCACTCGTCTTCGACCGGCTGTTCTTCCGGATGGGCCTCGGTCTGAACGTGCTGCTGTTCACGCTGCTGGTGGTCATGCTCATCGTGCATCGTATCGGATGGGGAGGGCTGTCGAAGCCGGCGCGCTGGGCCATGGCCGGGGCATTGGTCGCCGCGGCGATGGCGGTGGTGCACGGAAGCGTTATCGCACCGGTCATGGCGGTGCTGGCGGTGCTGTGGTTCAGCGCCCTCGCGCATGAGCCTGTGCTGCGGAGCTTGCCGTTCGCTTCGGTGCAGGCCATCTCGAATCACCTGGCGCTGCCCATGGCCGTGCTCGATGGAGCCAACGAGCTCATGCCCAAGCGCGGCGTTGCGCGCACGGGATGGCGCTGGGCGCGGTTGAGCGTGGTGCCCATGCTCGTGCTCGCGCTCTTCTTCCAGCTCTATCGCGTGGGCAATCCGAAGTTCGACCACCTCACCGCAGGCTTCCTCGATGGCATCTGGCAGGCGATCGCCGAGCTCCTCGAATTCGTGGTCACCGCGCACGCGCTCTTCTTCCTCTTCGGCCTCTTCTTGTGCGCGGGGCTGCTGTTCCGCTTCGCGCCCAGGCTGGTGGCGCAATGGGAGCAGCGGCTGGGCGATGGCATGCGGCGCGTGCGCCTGAAGCGTCCGCACTGGCGGGCGCCGCTGGACATGAACCCGCTGGAGCGGGAGCGTCGCCGCGGGGTGGTGCTGCTGGCGCTCGTGAACGCCCTTCTCCTGGTGGTCAACATCATCGATGTCGATTGGGTCTGGTTCGGCTTCGAGGTGCCTGAGGGCTTCAGCCTGAAGCAGTTCGTGCATGAAGGCACCTATGCGCTCATCTTCAGCATCCTGCTCAGCATCGCGGTGGTGCTCTGGTTCTTCCGTGGCAACCAGAACTTCTACTGGCGCAGTGCCTGGCTGAAGCGCCTGGCCTTGCTCTGGGTGGTCCAGAACGGCGTCCTCGCGGTGTCGGTGTTCCTGCGGAACTGGCACTACATCAGCTTCCACGGTCTCGCCTACAAGCGCATCGGCGTCATCGTGTTCCTCGCGCTCGTGCTCGTGGGGCTGGTCACCTTGTTCGTCAAGGTGAAGCAGCGCCGTTCGCTGTACTACCTGGTGCGTGTGAATGCGTGGGCGGCCTTCGCGCTGCTCGTGGGCCTCACCACGGTCGATTGGGATGGCTTCATCGTACGCGTGAACCTGGGCCATGGCAATCCCGGCGAGATCGACATCGACAACTACCTCGCGATGAGCGACAAGGTGCTGCCGCTGCTCTACGCCAACATCGACCTGGTGGAGCAGCAGATGGAGCGGCATCGCCACAACCGCGTGCGCTGGGTAGACCACCTCGATCCGCTGGCCTTCCGTGCCCTGCTTGATGGCAAGCGCGATGCCTTCCTTGCGCGCCAGGCCGGTCAACGCTGGCAGGAGTGGACCTGGGCCGATGCGCGCACCAGGGCGGGGCTGGATCGCATCGCTCAATCCGCAGCACTATGAGCGACCTCCGTTGCATACGCGTCTGGCTGACCTTCTTCATGGTGGCCCTGGTGCTGAGCGGCATCACCGCCGTGCCGTTGGTGACGCTCACGGAGTGGCTCGTCGAGTTCACGGAACCGGCGGGGGGCGCATGGCATCAATGGGCATCGCATGCCGCAGCTGCCGTGGCCCATGTGGATGCAGCATACCCGGTACTGTTCTACGGAACCGACTGGCTGGCCTTCGCGCATGCGGCGATCGCACTCGCCTTCATCGGCCCGTGGCGCGATCCGGTGCGCAATCGCTGGGTGGTGGAGTGGGGCCTATGGTGCTGCGCGCTGGTGATCGTGCTGGCCTTCGCATGGGCGCCGGTTCGCGGCATTCCCTTTTTCTGGCGCTGCGTGGATGCCTCGTTCGGGGCGATCGGAGCGGTGCCGCTCTGGCTCGCCCTGCGGCGAATCCGTCGCATGGCCGCGCGTCCGGCCACCGGCGCACCTTCCATGGAGCCATCATGAGCGGGATGCATCAGCTGAAGCTCGTCACGCTCACGCTCGCGGCGGGGTGCGGTCTCGCCTTTGCGCCGGATTCCTTCCCCGCCATGCTGGCACGGGCTTTCCTGCCGTGGTGGGCGGTGCTCTTCCTTGGGCTTGCGGCGTTGGCCATGGCGCGCGGTCGATGGTGGTGGAGCGCATCCGGCTTCATCGCAGCGGCGCTGGTGGCTGCACCGTTGCGTGTGCCTGTCCCGGATCCGGTGGGCAAGGATGGCGGCTCGGGCCTTCGGGTGGCCACGATGAACCTGTGGCAGGTGAACGGCCGGCGCTCGGATGCGGTGCGTTCGGCCGTTGCGACGGACGCTGATGTCATCGCCTTCCAGGAGGTGAACGCGATCTGGGCCGCTGCGCTGGAGGAGGGGCTGGCGGTGCGCTACCCGTACCGCAGGGCCGTACCCCGCGAGGACTGCTATGGCATCGCGCTGTTCAGCAGGTTTCCGATCGGCGCCATCCGCGTGGCGGAGGTGGAAGGGACACCCTTCATCCTTGCCGATGCGGAGACCGACGGCGGAACGGTGCGCATCTGCGCGGCGCATGCCGCCTCGCCCACCAGCCTTATGGATTTTCGCCGGCGGAACGCGCAGCTGAGGTGGCTGGCCCGGGAGATGGGCGCCAGCGACCATCCCATGCTCGTGATCGGTGATCTGAATACCGTGCACTGGGACGATGCCTACCGAAGGCTGTGCAGGGCCTCCGGTGGGCGACCCGCCAGCACGCCGCTGGATATCACCTGGCCGTCGTTTGGTCCGCTGGCCCTGATCCCCATCGACCACGTGCTGCTTCGGGGCCCCGTCGAACCGGCAGCGCTGAGCACCTTCGAGGTGGCCGGCAGCGATCACCGGGGCATCGTCGCCGATATCATACTGACCCATGAGAGCTGACATCCGCCGCGCGTTCGCCTGGATGAGCGCCTTCTTCATCGCGATGGCCTATTTGGAGAGCGCCGTCGTGGTTTACCTGCGCGCGCTGCACTACCCGCAGGGCTTCGCCTTCCCCTTGGTCCCCATGGCCCCTCCGCTGATCGCCACCGAGGTGTGGCGCGAGGCGGCCACCCTGCTCATGCTGCTGGCGCCGGCTGCGCTGATCGCACGGTCAGCGCTGGAGCGCTTCGCCTGGTTCTGCTACGGTTTCGGCCTCTGGGACCTCTTCTACTACGCATGGCTGAAGGTCCTGCTGGATTGGCCATCGAGCCTGTCGACCCCCGACCTGCTCTTCCTGATACCGGTGCCCTGGGTGGGGCCGGTGTGGGCTCCCTGTGTCATCTCCTTGGGCCTGATCCTGCTGGCGCTGGTGATCCTCAGGGGACGCTCAAGGGCGGCGGACTACCGCATCGATGGGCGTTCCTGGGCGCTTCTGATAGCGGGCGCGGTGCTGATGGTGATCTCCTTCACAATCGATCCGCTGATGCGCACGGATGGCGTGGACGCCTTGACGAGCGCATCCTCCATCGGGGCGGATGGTGCGCGTGCGCTGCTCGATGGCGGGACATACATACCCGGTCCCTATCCCTGGCCATGGCTGGCTGGCGGGCTAGTCCTTGCGATGGCCGGACTCTATCGCAGCGGACGCCCTTGGCGCTGAGCGGCACTGTTCGTAATTCTGAAACCCGCAGGGACGCAACCCCGTTTCAGGCTTGCGTCTCTATCCATGGATAACAAAGAGAGAATGGTAGCAGAAGCGCGCCTCTTCATCCGGCTGGGCGTCCTGTCCACGCTGGGCTTCATCTTCTACTATGCCCACCTATTCTTCGGGCTGATGGATAATGTGGTGCTCTTCAAGACTCTGGCCATCACCTTCCTGCTGGCGACGATCCCCCTGCCCATCATCGCCATGAACAACAAGAAGCTCTTCCCGGAGCTCTCCCGTGGCGGCAAGCAGATCCTCACGCTGGTGACGGCGATGCTGCTGTTCCATCACTTCCTCATGACGTTCATCTTCGTCATGTTCCTGCGGGGCGAAGCCGTGATGTGAAGCGGGGAGGGGGCGCGGTAGCTTTGCGGCATGTGCCTGATCGCGCTGGCATACAAGGTCCATGCGCGCTTTCCCCTGATCGTGGCGGCCAACCGGGATGAGTTCCTTTCCCGAGAGGCTGATCCCGCGCACTTCTGGCCCGATCTTCCCATGGTGCTCGCCGGCCGTGATCGGCGGGCGCTCGGCACTTGGATGGGAATCACCCTGTCCGGGCGGTTCGCTGCCCTGACGAACCATCGGGACCTCCGGAGGCCGCCGATTGCGGGCCCCTCGCGCGGCCTGCTGGTGCGCGATGCGCTCCTGGCGGAGCCTGAAGCGGATCCGGTGGCGAGGGAGGGCTATAACCTGTTGCACGGGCCGATCGAGGCCCTGCGGTACCGGTCGAACATCACCGGCGAGGACCGCGTGCTGCAGCCCGGGATCCATGGGCTCAGCAACGCGCTGCTGAATACACCCTGGCCGAAGGTGGTGCGTGCCAAGCAGTCCATGGAGCGCATGGTCCTTTCCGACAGGCCTGACCCCGAGGCCATGTTCAGGCTTCTTCAGGATGCACGGCCCGCAGCGGACCATCAGCTCCCCGAAACCGGCCTCGGCATTGATCGTGAACGGGCCCTCAGCTCCATACGTATCGACCTGCCGGGCTACGGCACCCGCTGTTCCACGGTGATGCTGGTGTCCGTCACGGGACTGGTCCGCTTCGAGGAGCGCACGCTGAAGGATGGCGGCAGGGTGCTGCAGGAGTTCCAGTTGTGATGACCATGCAACATTCGGCACGGGATCGGCGTTACACAGTCAGGTCCGGTAAGGGACCGAAGGAATAGCCGGTCACAAGGAGCGAGGCCCATCGGCGTTAGAAGCTCCCTTCCAAGCCCGTAAGCAGGGAGACCGGAATCGTACAGGAACCCGCCCCGTAAGGCGGGTTCCGCCGTTTCACCGCACCACCTTCCAAGCGCGTCCACCGGCACGCACGAGCAGGAGGCCCTGTGCATTGCAGGGCAGGCGGAGCTCACTCGAACGCGTGCTGGCCGCGGCGACAGTCCGGCCCATGGCATCGAGCACCTCCACTGCACCAACGGGTCGGCCTTCAGGATTGCGGACCAGGATCTCCCCATCCAGTTCGATGACCGTCCAGTGGCGGAGGGGGGCATCCGGCATCCCCGTGCCGCCTTCCACGCAGGGAGCATAGAAGCTGAACAGCATGATCACGGGCGGCCCCCAACTCACGGTTTGCGAGGGTCCTGCGACGCCGCCCTGACCCGCAACGCCATAGACCAGGTTGCCTCCGGGTAGGGGCGGCCCCAAGGGCGTGACCGACAAGCCGTACTGCCCGGGGGATAGGCACTGAGCGACCTCCGTGTATTGGTTGTTGAGGTCCAGCGTGAACGTGCCAGTGGCGATGGGCGCGGAGATCGAGGCGTCCGTCAAGGTCCATGCGAAGTCGCCGGTGACCAGCATGCCCCCGAAGTTGCCCAAGGTGAGCGTGATGGACGCACAGGGAGGCGGAAGGCAGAGTGGGACATCCTCCAGGTTCCAACTGCACGCCAGGTTGGTGGTGAACTCCGTCCAGAGCTCCAAGGTGCCATTCAAAATGGGCTCGTCGAAGGAGACTCCATCCTGCAGCCTCAGCACGTGCCAGCTCTCACCGGACAGGCCGAAGGCGCTCACGGTTTCCTTCGCCAGGGTATCGCCCGTAGTGCCCAGGAGGATGAAGTTCGGGTAATCGAAGAGCGTTGTGGAATTGTTCACCACGTTCACGACCAGGGCAGTGTCCGAGAAGGGCGCCCAATGGACGGAAAGGACATCCAGTTGGTCGCAGGGGCTGCCACTTTCCGCCACAGTGAAGGCGTGCTGCTGTGCAGGCGCAGAATCCAGGATGCCGGATGAGCCGGACGTGAATTCGATGCTGTAGGTGCCGGCGGGCAGCTGCCCCAGGCTGATCGCCTCCGTATGCGGCACCAGGACGGTGAGCCCTCCGGTGCTGGCAGCCACCAGGGTGATCGAGATGAGTGAGGCCGTTACGCTGGCCTGGGCGGACACGATGTAGGAGCCCGTGCTGCTCAGGTTCCCGATGAGCTGCAGCTCCACCTCATCCGCCGTGGTCGCCGGGTCGGGTGCCACCGCGATCTGGTCGATGTAGAAGTAGGTCTGCCCTTGGGCGAGTCCGATGAGCAGGGCTGCGACGGCGGATAGTACTGAGCGCTTCATCTGTGAAGGGGTTATACCCATGACGCGCATCGGGCATCGCGCGCTGCCCGGGCTCAGCTTTTCATGTTCTCGAACTGCAGCGGGATCTCGAAGTCCTGCTGACGGCAGAGGGCCATCACGGCCTGCAGGTCATCGATCTTCTTGCCCGTCACGCGGATCATGTCATCCATGATCTGCGGCTGCACCTTGAGCCCGCTGTCCTTGATGGCCTTGGTGATCTTCTTGGCGGTCTCGCGCTCGATGCCCTGCTTCACCTTGATGATGCGGTAGAGCGTCTTGCCGCTCGGCACGGGCTCTTCCTTCAGGTCGTAGCTGCGCACGTCCACCTTCTGCTTGCCGCTGCGCTCCAGCAGGATATCGACGATGGCGTCGAGCTTCATATGGTCTTCGGTGCTCACCTTGATGGTGAGCGCCTTCTTGTCGAGTTCCACCGTGCTGCTGGTGCCGCGCAGGTCGTACCGGGTGTCGATCTCGCGCTTCACCACGTTCACGGCGTTGTCGAGCATCTGGATGTCCACCTTGCTGAGGATGTCGAAGCTGGGCATGGTCGGGGATTGTGCGCTCAAAGATGGGGCAGGGGGCGGAAGCAGGAACGGCCGCCCTGATCGGGGCGGCCGTTCCATGCATGCCGGTGGCTTCTGGTCGCCTACTTGTTCACCTGCACGCGGAATTCGCTCGTACGGCCGCCTTCCGTGTCGAGGCGGAACAGGTAGGTGCCGTTGGCGAGGCCGGCCATATCCAGCGTGAGCACGCTGTCGCCGCCGACATTCGCGGTGCGCTCCAGCACCCGGGCGCCCTTGGCATCGAAGGCACGCACGCTCACCTTTCCGGTGACACCCTTCAGCGGGATGCGGAGCCAGTTGGCCGTGGGGTTGGGATAGGGCGTCACCTCCAGGGGCTTGGCGGCCTCATCCATGCCGATGGTGCTCGCCTCCACGGCGTGGATGGCGTGCGAGGGCGCGCCGGCCAGGCCGGTGAAGCCATTGTACCAAGTGGCGGCATCGCGGATCATCGATACAGGCTCGTTGGTGATCTCCGACACACGGTCGTAGTTCAGGCTGCTGTTCCACCCGTGCCAGACGATGCCGCTGTAGGAGTCCAGGCAGAGCAGGTAGCGCACGTTGTCCTGCAGGGTCACCACATCGGAGAAGGGCACATAGATGGGCGTGTTGCGCAGGTCGCTGGTGAAGGTGTAGGTGCCGGCTGCGAGCGACAGGATGTCGGCGTTGGTGGGCAGCGTGATGGGGCTGGTCACCGTGCCGGTCCACTCGTACAGGGTTCCGTCCACGATCTCGTCGGTGAGCACCTGGTCGGCTGCCGCGGAAGCCGTGAACCAGAAGCCGGCAGCGGCCAGGCGCGAGCCGTTCGGGTCGCTGAAGTGGATGCAGGAACGCCAGCCGTCGACGTTGTTGGCGGGCACGACATGCGTATTGCTCACGATGTCGAGCGTCGCAGGGTTGATGGGCGCGTAGGTGAACTTGTCTCCGGCGGTGCCGAGCGTGAGCGCGAGGCTGTTGTTCTGCGGGAAGTCATCGGCCACATCGCCCTCCAGGGAGTAAGTGATGGTGTAGGAACCGCTGTAGCTGGCCTGGCTGAAGTCCGGCAGGGTCACGTAGAGCGAGTCGCCGCTGTTGATCGTGGCGCCGGGGGAGACCTGGTTGTAGACCTCCGTGCCGCCAGGCTCCTGGGTGATCACGCAGCGCACGCGTGCGCCATCCATGGGCTGGGCGCCGTAGTTGTGGATGTTGGCGCCGAGGCTCACGAAGTACTCGCTGGCGCTGCTGTGGATCACCGGGTGGATGGCCCCGGTGCGCGGCACCAGGATGTCATCCCCGTCGAAGCCCAGATTGTACTGGTAGTAGTTCTGCTGGCTGCCGATGAAGACCTCCAGGTCATTGCAGGTGAGGATGGCATCGCGCAGCTGCGCGCCGGCATCCTGGCTGATCATCACCACTGGGATGGTGACATCGGCGCCAACGGCCCCGGCGCCCATGGCCACAGGCGCCCCGGGCTGGTTGTTGATGATCATCACCGCGATGGCACCGGCCGTCTGGGCATTCAGGCTCTTGGCGCCGAACTCGCAGGCGCCGCGGTAGATCACCGCGATCTTGCCGTTGATGTCCGTGCCATTGACCAAGGCATTGCAGCCCAAGGAGTCGGCCTCAGTGCCATCATCCACATAGCAGGCGGTGCCCACGATGTTGTTCATCGGGTCGTTGAGGTCCGGGGTCTGACCCCATTGCGCCCAAGTGAATTCCAGCGGGCCTTCCAAGGAGGCCGGCTGCTGCACGTAAACGGTCACCTGGGCATGCAGGGCGAGTCCTGCCACGCAGGCGGCGATGGAGGGGAGTAAGCGTTTCATCATTCGGTTATGGGGTTAGCGGATTCTGGTAGCTCCGGGTCGGATAGCGCACCGGTACGGCAAGGTTAGTAACGTCCGCGTAAAATCCAACCGGTCGTCACGCACAGAGCACGGCTGCCATGGGATTCCTTTATGGAGGGGATTATGACCGCATTCCGCATCTTCGGCTGGGATGAGCCTCCGGATCGAGCCCGTTCGCACAGCCGCTGACCTGCGCCGCTACCTGCGGCTGCCGCTGGCCGTGAATGACCGCCCCAACTGCGTGCCGGCGCTCCGGAGCGATGAGGCGGCCTTCCATGACGAAGCCCGCAATCCGTCGCTGTCCGCCTGCCGCGCCGTGCGCTTCCTCGCTTGGGAGGGTGACCGCCCGGTTGGGCGCGTGATGGGAATCATCCGCCCGGACTACAATGCTCGGGAGGGTGTCCGTGAAGGCCGCTTCTACCAGCTGGATTGCCGGCGGGACCCCGATGCGGTTCGCTTGCTGCTGCGGGCCGTGGAGGGCTGGGCCGCCGCCGAGGGCATGACCCACGTCCTGGGACCTTTCGGGCTGAGCGACAAGGACCCCCAAGGCCTTCAGGTGGAGGGCTTCGAGCACCTGCCGGTGCTCGCTACGCCGTCCAATCCGGCCTGGCTGCCTCCCTTGGTGGAGGGCAACGGGTACGCCAAGCACCTGGATGCGGTGTCTTACCGGCTCGATATCCCCGCAGCCTTGCCTGAAGCGTATCGGCGCATCGCGGACCGGGTGCTGGCACAGGGGCGCTACCGCCTGGTGCGCTTCGAGCGGCGCAGCCAGATCAAGCCCTTCATCCTTCCTGTGCTCCGGCTGGTGAATGCGGCATACGAGGGGCTGCTTGGCTTCAGGCCCATGACGGAGGCCGAGATGCGGAAGCTGGCGGCGCACTACATGCCGGTGCTCGATCCGGCCTTCGTGCACGTGGTGGTGGATGAGCAGGGCGATCCCGCAGCCTTCGTCGTGGCCATGCCCGACTTCAGCGAGGGCATCCGGCGCAGCGGTGGGCGGCTCTTCCCGTTCGGGTGGTGGCATATACTCAGGGCCATGCGCACCGCCCGGCAGCTCGACCTCTTCCTCGGCGCCGTGCGCCCCGAACTGCAAGGCCGCGGCCT
>DDRC01000062.1:24691-26611 GCA_002342985.1 Flavobacteriales bacterium UBA2426
CTGGTGCTGGAGACGAACCACCGGATGCGCGGCGAGCTGGAGCGGCTCGGCGCCACCGTCTGGAAGCGCTACCGCATCTACCGCAAGGCGCTATGAGCCAGCGGCCACGTGCGGGCCGTGGCGTAACCTTGCGCCGTGGACATCTCCATCGTCGTTCCGCTGCTGAATGAGCGCGAGTCGCTGCCCCTGCTGATCGAGCGGCTGCATCAGGTGCTGCGGTCCATGGGGGTGGCCTATGAGGTGATCCTGGTCGATGACGGCAGCACGGATGGGTCCTGGTCGGAGATCGTGAAGGCCTCCGCGGCCGATGGGCGCGTGAAGGGCATCCGCTTCGGCCGCAACTTCGGCAAGAGCCCGGCCCTGAACGAAGGGTTCATCGCGGCGCAGGGCGATGTGGTGATCACCATGGATGCCGACCTCCAGGACGACCCGGATGAGGTGCCCGAGCTCTACCGCATGGTGCGGCAGGAGGGCTTCGACCTGGTGAGCGGGTGGAAGAGGAAGCGCTACGATCCGCTGACGAAGACCCTGCCCACCAAGCTCTTCAACTGGACCACCCGGCGGGTGAGCGGGGTGATGCTCCACGATTTCAACTGCGGGCTGAAGGCCTACCGGAAGGAGGTCGTCAAGAGCATCGAGGTCTACGGCGAGATGCATCGCTACATTCCCTTCATCGCCAAGAAGGAGGGGTTCCGGCGCATCGGCGAGAAGGTGGTGAAGCACCATCCTCGGCGCTTCGGCCGGACCAAGTTCGGCTTCGACCGCTTCATCAACGGGTTCCTCGATCTGCTCACGATCACCTTCGTGTTCCGCTTCGGCCGCAAGCCCATGCACTTCTTCGGGTCGGTGGGCACCTTCATGTTCGTGGTGGGCTTCCTGAGCGCGGCCTGGGTGGTGGGTGAGAAGCTCTGGCACCTTTACGTGCTCAAGCAGCTGGCGCCCCGGGTGTCCGATCAAGGGCTCTTCTATGTGGCCCTCACGGCCATGGTCATCGGCGTTCAGCTCTTCACCATGGGCTTCGTGGCGGAGCTGGTTCACCGCTACAGCCCCGAGCGCAACCAGTACCGCGTGTCGGAGCGCGTGGGCCAGTAGGCGGCGTCCGCATCTTTGAGGGATGAGGCCCGCAGCCCGCATCGCCCTCGCCGCACTGCTCCTCGCCGCGCTGTCGCGCTACGTGGCCCTCAGCGCCTTGGTCCATCCCTTCGCCGATGACTTCAGTTACGCGGCCGTGGGCATGCGGACGGACCTCCTGCCCAGGCTCTTGGACGAGTACCGGCATTGGAACGGGCGGTGGTTCTCCAACATCCTGGTGCTGCGCAGCCCGCTGGTGCTCGGCATCGATCCCGGCCTCGCCCTCTACCGTGGGGTGCCGCTCGTGCTGCTCGGCCTCACCTACGGCGGCCTCTGGGCATTGGTCGCTGCGTGCGGCACCGCCCTGCGCAGGGGCGACCAGGCGCTGCTCGCCGGGGGGCTGCTGCTGCTCTACCTGCACCTCATGCCCGACCTCTCCGAGGGCCTGTACTGGTACACCGGGGCGGTCAGCTACCTGCTGCCCGGAGCGCTGTCGTTGCTCGTGGCGGCGGCATGGATCCGCAGCGCGCGCCGTCATTGGCGGCTCGGCTGGGCAGCCACGGCTGCGGTTGGCCTGCTGGCGGTGGTCGCATCAGGATGCAGTGAGCTGCACATGATGGTCATGGCCGCGGGCCACGCTGCCCTGCTCGGCCTTGCCTGGCGGCGCCAGCGCGCGGTTCCGCTTCCGCTGGCCGCCGTGCTGCTCGCCGTGCTCGCTGCGGCCTTCCTCATGGCCGCGGCGCCGGGCAATGCGGTGCGCGGCGCCAACTTCCCGCTGCGGCATGATGCGTTGCGCACCGTGGGGTGGGCAGCGGTCCAGTCCATGCGGTTCGCGTTCACCTGGTTGTC
>DDRC01000019.1 GCA_002342985.1 Flavobacteriales bacterium UBA2426
AATTGCGCAATGCGAACTGGCTCTGGTGCAGCTACTGGCTCTCCTTTGCCAGTGGAGTTCCCGTGAACCTGCCCCCCTCCCCCTATTTCTGTCCCGCGGCCAGCCTGAGTGATACCGCCGGGAATCTGCTCCTTTATTTCATTGATGGCAATGGCAGTCCATCATCAACTGTCGGAGTACGGAGCGCAGATCACCAGCTCATCGCAGGCAATCCCTCCTTTGATGGGACCTTCGGAGAATCGGTCACGCCGGGTGCAATCTTCATCCCCAAGCCCGGCGATGTGGACCGCGCCTACCTGATCGCTTGGAACAGGATTCCCGGTGTGGAGGCCAAGCGCTTTGGCGTTCTGGAGGTTTTCGTAGGCAACGCCACGGATCCCCCGCAAGTGCTGAGCAGCGAGTATGCATGGTTCATGACCGGTGCTTCCCGCAAACGCATGGTGATTCCCCATGACAATGGCATGGATTATTGGTTCGTTGCCCAGATGGAAGGCACAAACGAGTACCACGCCTACCAGGTCACCAGTGCTGGCCTTTCGTCGACACCGGTGGTCAGCACCGCCGGTGCAGTGATGCCGCCGGACTTCAACTGGGGCAAGCTGATACCGACCGTCGATGGTACCCGCTTCGTCTCCGTATCTGAAACGCTCGGCTTCACGGAGCCTACGGTGGCACCCAGCATCACCGAGGTCCTCTCGTTCGACCCGGCAGCGGGTGTAATACAGCACCAACTCACTCTGGACGCACCTGCCCGGATGGATGGGGTGGAGTTCAGCCCTTCCGGGAGGTTCCTGTATGTTATGCGGTGGTTCTACGCGAACCCGGTGATCACGCATGAGCTGTATCAGTACGACCTGGAGGCGGCCGACCCTAACCTCTCGCCTTTTCTTATGGACAACTATGTGGTAAGCGGGCTGAGCGGTATTAGCACCAATATCCTCAGCCACGCTCCCAATGGCCGGATCTATGTGAGCCATTACGTGCCGAGCATGGGCGTGATCAACGAACCGGACCTTCCCTGCCCACAATGCGACTATGCGCATGACGATTTTCTTGCTTCCACTGGTCCCCGTATGCTTCCCTCCTTCATCAAGCGTTACAATGACCCGCCGCCCTTGGGGCCGATGGGAGTCCGTGATCCAACCTCCAATCGATTGGCCATTGTGCAACCAAACCCATTGGCCGGCGCCGGCGAGCTGCGCCTTTCCGGTGCAACAGGTCCTGTTTCGCTGGAATGGCTGGATGTTCAAGGCCGTGTGGTACGCAAGAGCACTACCTCGGCCATTGCCGACAGGATGCCCGTGGATGCCACGGGGCTTGCCGATGGCCATTACCTATTGCGTGCGCAGGTGGGGGAGAAGGCACCGGTGGTGGTGCGGGTGAGCGTGGAACGTTAGAGGGTGTTGGCACTGTCCCCCTCCGCACATGCGCCCTCCTCCTACGCTTCCGCCTTCTCGCTCTTGCTCACCGCCGCCTTGGTGGCCGCCTGCACAAAGCCGATGAACAGCGGGTGCGGGCGGGCAACGGTGCTGCGGTACTCCGGGTGGAACTGCACGCCGATGAACCAGGGGTGCCCCTTGATCTCCACGATCTCCACCAGCTTGCCTTGCGGGTTGATGCCGGTGGCCAGCATCCCGGCCTTCTTGTAGCTCTCCAGGTAGCTGTTGTTGAACTCGTAACGGTGGCGGTGGCGCTCGGTGATGTCCTTGCGGCCATAGACCTGCAGGGCCAGACTGCCTTCGCCCAGCTTGCAGGGGTAGGCCCCCAGGCGCATGGTGCCTCCTTTGTTCTCCACGTTCTTCTGCTCCTCCATCATGGCGATGACGGGGTGCGAGGTATCGGCGTTCATCTCGGTGCTGTTGGCACCCTCCAGGCCCAGCACGTTGCGCCCGAACTCGATCACCGCGCACTGCATGCCCAGGCAGATGCCCAGGAAGGGGATGCCGTTCTCTCGCGCATGGCGGATGGCCTCCACCTTGCCCTCGATGCCGCGGTGCCCGAAGCCCGGTGCCACCAGGATGCCGCTGAGGCCCGCGAGCTGTTTGGCCACGTTCTTGGCGTTCAGCTTCTCGCTGTGCACCCACTTGATGTGCACCTTGGTCTCGTTGGCCGCGCCGGCATGTTCCAGCGCCTCCTTGATGCTCTTGTAGGCATCGTGCAGCTCCACGTACTTGCCTACCAGGCCGATGTGCACTTCGTGCTGCGGCTGCTTGTAGCGGCGCAGGAAGTCCTTCCAGGCCGTGAGGTCGGCCTCCGGATAACCGTCGATGCCCAGTTTGCGCAGCACCACCTGGTCCAGCCCCTCCTCCTGCATCAGCAGAGGCACGTCGTAGATGGTCTCCGCATCGCGGCTCTCGATCACCGCCTGCGCGTCCACGTTGCAGAACAGCGCGATCTTCTCCTTCATGCCCTTCTGCATGGGGTGCTCGGTGCGGCACACCAGCACATCGGGCTGCACGCCCAGGCTCAGCAACTCCTTCACGCTGTGCTGGGTGGGCTTGGTCTT
>DDRC01000064.1:0-1875 GCA_002342985.1 Flavobacteriales bacterium UBA2426
ACCCACAACGACAGCTACCTGACGATGACCTTCACGTATAGCTACGTGCTCCGTGGGCAATCGAACTTCTACCGTCAGCGCTACAGCTGGATCCGGGGCACGAAACGGGTCGGCCGTAAGTCACGCGCCAAGTTCTGATCGCATCGCTTGCATGAAAGAGCGGGGGCTATGCCCCCGCTCTTTCATTCCGGCCGCCTGCGTTGGAATCCGGCGGTGCGAGGCGATTCCTATTCCACCCCGTTCCTCGACATCCAATCCTCCAGCACCACCTGTGACCAGACCCGGGCCCAGTTGACGCGCTTGTCCCCTGCAAGGAAGCGGTCCCAGAGCGATACGATGGCGCCCGGCCGGAATTGCGGCCGACGGTCGAGCCGGTGCAGGCGTTCTTCGCAGAAGGGCCTCAGCTCGTTCCGCATCCAGAGCTCCCAGGGCAGGGTGAAGCCCATCTTGGGGCGGTGGACGATCTCGCTGGGGAGCAGGTCGCCCAAGGCATCAACCAGGAGCTTCTTGGGCGTGACCGGATACTTGAGGCGGTCGCTCACGCCGAGCACGAATTCCACAAGGTCATGGTCAAGGAAGGGCACACGCACCTCCAGGGCATGCGCCATGCTCATCTGGTCCGTATCGCGCAGCAGGACATCCTGCAGGTAGGTGCCCAGTTCGCCCAAAGACACCTGGCTGAGGAGCGGCAGGTCATGCCCGGCATCGGTGCGGATGAGCCGGTGCAGGGTGGCGGCCACGCGGCTGGGGGGCAATGCCTGCCGGGCCAGGAGTCCTCGGAGGTCACGGTCGGTGAAGACCAGTCGCGAGACGGGGAAGGTCTCATCCACCGTGAAAGCATCCCGCCGCAGGAGCTCGCCGAGCTTATCCGAGGCGATTGATGGCCGTGCCGTGGCCATCAGAGCCGCCGCCGCCACGCGCAAGGGCTTCGGGAACTGCGTGATCCAGCGCTTGTTCCAGAGCTCGATGGTACGGGGAAAGACGGGGTAGCCCGCGAACACCTCATCGCCACCCAGCCCGCTGAGCGCCATGGTGACCCCCGCCCCTTTGGTGACCTTCGACACCACGTAGGTATTGGGGCCATCGGCACTGGGGTGATCCATTGCGGCCAAGGCATCGGGCAGCATGCGCAGCATGTCCTCCGGCTTCAGGCGGATGGCCGTGTGGCGCGTGCGGAAGCGATCGGCCACCATCCGCGCGTAGCGCTCCTCGGAGAACTCGGACTCGTCGAAGACCACGGAGAACGTGTGCACCGGGGCAGTGCTTGCCTGGGCCATGAGCCCGACGATGGCGCTACTGTCGATGCCGCCGGAAAGGAAGGCCCCGAACGGCACGTCGCTCACCAGCCGCTTCTCCACCGCGCCGGCAAGGCGCGCCCGGATCGTCCGATGCACCTCGGGCAGCGGCATGGCCTCCGCATCGCGGTGCACGGCCCGGACCAGGTCGTACCAGCGAACGGTGGTCACCTCCTGGTCGCCGATCCGCATCCAATGTCCGGCTTCCAGCATGCGAACGCCCTGGATGAGCGTTTCCGGAGCGCGCACGGTCTGGTAGCGCAGGTGATCCACGAGCGCATCGGAATCGAGGCGGCGCGGAACGAGGCCGGATGCCAGCAATGCGCGCACCTCGCTGGCGAAGAGCACGCGCTGGTCATCCCGGTACCAATAGAGGGGCTTGATTCCCATCCGGTCGCGCGCCAGGAAGAGCTCATCCGTCATGCGGTCGTGCACGGCGAAGGCGAACATCCCGTGCAGGCGGTTCAGGCAGCCCTCTCCCCAACGCGCGAAAGCGACGAGCAGCACCTCCGTATCGGAGCCGGTGCGCCACGGATGGCCGTCCAGCTCGCGCTTGAGCTCGCGGTAGTTGTAGATCTCG
>DDRC01000064.1:2035-5091 GCA_002342985.1 Flavobacteriales bacterium UBA2426
AGTTGTAGATCTCGCCGTTGAAGGCGATGGTGTAGCGGCCATCGGCGCTGGTGAAGGGCTGGTTGCTGGCGGCGGAGAGGTCGATGATGCTGAGCCGCCGATGGCCCAGCACATTGTTGCCCAGCCGTGCCACGCCCTCGGCGTCCGGCCCGCGATGGGCCATGGCGCCGCACATGCGGCGCATCACGGACTCCGCATCGGCGAGGCCTTCGAGCCCGTGTATGCCAGCTATGCCGCACATGGCTGCTCGGCGGGGCCCACGCTAGCGGGCCACCGGGGTTAGCGCCAAGATGCGCTCCAAGCCTGTGCGGAGCGGCAGGAGATCGCGGCCCAGGAGCTTGCGCATGCGCGTGATGTCGGGCATGCGGCGCGTCATATCGCCTTCCTCCAAAGGCGGGAGGTGGATGATCCGCGACGGGCTCCCGGTGAGCTCCACGATCAGCCGCGCCAGGGCCTTGATGGTGATCTCCGCGTCGCTGCCGATGTTCACCACATCGTTGAGCACCTCGTTGCGGGTGTAGGCGGCCAGGCAGGCGTCGATGTTGTCATCGATGTAGCAGAAGGTGCGGGTCTGCTGGCCATCGCCGTAGATGGTGATGTCATCGCCGGCCAGCGCCATCCGGATGAACTTGCTCACCACGAAGTCACGGCTCTGCTTGGGGCCATAGGTGTTGAAGAAGCGGAACACGGTGTAATCCAGCCCGTATTCCTTGTGGTAGCTCCGCAGGAAGGCCTCGCCGATGTTCTTCACGATGGCATAGGGCAGCTTGCTGTTGAGCGGCGTGGTGCGCTCGTTCTGCGGGATCTCCACCGGCTCGCCGTAAACCTCGCTGCTGCTGCTGTAGATCACCCGCTTCACGCCGGTATTCTTCGATAGGTCGAGGATGTTGCGCAGGCCGTCGATGTCCTGCAGCACCATCACCGGGTTCTCGATGGTCCGCTTCACGCCCACCACGGCAGCGTAGTGGAAGACGTGCTCGAACCGGTTGGCGAAGAACACGGCGCTGATGTCCTCGTAACGGTTCACGTCGCACTTGATGAAATGCAGGTTGTGCGGCAGCTCGACGGGGAGCTTGCGGCGGTCGCCGGTGAGGAGGTTGTCCACCACCGTGACTTCGTTCTTGGGGTCGGAGGCGAGCTTGATGGCCAGGTCGCTGGCGATAAAGCCGGCGCCGCCGGTGACGAGGATGCGTGCCATGCGGATCGGAGGCCGTGAAGGTAACCGCTACCAGCGGGCGAGCATCCTGCGAACGAGGAATCCGAGCAGCAGCGCCGCCGCCGCGCCCCACCAGAACGCCGGGCTGAGCAGGGTCTTGCGGATGAGGTAGGGCATCAGCCGCCAATTGAAGGGCGCGCCTTTGCCGCGCTGGGCGCGCCACCAGGCCGCGTCATAGGCCTCAGGAGCCAGCAGCTGCTGGCCGGTGAGCGAGAGCGCGCTCCACCTCACCGTATCGGGGAGGACATCGGCGATCAGCAGCGCATCGCGGGGCAGATCGCGGATGGCGCACTGGATGAACGTGATGTTGGGCGCGTGCCGCTGGAAGAAGATGCTGCTCGGTGCATCGCCCCCCAGGCTGCCGCTGATCCAGTACACTTCAGCCTGCTGCGCCATGCGTTGCAGGACGGGATACACCTCCTTCCTGAAATTGTTGCCTGTGAGCGAGCGCGTATTGTCCTTGAACAGGTCGCGGTACTGCTCGTCGTCCTCCGCCCAGATGGGCCGGTGGGAGATGATGAAGAGGCGCTGAGGCCGTTCGGGATCCTCCCCCTCGAGCACCGCCGCCATGTGGCGCACCGCCTCCGGGCTGAGTGAGCCATCGTTGGCTTCCGTATTGAGGATGAAGATGAGGTCGCGCCCGATCCCGATCCGTCCGAGCTCCACGGCTTCGTCGCCCACCGCGCCGTTCAGGTCATGATTGCCTGGGGCATTGAACAGCGGTATGCGCAGCTTGGAGAAGAGCGCTCGGGCATAGCGGGGCCGGTCCTTCCCGCCATCCATGAAAAGGTCGCCGGTACTCAGGAAGAGGTGCGCACCGAGGCCGTTGATCGTGTCCAGACTGGCGAGCAAGGTGCTTGCCGGATAGCCGCTTCGATTGGTGCTCTCCCCGTGGAAGTGCCCACCGATGAGAAGGCGGTAATGGCCGGTGGAGTCGGCCGGCACCACCACCTGCCCGTTGAACGATGAACGCTGGGCCCAGGCCCCGAAGGCGACCAGGACACCGAATGCCGTTGCCGCGAGATGAGTCATTCCTGCTCGGCCCCGGCCGGTTCTGTGGGTTGCTGCTCCCCGGCCTGCGGCAGCACAGCACCATCCACCGCCACTTCATTCCCCGAGCCAGGGTCCATCCGCTGTCCAGCATCGATCCGCACCGCCTCGATCCTCACGCGCGATGGGCCTGCGATGCGCTGCCGATCCTTGACCAGCAGCCCGATGGCCTTGGCCTTCACCTCCCCTCCCTTGAGGGATAGTTGAGCGCCCTCCCGCACCTCCGCGCCATTGGCGCCGCCTCGCAGCGCTGCGCCCTCGAAGGCGGCAATGGCATGAACGCCCATCTTGAGCGCCGCGCCTTGGCCACCCTCCAAGGCTCCTCCGGACCACTCCAGACGGCCTCCTCGCAGCACCACGCCGTCATCCGCAGGGGCAAGCACCGCCGATCCGCTCGCCTTCACCTCGCTGGCCACCGCCATTAGGCCGTCCCTGCCGCCTTCAATCTCCACGGCTTCCAGTTCCAATCGCGACCGGACAGCGGTCAGAACCGGGCCTTCCGTCGTGCTGCGCAGCGCGCATGCATCCAGCTTCACCATCGTTTCCTGCACCACCAACTGGCCGGCCCCTTGGATGTCGACCTCTCTCAGCAGTGAGCGTCCGGCTGCGCCAACCAGCTGCACTGCGCCATCGTTGACCAACTCGATGCGCGCCTCGGCATCACCCTCCCACCGGATCGGGGAGCGGGAGGTGAAGCGCACCCCCTTCTGGATCGTCAGGGTGAGCGGGGCTCGCGCGTGCAAGGTGTACCCCGGCGGTATCTCCACATCGCGGCTCACCACCGCAGCAC
>DDRC01000064.1:5256-16320 GCA_002342985.1 Flavobacteriales bacterium UBA2426
CGCAGCACCCGGCCTGATGAGGATCGACCGGGACTCCTCATCGATCTCCAGCCAAGGCAGGCTGCGCTCATCGATCGGATCGAGCGCTAGGCGCACCGCTTCCTCTGCGGGCATAAGGCCATGGGCGAACACATCCACGTGGCGCTGCACCGAGGAGCCGAGCACGGAGCACGTGATCCTGAGGCCCTCGCGCTCCACCTTGCCCGGATTGGGGAAGCGAATGACCATGGGCGCCCCCACCTTGCCGGGCTTCCGCACCGGGACCACGGCAGCCTGGACCGGCGGAATGGCCTTCCCGTCGGGCAGCAGCAGCGCATGCACCTCCATGGGCAGCCCCTCGATGGGAACGACGGTGATGCGGACGGTATCCGGACCGCTGTCGTCCAGGTAGGCATGGAAGGGCTTGGGGGGATCGAGCAGCTTGCGGATGATCCGTTGATTCCGGTAGTACACCTGGCGGTCGAGCTCCTTGTAGGGGAATTCGCGGTACAGCGTGGCGCTTGCGCTATCGAGCGCCGGCTTCAGGGCCGCGAAGGCGCTGTCCAACCAGCTGGTGCGCGACACCCGCTCCAGATGCCGCACGTAGGCGCGGAAGAGGCCCTCATCATTGAACCACTGGGTATGGAGGTCCATGGACGACTCCGTGGCACCCACCCATTTATTGCTCCCGGCCAGCGTGCGGATGGGGTGCGCACTGAAGCTTTCGTAGGCGATGGGCTCCACGCGGCGCAGGATGGGGTCGTAGTAGAACTTCACATCGCTCCAGTCCATGCTGTGGTGGCCACCGACGAGGTCGAGGACGGCGTGGTGCCTGGCCAACCGGTCCACGTCAAAGACCTGCGATGCGGTGAGCCGGCCACGGCGGAAGGCGTCCATCAGCCCCACGGCTTCCTCGAATCGCTCCCTGGCCTGTTTGTCCTTGGCGATATCGCTGCTCCCGAACGCATCCACGGCGCCCGCCTGATAGGCCGCGAACGGCTCATCGTAGCTCAGCCCGTTCATCTGATTGAGGCGGTGCTCCCAGAACAGGGCGGGGTCGAACCGGAAGATGGGGCCCTCCGCCCTTCCATTCCGCTGCAGCAGTTCGGGGCCGAAGTGCTCCTCGAAGGCGTAGATCCCCAGGTCCTCCCCATTGAACTCCACGCGGATGAAGCCGTAGCGCAGCGCCGCCACACCCTCGGCGGCCATCAGGCGATGGTAGAGCCAGTCGCAGAGGTAGTTGCGCGTGCCGGGGTGTTGCAGCGAGAAGCGCTTCATGCCCATGAAGCCGCCATCCTTCCTGGCCACCACGCGGAAGCTCCATTTGCTGCCCTGTACATGGTCGGTGAGCTTGCCCTTGATGCGCAACTTGGCCTTGAAGGACTCCCCATCGCTGCCGATCGTGGCCGGCACATAGCTGTTGCCCTCGGGCAGGATGACGCCCCGCTCGCGGGCCTCATCCACCACGCGCTGGAGCTCCTGCATGTCGTGGTCGTCCACGGTAATCGAAAGGCGGACGGGCTCCACCGCGAAGCTGGCGGGGTAGTTCCGCATCCATTGGCGCACGAATACACGCAGCCCCGGATGATCCCGCTCCTTCAGCAGGCGGTCGCCCAGCCAAGCGCCCGCACCCGCAAGGACCAGGAGCAGGCCTGCGATGTAGAGCCAGCGCCTTCGTCTGCCACGCCCCTGCGGGACGCCCCTCCTCTTGCGGTCTTCCATTCCGGCGACCAATGTAGCCCGTTCGCTCAGGCCGGTGCCGGCACCCCTTCGGCCTCCACCTCTCCATCCTCATCCAAAGCCGGCAGCCCTTGCACGATCTCGGGCTCCGTGACCACGGTCATGATCATGAGGAGGACGATGGTGTAAGGGTTCAGCGAGCCTACGAGCCATGATTCGTACATGATGCTGAACAGCACGGAGAACATGATGGCCAGGCTCATCGGAACGAGCTTGCTGGCCTTGAAGAAGATCAGGAAGAGGCTGCGCAGGTAGATGAGCAGGCCAACGATGCCCACATTGAGCCACATGCTCAGATAGGTGTTGTGAACCCCGCCTTGGTGGCCCTGGCTCTCGAGGTACTCGCGGTAGCGCCGCATGATGGTCTCATCGTTGGCGAATCCGCCGCCGAATACGAAATAGCGCTGCACATGCTGCCAGGCGAACTCCCATGCGAAATAGCGGCCGCTGCCCTCGTCCAGCGTCTCGAGCCGGAAATACTCCTGGAGGCCGAGGGCGATGATGATCGCCTCGAAGTTGGAGCTGATCATCTCCACCGCGAGGATGAGCCCCACCAGGCCCACCAGGCCGAGGAAGACCGAATAGGAGAAGAAGCGATGGAAGATCAGGAAGATGAGCGTGGAGGCGAGCGAGGCCCGTGAGCCTGAGCTGATGAGGAAGTAGACGATGACCCCGAAGATGAGGGCCTTCTCGCGCCAATTGAAGAGCCTCGGGTTTATCGAGTTGACTACGGCCGAGAGCATGAAGAGCAGGTAGCAGTAGATGGCCATTCCGTTCGGATTGCCGAAGAGCCCCCTGAAGCGGCCATTCACGTGGGAGTACCGCGGATCCATCCATTGCAGCACGAAGCCGAAGAGCAGGATGACCGTCATGAACAGGACCAGGTTCCGGAAGAACGACCACCCCGCACGGCGGTAGCAGTAGAGCACGTAATTGGGAACCACCATGAACATGAGGGCATACGAGATCGTCTTCTGGAGGCCAACGAAAATGCTGTTGCTGAACACCAACGGGAAGATGCTGTAGACGAAGAACGGGATGAAGACATTGAACACCGAGGAGAGCGGCGCGAAGCGGCGCGTCTCCACCAGGAAAATGCCCGCAACAGCGAGGATGTAGAAGTTCTTCGCATCCTTGAACACCATCATCTTCAGGAACATGTCCTTCTGCATGTCGGAGAGGACGAGCACGATGAGCATGCCGAAGAGCACCTCCGGCCACAGATCGCGGGACTTGAAGAAGAAGACGGAGAGCGGGAGCAGCGCGAAAACCGCCTGCTGGAGGTAGAATCCCGTGGCGAGCCAGATGAGCATCACCAGGATCAGCTGCCAATGTCCGCGCAGGAAGGTCAGCATGGCTCCATCGGTCTATCGGCGCTCGATGTATGCATTGAGCTGCCGGCGCGCGTGGACGGCCCTTCGTTGGGCATAATCGCGCATCAGCTGCACCTCTCGCTCCCATTGCGCCCGATCGGCCGGCTTCCGCCAACGCGCGGTGTGGCGGTCCATCTCGGGCGCCATCTGTGCCGCCATGCCATCAAGGACCGCCATGCAGCGCTCGGGAGACAGAGGGCCATCCAACAGGCCCAAGCCAGCGTCAACGAAGCGCTTCCTGAGCTCCGGGGACCGCATCATGGCCAGGAAGAGGCGAGAGACGGGGACCCCGGCATCGCGCACGGTGGCGAAGAGGTCGGCATCCGGTCCCGCATTGGCTCCGAACCCCAGGTCCGAATCGCCCATGATGAAGCGCCATCGGCCGTCGAGCGGCGCCTCCGGCCGCGGCGGCCCTGTGTACCGCCAGTACTTCACATTCTGCTTCGGCCAATCCATGTTCCCGAGGATCATCTGCGAGGCCATGTAGGTGAGGAAGCCGCTCACATCCAACTGGGCCTCCAGCGTATCCAGCCATGCGGGATCAAGCCCATCCCAGCGCTCGGTGCGGCCCATCAGGCGATTGAAGCGCCTGATGTCCGCGCTGTCCCCCCGGTAGAGTTCACTCCTGTCCTCGAGGATGGTGATGCGCCTGGGCGGGACACCGTGGAGGCGCGCCAGCTCCAGCTCGTCGATCCGCTCGCGCAGGTGGTGCACGCCCTGATAGGCCCCGTTGATGTACGCCACGCAGGTCAGCACCGCACTGGTGGTGAACGGGAGCCCCTCGCAGAGCCGGTGCTGGAAGGCATCGCGCAGCATGGCCTTCACCTGGTCGTTCCCTGCGGCCCTCAGGACCAAGGCCTCGCGGCCGGCATCCCCCGCACCGAAGACGCCTGCCCGCAGCGGCTCATTGAAGAGGAGCCTGAGCGCGTGCTGCGGGAATCCCCGGGTCATCTGCCCATTGATGCGCAAGCGGATGTCGGCCTGGAAACGCTCGGTGCCGCTGGGATCGATGACCTGCAAGCGGCCGGACCGTTCCCAAGCATCGCCACGGCCATGGTAGTTGCCCGGATACTTCCACCAACGCGGATCCAGCGCATAGGAATCAAGCTGCCCCTGCGGCAGGCGCAGGATGCCGTTGCCGGGAACGAGAAGGCCTTGCTCCTCACCGATAAGGTCCTGTGGGAGGCAGCTGATGGAAACCACCGGCAGCTCACCGTGACCTGCGAACAGGTAAGTCTGCATGGTGAAGGGACCGGGAGCGCCGGCCTCATCGGACTGCGCTGCCCGGACCACCAAGGCGGAAGGCAGACCCGGCCTGGGGTGCCGCCATTGCATGGCCGTCGGTGTGGCGAGCATGCGGGCCACCTGTACGCGTTGGGGATGAGCGGGAAAGGAGATGCGGTCCTGACCGGGCCTCGCTTCCATAGGGTCATTCCCGAGCGTCAGCCAGAGACGGGCCGCGCCCTGTGCCTCAACCGTGACCTGTGCGCCTTCCTGGATGCGGGCATTATCGGGGAGGATGACCGGTGCGCGGCCACTGGCCGTGGGTCGAGCCGGTCCGGATGGCCGATCCAAGGAGGCGGCCAGCACCGCGCTCATCGCAACGGCGCAACCGAGCACGAGCCAAGCACGACTATCCGGGCCGAATACGCCCATGCCTCAGGGCCGCTGGCCAGGGAATGCCATGCGCACCACGATGATGAAGGGCACGGCCACAGCTGCGGTAACCAGTCCGGCGCCACTGCCGCAGCCGAGGCCCAGCACCAGGGCCATGAACCGGACGATGCGGTCGCGCCCGCCTGCATCGCTCCCCTTCACCAGCATCACGAAGGCCAGCAGCATGACCGCCAAGGGGAGCTGGGTGCGCACCAGGCCGGCCGCCAAGGCGGCCGATGCGGCCCAAAGCACGAGTTCACGGGCGGCATCCCCGTCTGCCCTGGCCCCGAAACGGGCCAGCAGGTAGCCAAGGAGGGCGGCCAGCAGCACCTGGAAGACCAGGAGCGCGATATCGAAGGGCGCGAAATGCCCCATGTTGTCGGCGACGAACCCAATGATGTCCATGCTTGGCTGGTGTGAGGCCAAAACTAGGCAACGTGGCGGGGCCTGATGGGTTAAGCCTTCGGCAGACGGACCCGCAAGCGATTCATCTATGTTTGCGGTGCATGCGCGTGGCCCTCGCACTCATGGTTGGGATTCACTCGGCCGCGTCGGTCGGTCAGGATGCTGCTCTATTGGGAGGCCATCTGACGGTGGAGGCGGGAACAACAGTATCGTTCCTCGGTCCCGTGAACCTGAACCTGAGCCCGGGCGCAGGAGTCACGAATCACGGCCTTATTGATCTAGGTGGAGAGGGAATCCTCGCTGAAGCGCAGGGGTATCCGATCACTGGCTCCGGCTTTGAGCGGGCGCTGCGTGCTGAACCTGGACCATTGGCCGGGGAGCAGCCTGGCGGGTTGGGTCTCACTATTAGTTCGGCCTACGCCCAGGGCGGGCTGACCGTGGAACGGGGGCACCTGCCCCGCACCAGTTCCAACGGATCCGTGGGGATCGCCAGGTGGTATCGCGTGACCACTCCCGTTCCCACAGCGGAAGGGGTCGAGATCGCGCTGCGGTACGATGCGACCGAGCTCTCCGGAATACTGCCTTCCGCGCTTGCGGTCTTCGCAGCGCCGAGTCCCGATGGCCCATGGCTGCCGCTGGCCACATCGAACGACATCCCAAGCCAAACGCTTCTTGCCACAGGACCCGCTCCTGAGACCCACTTCACAGCGTTCGACCTGGTTGGCGCCACGGGGGCTGCCATCCTCCACATGGATAAGAAGGCCTTCCTGTGCTGGCCGTCTCCCTTTGAGGATCAACTCCGGATAGAGGCCCTACGCAGTGGACCGATCGACCGAATCGAGGTCCTGGATGGCCAAGGCCGGGTGCTCCGGGATATCCGCCCTGAACAGAGCCGGTCAGTGTTGGTGCAGTTGCCTGGTCTACCCCCAGGGGCTTACATCATCCGTGTGAATCAAGGCCAGGCGATGCTGAAAGCGATCCGGGAATGAAACCGCTCGGCGCCATACTGCTGATCGCCCTGCCATTTACTGGACAGGCTCAGCTTGAATCCGCCACACGCTTGGTGCTGACCGGCTCCGCACCCGAGCAGCGTCAAGTGGAGGGGTTGGCCTATCCTGTATCCGCTGATGCCGCGGTGAGCGTGGATGCAGCGAGGAATCAGGCAACCTCCTTCGTGGAAGTGAATGGGAGCGCTGTGCTGGAGGGCGACCTGTCCCCCGCCCCATCGGCATATACCGCCGGCATGCTGGTGACGATGGTGCTCACGGAATCGAACAGCGCGGCTGCCACCGTGAGCCTCAATGGTCTTGGACCTCGATTGCTCTTGAAGCATGGGGGGCTGCCGCTGGACAGTGCGGATCTTGTTCCTGGCGTCCCGGTGCGAATGGCCTACGATGGTCAGGCCTTCCGGGTGCTGTCATCCACCTACCTCCCCTGCCGACAAGGTTACTCCATCGGGGCCAGGGAGTTCTGCATCGAGGACAGCGCCCAAGCCGACACCACCTTCCTCGCCGCCTTGCAGCATTGCCGCTCCAAGGATGCACGGCTCTGCACATTCGCTGAATGGGTTCACACGTGCCAATCGAATCCGGGGTTCATCGGAACCGTCCTGGACTACGAGTGGGTAGATAGCGCTGCCAACAACGCGAACGGGGCCAAGCTGGTGGGCAACGGAGGAGACGGGACCGCTGGAAGCCCCGTGGGCATCAATTGCGGACATGGCGGCCAAGCGAGCATCTCGAACGGACGCGGGAGATTCCGCTGCTGCACGCACCGATGATGAAGCGGACCCTGCCATTGGCCTTCAGCCTTGTGACCGCAGCTCAGACCGTGAGCGCACAGGTACGCCTTGATGTGCCACTGGTGCTCACCGGGCCGGAACAGGAGCGCGCGGTGGTGAACCTGGCCGAACCGGCCTCTGGTACCGCTGCGATTACCGTTGGCGGATCGGTGCGCGCCGCTTGGGCGTGGGGCGAGCCCACCATTCAGGACACGGTGATTGCCTTGCAGCTCTCGCCTCCAGCAACTTCCTATGCAGAAGGGATGCTGGTCAGGTTCCGCGTGCCCGGCCCCTTGGCGGGCCAGCTGCACATAGCCGTGGACGGCCTGCCCCCCTTGCCGCTGGTACGCCCCGATGGATTGCCCGTTGCGCTCGGGCAGCTCGAAGCCGGCACAGTGGCCGAGGTGATCCAGGCAGAGGGCCGATTCACCCTGCTATCCGCTGCTGAGCGCTCCTGCCCTAGCGGCTTCGTCCAGGTCAACCCCAGCTATTGCATTGAATCATCGCCCGGGTCCGCCCAAGGCACCTGGCTATGGGCCATCGGCCAATGCGCCTCACGCGGAGGCCGCTTGTGCACATGGGGCGAATACGCCAGCGCCTGCATGCTCTTGGGCAACCAGCTCTCGGGCATGTTCAGCAGCTGGGAATGGATCGATGATACGAGCAACCATACCCATGGCGCAGACCAGGCCGGCCGGACCACGTGCATGAGCCAGCGCACCACCTTGGTAAGCCAACCCGGCCGCGCACGGTGCTGCTATCACCTCCGTTGACATGCCACGCTTACCGATCACCGGCATCTGCCTCCTGCTCGCATTGCCGTGCCTGCCGCAGATCGGCATCGACAAACCGCTGCAGTTCGACGGCCAGGCCGCCTCGGATCGCCAAGTGCTCGGCGTGCCGCCCGTATCCGTCCCGGGAGCGATCCTGAGCGCCGCACAGGATCAAAGCGGTACGCATCGGTCCATCATTGCACCGAGTGGCTCAGCCTGGTCGCTTGCGCTCCCCGCCTTGGATGGAGCGCCGACGCCCGGGATGAATGTCGTGGTGACCGTGCCGGATGCCCTCCCTGCAGGTGGAGTGACACTTGAACTCAATGGCACCGGCCCCTACCCGGTCGTTTGGCGGGCCGGAGAACCCATCGATGGCGCCTCGATCGCAGGGGGCACGCTCCTCTCCCTGGTCTTCGATGGAACCGAATACCACGTGATGAACGGGGTGAGCCATCGTCGGAAGGAGTGCCCTGATGGCATGGTCGCAGCCACCTCGCAATTCTGCATCGACCTGGATGAGCGGTCCCCCATCAGCTTCTTCGATGCGGCAGCCGCATGCACGCAAGAGGGCAAACGGCTCTGCACCTGGGGAGAGTGGTTCAACGCCTGCCAGCTGCGGAGTTCCTTGGGGCTGGCGAACATGGTGAACAACTGGGAGTACACCGATGACACCGCCAACGAGGACAACTCCGTGAGGCTGGTCGGGCCGAACTGCTCGAATGCCACGGCCTGGTACGTGTCCAATGAGCATCAATCCTACCGCTGCTGCTACACGCGTTGATGCAGCCCTCCGTTCGGCCATAGGAGGCTGATGTGACCGATGCTCTTCAATTCCATCGATTTCGCGGTATTCCTCCCCATCGTGTTCGCGGGGTACTGGTTCGCATTCAAGTCGGTCGGAGCGCGGAACCTCTTCCTCCTTGCGGCGAGCTACGTCTTCTACGGCTGGTGGGACCCTCGCTTCCTCGGCTTGATCGCGTTGAGTTCCGGCATCGACTACATGGTTGCTCTGGCTCTGGACGGTGAGGCGCGGGCCGGCAGAAGGAAGGCCCTCCTCTGGCTGAGCATAGGGGCGAACCTGGGCATGCTCGGGGCATTCAAGTACTACAACTTCTTCGCCGCCAATGTGGAAGAGGCGTTCAGCCTGCTGGGCAAGCCCCTCGCGCTTCCCCACCTTGACGTGGTGCTGCCCGTGGGAATCAGCTTCTACACCTTCCAGACGATGAGCTACACGATCGACGTGTACCGCAGGCAGATGCATCCGGAGCGTGATCCGGTCGCCTTCCTCTCGTATGTCAGTTTCTTCCCGCAGCTGGTCGCCGGGCCCATCGAGCGCGCCATAAGCCTGCTGCCCCAGTTCAAGGTGGCGAAGTCCTTCGACCGTGCGCTCGCGGTCGATGGCCTGCGGCAGATGCTCTGGGGGCTCTTCAAGAAAGTGGTGGTAGCTGACAATTGCGCATCCTTCGCCGACGTCATCTTCGATGCCCCCGGCGAGCACACGGGCAGCACGCTCCTGGTCGGCGCATTGCTGTTCACCTTCCAGATCTACTGCGATTTCAGCGGCTACAGCGACATCGCCATCGGCTGCGCCCGGCTGTTCGGATTCGAGCTGATGCGGAACTTCGCCGTCCCCTATTTCTCGCGCGACATCGCCGAATTCTGGCGCCGATGGCACATCAGCCTCAGCACGTGGTTCCGCGACTACGTTTACATCCCCTTGGGGGGCAGCCGAGGATCTGCTTTGAACCGCATCCGCAACACGATGATCATCTTCGTCCTCAGCGGATTCTGGCATGGTGCCAATTGGACCTTCATCTGCTGGGGCGCCCTGAACGCGGCCTTCTTCATCCCACTTCTCGTGGCCGACCGGAACAGGAGGAACCTTGACACCGTGGCGCAGGGCGCACTGCTGCCCAGCCTGAGGGAGGCCTGGGGGATGGCCACGACCTTCCTGCTCACCGTGCTTGCCTGGATCTTCTTCCGGGCCGAGACCATGGATGCCGCGCTGACCCACATCGGAGGCATCCTGAGCCCTACGCTATTCACGGTGCCCACCGTAAGGCCATTCGATGTCTTCGCGATCATCCTGTTCCTCGTCGCCGCAGAATGGGCTTCACGCACGCTCAGGCACCCGTTGGAGCTGCTCAACCGGGTACCCTCGCGCAGCGTCCGGTGGGCCGTCTACTATGGGCTGTTGGCGGGGATCATCGCCTTCGGAGGGAAGGAGCAGGAATTCATCTATTTCCAGTTCTGATATGCGCGGATTCCTCACCCTGCTGGCCTGGTTCGCGGGCATCGCAGGCATTTGGGCCGCGGTGATGGCGACCTGGAACCTGCGGGAGATGCGGCACGAGCGCCCGATGCTGAGGCACGCCACGCTCGCTTTAGGCGACTCCCACATCGGCTGCGCGGTGGACACAGCGGTGCTCATCGGTGCGCGCAATGCCGCCCTGCCCGCTGAGCCCTATATGCTGAGCTGGTTCAAGCTCCGCAAACTGCTCGAAACAAATCCCATCGACACGGTCATCATCGGATTCGCACCGCACAATATCAGCGAGAAGGACCCGCGCCGGTTCAAGGACCACGGTTGGTCCACCGAACGGCTGATGATGCGCACCTACCCGTTGCTATCGGCCAGCGAGGCCATTCGGCTCCCCTTGCACAAGAAGACCTACCTGCGCACGGTATTCATGCAGCTCTGCACCGCGCCCAATGAAACGCATATCCATTATATGGGCGAATTCAGCGGGCTGCGCGCCCGGTTCCGCAATGACTCGCAGGAGGCCCTGGAGCGGCATTTCCTTGAAGCGGACGGGGCAGTCGCCCCCATTTCGGGGCAGGCCATCGCCTACCTGGACTCCATCGTGAACCGATGCGAGCAGGACGGTATCGCGCTCTACCTAGCAAGGGTCCCCGTGCATGAATCCTATCTGGCAGGCATCCCTCCGGAATACCTGATGCGATTCAATTCGCTCGGCCGCCGGTACGCCGAGCAGGGCATCGCGATCATCGGCTCCTTGGACCTCTTCCGAGGTGACAGCCTGTTCGCGAACAGCGACCATTTGAACGCCAAGGGAGCCAAGCGATTCACACGGCTGCTCATGGATGGGATGGGGCGCTCACCGTCCGCGCCGCCAGCAGCTCGCTGAACGCGTTCACCACCCTCTCCCAAGTGAACCGTTCCGTCACACGTGACCTGCCAGCCGCACCCTTGGCCTTCAGGGAGTCCAACGGCAAGGCGAGCATGCCGAGTATGGCTTGGTGGAGCGCATGCGGATCCCCGGCCGGAAGGAGCCCTCCGGTGGTGGAGTCGACAACCTCCGCGCTGGCGACCCCATCGCCGGACGTGAACGGACGT
>DDRC01000191.1:0-6074 GCA_002342985.1 Flavobacteriales bacterium UBA2426
GTGTAGGTCTTGCCGGTGCCGGCCGGGCCGATGGCGAAGACCATGTCGCTCTCGCGGATGGCCTCCACCAGGCGCTGCTGGTTGGGCGTGCGGGCCTTCACGCGGAGGCCGGCGTTGCCGTAGACGAGCACATCATCGTCCAGATCGGCGCTGCGCGGGGCCTCGCCGCCGCCCATGATGTCGTCGAGCACCTTGCGGGGCAGCTCGTTGTAGCGCGCCACGTGCGCCACCAGTTCGTTGAAGCGCTCCTCGAAGAGGGCGATGTCGTCCGGTGCGCCGCTCACCTTCACGGTGTCGCCGCGCGCCACGAGGTTGAGCTTGGGGAAGAGGCCGCGGATGATCCGCAGGTTGGCGTCGTTGGCCCCGAGGATGTCCACGGGGTCGACGCCGGTGATGGTGATCAGCTGCTCGCTCAAGGACGGATGCGGGGTGTTGAGATCTTTCGGGAGAAGGTGCTCCCCTCCCTCTAGTTTTGACCGCCCGAAGGTAGCCGACCAGAACCAGCCGCCCGATGGCCATCATCACCCTCACCACCGACCTGGGCACGCGCGACCATTATGTGGCCGTTGTGAAGGGCGCGCTGCTGCAGCAGGCCCCGGAGGCCACCATCGTGGACATCACCCACGAGATCACGCCCTTCCACACGGCGATGGCGGCCTATGTGGCGCGCAACGCGTTCCCGGCCTTCCCGGCGGGCAGCATCCACATCCTCGGCGTGAATCCGGAGGCGGACCGCTTCACGGCGCACGTGGTGGCGCGGCACCAGGGCCATTACTTCATCGGCGCGGACAACGGCATCCTGCCGCTGATGTTCGAGGGCATGCCGGAAGCGGCCTTCGAGATCACCATGAAGCTCGATGACGACCACGCGGCCTTCCCCACCCGGAGCGTGTTCACCAAGGCCGCGGCCCACTTGGCGCGGGGCGGCACCCCTGAGACCATCGGCCGGCCCCTGAAGGCGCTGCGCGAGCTGCACAACCTGAAGCCCTCGGTGACCCCCGATGCCATCGTGGGCCGCGTGGTGCATGTGGACCGGTACGGGAACGTGATGACCAATGTGCAGCGGTCGCTCTTCGAGGAGCTGCACGGCGGGCGCCCCTTCCGCATCCACTTCGGGCATTCGGATGACGACCTGACGCGCATCCACGCCACCTACAGCGACGTGCCCAACGGGGTTTCGCTGGCCTTCTTCAATGCGAGCGGCCACCTGGAGATCGCCGTGAACAAGGGCGTGGAGGGCGGCGGCGGCGGCGGGGGCGGCGCCGCACGCCTGCTGGGCCTGCGCGAGAACGATGCCGTGCGCATCGAGTTCGGCACGCGCCGCTGAGCCCCGAGGCTTCGCCACGCGGCCTGTACCTTCGCGCCGATGTCCTTCCTGCACCCGGCCTTCCTGTGGGCGCTCGGCGTCCTGGCCCTGCCGGTGCTCATCCACCTCTTCCAGCTCCGGCGCTTCAAGCGGATCGACTTCCCCCACGTGCGCCTCCTCGCCGAGGTGTCGCGGCAGACGCGCGCCCGCCGCAAGGTGCAGCACTGGCTGGTGCTCGCCGCCCGCTGCCTGGCGCTCGCCAGCCTGGTGCTCGCCTTCGCGCAGCCATACATCCCCGGCGCCGATGGCGCGGCGCAGGCCGGGGCACGCGCGGTATCGATCTACATCGACGACAGCTTCAGCATGGACGGCCAGAACGCCGGGGGGCGCCTGCTGGACCAGGCCCGCAAGGGCGCGCAGGACGTGGTGATGGGCCAGGCCCCCACCGATCGCTTCCAGGTGCTCACCGGGCGCTTCGAGGGCCGCCAGCAGCAATTGCTGCCGCGCGAGGAGGCCCTGCAGGCCGCCGCCCAAGCCGATGCGGTGCCCTTCACGCGCCCGCTCTCCAAGGCGCTCGCCCGCCAGCGCGAGGCCCTCGCCACGAGCGATGCGCCGGTGAAGCGCGCCTACCTGCTCACGGACCTGCAGCGCACCATCGCCGACCTCGATGCGTGGACCAACGACAGCACGGCGCCCACGGTGATCATCCCGCTCACCCCCACCGCCACCGCGAACCTCAGCATCGATTCGGCCTGGTTCGGCACGCCGGTGCGGCGGCTGGGGCAGAGCGAGGAGCTGCACGTGCGCATCACCAACCACGGCGATCAGGAGCTGGTGAACGTGCCGGTGCGGCTGGTCATCGACGGCGAGCAGCGCGGCCTGGCGGCCTTCAGCGCCGGGCCATCCGCCTCCGTCGACACGGTGCTCCGCTTCCGCAACGATCAGGCCGGGCTGCACTGGGGCGAGCTGGCCATCACCGACCAGCCGGTGACCTTCGACGACCGGCTCTGGTTCGCCTTCCGCACCATCGACCGGCTGCGCGTGCTCGTGCTCAGCGGCGGCGATGCACCGGGCGATCGCGCCATCCAGGCCGTCTTCGCGCAGGACAGCGCGCATGCCGTGGCCCTGCGCGATTTCCGCCAGCTGGACCTCGCCGAGCTGGAGCAGCAGGACCTGGTGGTGCTGAGCGGGCTGCCCGAACTGCCCAGCGGCACGGCGCAGGCCCTTGCCGCCTTCGCGGAAAGCGGGGGCAGCGTGGCGGTCTTCCCGCCCCGGGGCGGCGACCCCGCTCGCTATGCCGCATTCTTCGGCACGGTAGGCGCCGCCGCACCAGCCCGCCTCGACACCGGGTCGGCCCGGGTGGACCGCATCGACCTGGAACTGCCCTTCTACCGCGAGGTCTTCCAGACCATGCCGCGCAACGTGGACCTTCCCTCCGCGCGCGAGCGCTGGGGAATCCGCCCCGCTGCCGGCAGCGACGTCCTGCTGCGCACGCAGGACGGGCTGCCCTTCCTCTCGCGCACCGCTGCGGGGCGCGGCAGCGTGTACCTCTGGGCGGCGCCGCTCGCCGAGGAATCGGGCAACCTGGTGCGGCATGCCCTCTTCGCCACCTCGCTGCTGCGCATGGCCGAGCTGGCCCGCCCCATGGAGCGGCCCTACGCCGTGCTGGGCGCCGAGGCCACGCTGCCCGCCGATGGCCTTGAGCTGGGCGCCGAGCGCCCGCCGCGCTTGATGGGGCCGCAGGGCCTGGAGGTGATGCCCGAGGTGCGCAGGACCATGGCCTCCACCGCGCTGGTGCTGCACGACGAGGACCTCCCGCCCGGGCATTACGCGCTGGTGGCCGGGCAGGACACCGTAGCGGCCTTCGCCCTCAACCATTCGCGGCTGGAGAGCGACCTGCGCAGCCTGACGGCCGAAGCCTTGCGCGCAGAGCTGGGACAGCGCGGGCTCACCACCTTCACCGTGATCGAGGCCGGCGGCGGCGATCTTTCGCTACGTTTGGCCGAGGCGGGCAGCGGCCGGAAGCTCTGGAAGTGGTTCATCGCCCTGGCCCTGCTCTTCCTGGTGGCCGAGGCCTTCCTATTGCGAGCGACCCGATGACCGAGCTGATCCTGCGCAACGTGAAGGTGGTGGACCCGGGCGGTCCGCACCACGACAGCGAAGCGGACCTCCTGCTGCGCGACGGCGCCGTGGCGCGCATCGGCAGCCGCCTCCCCAAGGGCGATGCCCGCGAGATCAGGATGCCCGGCCTGCACGTGAGCCCCGGTTGGGTGGACCTGCGCGCGCATTTCCGCGATCCGGGCGAGGAGTGGAAGCAAGGCATCAGCAACGGCCTCGATGCCGCCGCTGCCGGAGGGTTCACTGCCGTCTGCGTGCTGCCCACCACCAAGCCCGTGGCCGACGGCCGCGCCGGCATCGATTATCTCCTGCGCCGGGCGGAAGGGCATGCCGTGCGGCTGCTTCCGCTGGGCACCCTCACCAAGGGCGGCGAGGGCAAGCAGCTGGCCGAGCTGCATGATATGCGCATGGCGGGTGCGGCGGCCTTCACCGATGATCAGCGCCCCCTCCGCAATGCGCGGCTCATGGCGCTCGCCCTGCAGTACACGGCCGGGCTGCCCGGCACGCCGCCCGCGCTGATGGTCTTCCCCAACGACCCCGACCTCGGCACCGGCGTGATGCACGAGGGTGCGATGAGCGCCCGCCTCGGACTGCGCGGCATTCCGGCCGAGGCCGAGGCCATCCAGCTGGCGCGCGACATCGCCCTGCTCGAGTATGCCGGCGGCCACCTGCACGCCGCCACCGTGAGCACTGCGGGCGCCGTGGAGCTGGTGCGCGCGGCCAAGGCCCGCAAGCTGAAACTGACGGCCTCCGTGGCGGCCGCCCACCTGCTGCTCGATGACGGCTGCCTGCGCGGGTTCGAGAGCTGCTACAAGGTGCTGCCCCCGCTGCGCGACAGCGGCCACATCGAGGCGCTGCGGCAGGGGGTGAAGGACGGCACCATCGATGCCATCGTGAGCGACCACCGGCCGGAGGACCGCGAGCACAAGGTGGTGGAGCTGGGGGCTGCCGCCTTCGGCATCATCGGCCTGGAGACCGCCTTCGCCACGGCGAACACCGCCCTCAAGGGCAGCACCTCCCTGCGCCGCATCATCGAGCGGTTCGCCAACGGGCCCCGCGCGGTGCTCGGCCTGCCCGCCGTGCACATCGCCGAAGGCGCGGCGGCCGAGCTCACCCTCTTCGATCCCGAGGCCGATTGGACCTGCACGGAGGACGACCTGCCCAGCCGCTCGCACAACACCCCTTTCATCGGGCAGCGCTTCACCGGCCGGCCGGTGGGCATCGCCGCACGGGGGCAGCTTCGGCTCGCGCCCGCCTTCGCGGCGGTCGCCGGATAGGGCCCTACTGGGCGGGCGTTGCGGCTTCCTGCGCCTCGTTCATCCGCTTGAACTTCTCGATGAGCTCCTCGTCGGAGAGCCCGAGGTTCTCGATCATCGCCTTCGCATCGCGCGCGAAGGGATGCTCCGGGTACTCGTACATCACCTGCTGGTAGATGGTCTTCGCCTCGCCGTCGCGGTCGAGGTCGTCGTCGAGCGTGAGGGCCTTCATGTACAGCACGTCCACGCGCCGGCGCCATCCGGGGTATTGCTCACTGATGCGGTCGTAGAGCTTGATCGCCTGCTCGGCATCGCCCATGCTCTTCAGGGTGCCCGCCGCCCGGAACAGGTACTCAGGCGCCATGCTGTCCACCGGATAGGCGGCGGCGTAGGCCTTGTACACGTCCACCATGCCTTGGGCGGTGCGGCGGTCGAATGCGCGGTTCTCGAAGAGCGAATCCTCCTTGGCACGGATGCGCGTGCGGGCCTCGATCATGCGCGGCTCATCGGCCACGGGCTTGTCCTCGCCGCCGCAGGCGATCAGCGCGAGGGGCAGGGCGAACAGGAAGATGTGCTTGATGGACATGGTCATTTCGCTGGGGTGAAGCGCATGGTGTATTTCGCATCCGTCTTGCCGCGCGAGATGTCGCGGAGCCGCCCTTGCAGCATCCTGCGGCGGAGCGGCGGCAGGTGGTCGGTGAAGAGCACCCCGTCCAGGTGGTCGTGCTCGTGCTGGATCACGCGCGCGGCGAAGCCCTCGAAGGCCTCCTCGTGCTCCACGAAGCGCTCGTCCTGGTACTGCAGCACGATGCGCGGCTGGCGCTTCACCTCCTCGCGGATGCCGGGGATGCTGAGGCAGCCTTCCTCGAAGGGCCACTCCTCCCCCTCCTCCTCCACGATGTAGGGGTTGATGAAGACCTTCTTGAAGTCCTTCAGGTGCGCCTCCTCGGTGGGCTTGCCATCCTCATCCTCGGCGAAGGGCGAGGCATCCACCACGAAGAGGCGGATGCTATGGCCCACCTGCGGGGCGGCAAGGCCCACGCCGCTGGCCGCATACATGGTCTCGAACATGTCGGCGATGAGCTGCTCGAGGCCGGGGTGGCCGGGCTCGATGTCCTGCGCCACTTTCTTCAGCACAGGGTCGCCGTAGGCGCGGATGGGGAGGATCATGCGGCCGCGAAAATACGCGGCCGGGGGTGCGGCCGCCGGGCCCGAGGCCCCGCAGCGCCCATCTTTGCCGCCCGCCCACGCACCATGCGCCGCAGCAAGCCGAAGGAGAGCCTCATCTGGGAACAGGTGCCCATCACCGGTGCCGGCGCCAACGGCAAGGCCTTGGCGCGGATGGATGGCCTGGTGGTCTTCGTCACCGGCGCCGTGCCCGGCGACGTGGCGGA
>DDRC01000191.1:6189-12818 GCA_002342985.1 Flavobacteriales bacterium UBA2426
CCGACGTGGCGGACCTGCGGGTGACGGTGAAGAAGAAGAATTACGCCGAGGCGGTGGCGCAGCGCATCACGTCCCCCTCGCCCGACCGCGTGCCCGCCTTCTGCCGCCACTTCGGCACCTGCGGCGGCTGCAAATGGCAGGACCTCAGCTACCCCAAGCAGCTCGAATACAAGCAGCAGCAGGTGGTGGACAACCTGGAGCGGATCGGCGGGCTGGCGCTGCCGCCGGTGACGCCGATCCTGCCATCGCCCCGGCTCACCCACTACCGCAACAAGCTCGAGTTCACCTTCAGCAACAGCCGCTGGTTCACGCGCGAGGAGCTGTCCGCCCAAGGCGCCATCACCGACCGCAACGCGCTGGGCTTCCACATCCCGCAGCGGTTCGACCGCGTGCTCGACATCGGCGAATGCCACCTGCAGCCCGACCCGAGCAACGCCATCCGCAACCTCGTGCGCGAGCATGCGCGGCGCGAGGGCCTCAGCTTCTACGACGTCCGGGCGCACGAGGGCTTCCTGCGCAACCTCCTCATCCGCACCGCCACCACGGGCGAGTGCATGGTGCTGCTTGCCCTGGGCCATGAGGATGCCGAGGCCCGCACCCGCCTGTTCGATGCCCTGGTGCAGGCCTTTCCGCAGCTCACCAGCGTACTATGGACGGTGAACACGAAGCGGAACGACACCATCTACGACCTCGCCATACACGTCCACCACGGCCGCGACCACATCGTGGAGGAACTGCCCGACGGGCCCGGCGGCAGGCCCCTGCGCTTCCGCATCGGACCGAAGACCTTCTTCCAGACCAACCCGGAGCAGACCATCGCCATGTACCGCCTCACGCGCGACCTTGCCGGCCTCACCGGCGAGGAGAACGTGTACGACCTGTACTGCGGCGCGGGCAGCATCACGCTCTTCCTCGCCGCCCGGGCGCGCCATGTGGCCGGCGTGGAGCTGGTGCCCGAGAGCGTGGCCGATGCCCGCCTGAACGCCGGCCTCAACGGCATCACCAACGTGAGCTTCACCAGCGGCGACATGAAGAAGACGATGGATGCCGCCTTCGTGGCGCAGCACGGCCGGCCGGATGTGGTGGTGACCGACCCGCCGCGCGCCGGCATGGATGAGCCCGTGGTGCGCCACCTGCTGGAGCTGGCGCCGCAGCGCATCGTCTACGTGAGCTGCAACCCCGCTACGCAGGCCCGCGACCTCGCCATCCTGCAGGACCGGTACCGGATCGACCATGTGCAGCCGGTGGACATGTTCCCGCACACCTACCATGTGGAGAACGTGGTGCGACTGATCAAGCGATGAGCAAGGACCGGCTGGACCGCGGATTCTGGGAGGAGCGCTACCATGCGCAGGAGACCGGCTGGGACCTGGGGGCGCCCTCCACCCCGCTCAAGGAATACCTGGACCAGCTCACCGACAAAGCGCTGCGGATCCTCATCCCCGGCGGTGGCCGCGCCTATGAAGCGGAGTACGCGCACCGGCTCGGCTTCACGCATGTCTTCGTCATCGACCTCACCGATGCGCCGTTCAAGGACCTGCTGCAGCGCTGCCCCGACTTCCCGGCGCAGCACCTGATCACCGGCGACTTCTTCGCGCACGAAGGGCAGTACGACCTCATCCTGGAACAGACCTTCTTCTGCGCGCTCGACCCGGCGCTGCGCGGCCGTTACGTGGAGCAGATGCACCGGCTGCTGAAGCCCGGCGGCAAGCTCGTGGGCGTGCTCTTCCACGATGCGCTCAACGACGACCGGCCGCCCTTCGGCGGCTTCCGCGACGACTACCTGCCGCTCTTCCGCAAGCGGTTCCCTGAGGTGCGCATGGATCCCTGCCGCAACTCCATCGCCCCGCGCGCCGGCCGCGAGCTCTGGCTGTGCGCCGTGAAGGCGGCGCCGGTGGATTGCGCCCTGCACGACCGGCTCGAGGAGGCGGCCACACGGCGCCGCACGGTCCGGCTCGCGCTGCGCGACGGGACCGCCCTAGAGGGCATCATCGCCGACCTCTTCGTGCGCGGCGGAGCCGATTGGATGCGGCTGGCCGACGGCCGCGAACTCCCACTGGGCGATGTGGCGGCGCTGCGCTGAGCCGCCGATCGCCTTTTTTCCGACCTTCAGCTTCCGGCTCCACCGCCCATGCGGACCGCATCGCCCGAGATCCAGGCCTTCTTCGAGTCGCTCACCGATGAGCGCCGCGAGGCCTTGGGCACCCTGCGCAGCCACATCCGGCACGTGTGGCCCGCTGCGGAGGAGGACTTCTCCTACGGCATGCCCACCTATCGCATCGAGGGCCGTCCCGTCTTCGCCCTGGCCTCGAAGAAGCGCTTCATGGTGCTGCACGTGCTGCCCTATGACCTCCTCGACCCCTTCAAGCTCGACCTCCTGCCCTACGACCACGGGAAGTCGTGCATCCGCTTCAAGCGGCTCTCGCCCCCCTTTAGCGCGCTGCTCGACCGCATCATCAAGTACGTGGGCCATCAGCTCCACCTCAGCACCGTCACGGCCCGCCCCACCGGCCTCCGCAAAGCGCCGGCCCTCCATTGAACCTGCCATGCGCCCCCTCCTCCTCACCGCGCTCATCACGCTCCTCGCGTCGGCAAAGGCCCAGCCGGTGCGCGTGCTCTTCATCGGCAACAGCTACACCTACAGCAACGACCTGCCGGGCATGCTCGATTCACTGGCCACGGCCATGGGCGAGGACGTGGTAACGGGCATGTCGGCACCGGGCGGCTACACCTTCAGCCAGCACACCCAGCTGGCCTACACCCAGCAGCTGCTGGCGCAGGGCGACTGGGACTACGTGGTGCTGCAGGAACAGAGCCAGCTGCCGGCCTTCCCCCTGGCGCAGGTGGAGGCGCAGTGCGTTCCCTACGCCGCCCAACTGGTGCAGCAGGCCCGGCAGGCCAATCCGTGCACCGAGGCGGTCTTCCTGATGACCTGGGGCCGGGAGAACGGCGATGCGCAGAACTGCCCCTCCTGGCCGCCGGTGTGCACTTACGAGGGCATGCAACAGCTCCTGCACGAACGCTACCTGCAGATGGCCACCGGCAACGATGCGTGGTGCGCTCCGGTAGGCGCCGTGTGGTCGAGCTGGCGCGCCGAATTCCCCGGATCAGCGCTCTACACCGACGGCAGCCATCCCAATGCCCTCGGCACGTACATCGCCGCGGCGACGCTGGCAAGCACCATCTTCCGCCGGCCGTGCACCGCAGCGGACTGGGCGCCGGCGACGCTCGCTCCCGGCCAGGCCTTGGAGGTGCGCACCAGGGCGAGCGAGGCGGTGCTGGACGAAGCGGCTGCGTGGAACATCGGCGTGAACGATCCTTCCGCCGCACCGGATTGGATGCTGCTGGGCGGCAACGAGGCCTGCTTCGGGAACAACGGCACGCCCGGCGCAGTCCTGGAGTGGCACTTCGGCGATGGCGCAACGAGCACCGAGGAGAGTCCCTGCCACACCTATTCGGGAGCAGGGCCCTTCGAAGGCGCCCTGGTGGCGACCGATGGCTGCGGACGCGCCGATACGGCAGCATTCACGATCGAATTCCCAAGCGGTATCGGCAGCGCAACCAGCACCGCGCCGCTGCTCATCCGCTTCGATGGCGAAGGCCGCCTGATCGCCGCAGCACAGGAACCGGTGCCCTTCTTCGAACTGCTCGATGCGGGCGGGCGGCTCATCGAACGCCGCTCCCTGCGCGCCGGACTCACTGTGCTGCGTGGAGGCGGCGGCCTGCTGTGGCGTGCCCGCTGCACCGATGGCAGCTGGCGCGCAGGGCGCGTGGCGCAGCCCTGAGGCCCGGCCGCTAACTTGCCGCCCGATGAGCGAACGCACGGTGATCCTGGAGCACGAGCAGGTGCAGCGCAAGCTCCGCCGCATCGCGCACCAATTGCACGAAGAGCACCACGAAGCGGGGGCCTTGGTGCTGGTGGGGATTGCGCCGCGCGGCGCCATCCTGGCCAAGCGGCTGGCGCGGTTGCTGGAAGAGGTCTCCGACCTGCGCATCGACCTGGTGGAGCTGAAGCTCGACAAGGACCTTCCGCTCGAGCGCCCCGTGCAGCTCAGCATCGACCCCATGTCGCTCCGCGACCGCCTGGTGGTGCTGGTGGACGATGTGCTCATGAGCGGGCGCACGCTGATGCATGCCGCCAGCTACCTGGTGCAGGCTCCGCTGAAGCGCCTCACCACGGTGGTGCTGGTCGACCGCAGGCACCGGGCCTACCCCATCCGTGCGGACATCGTGGGGCTGACGCTCAGCACCACCCTCCAGGAGCACATCAGCGTGGAACTGGGCCGCAAGGACGCCGTCTACCTGAGCTGACCGCGCAGCGCCTCGGCGATGCGGGCGGCCACTGCCGCCGGCGACCCGCTCCCCTCCACGGTGACATGCGCGCGGCGATAGACTGGCAGCCGCTCCTGCAGCAGGGCCTCCACGCGGTGCCGCAGGGCCGCCCCCCGCAGCCCGAAGAGCAGCGGGCGGTCCCCGCCGGCCCTTTCGATCCGTGGCATCAGCACGTCGAGCGGTACATCGATCCACACCACCGCGCCGGCCGCCAACAGGCGGTCCATGTTGTCGCCCTGCACAGGGGTCCCGCCGCCGCAGGCAATCACGCCCGCACCGGAATCGATCAGCTCCGCCAGCACCTCGGCCTCCACCCGGCGGAAGGCCTCCTCGCCCTCGCGCTGCACGAAGGGCAGCAAGGGGCCCACGCGCTGCTCGGCCACGCGGTCGAGATCGGTGAAGGGAAGGCCGAGCAGCGCTGCCAGGGCGCGCCCCACAGTGCTCTTGCCGCTGCACATGAAGCCGATGAGGAAGATGCGCATGGGGAGCAGGGGGCGCCGGAACCGGCGGCCGCCGCAAAGGAACCACGGGAACGTCGCACCTTCGCGCTACCGCCATGAAGCTCGAGGAAGCCAACAGCAAACGGGTGCTGCGCGACTGGATGCGCCTCCCCTGGTCCATCTACGCCGGAGATGCCAACTGGATCCCGCACCTGAAGCAGGACATCGAGAAGGTCTTCGACCCCGCACGCAACAAGCTGTTCAGGCCCGACCCTGCGACCGGGAAGGCGGGCGAGGCCGTCCGCTGGGTGCTCTACGACGATGGAGGACGGGCCATCGGGCGCATCGCCGCCTTCATCAATCCGCGCACGGCGTGGTCCGAGAAGCAGCCCACGGGGGGCGTCGGCTTCTTCGAGTGCATCAACGACCAGCGTGCGGCCAACCTCCTCTTCGATGCGGCCCGGGACTGGCTCCACGCCCGGGGGATGCAGGCCATGGACGGCCCCATCAACTTCGGCGACCGCAACATGTTCTGGGGCCTGCTCATCGAGAACTTCACGGACCCGCCGATCTACGGCACCAACTACAATCCGCCGTACTACCGGGGCCTGCTGGAGGCATACGGCTTCCAGGTCTGGTTCAATCAGCTCTTCTTCAAGCGCTCGGTGAAGGTGCCCGCCCAGCCCATCTTCCACCGCAAGTACAACCAGCTCGCCAACGACCCCGAGATCCGCATCCACGACAGCACAGGGCGCACGGTGGAGCAGATCGCCTCGGACTTCTGCACGGTGTACAACGATGCATGGGTGGACCACGAGAACCACAAGCCCATGGAAGCCGCCACGGCCCTGAAGATCGTGAAGGCCATGAAGCCGGTGATGGACCCGCGCCTGCTCATCTTCATCCGGCACAAGGACCGGCCGATCGCCATGTACATCAGCCTCCCGGAGCTGAACGAGATCTTCCGCCATGTGAACGGCGACCTCAACTGGCTGGGCAAGCTCAAGTTCCTCTGGCACAAATGGCGCGGCACGGTGAAGACCATGACAGGCATCGTCTTCGGCGTGGCCAAGCCCTGGCAGGGCAAGGGGCTGGAGGGCGCCCTCATCGTCTTCGCGGAGAAGAACATCGTGCACAGGAACCTCTACCGCGACACCATCCTCACCTGGATCGGCGACTTCAATCCGCGCATGATCAAGGTGTGCGAGAACCTCGACGCGGTGAACTACCGCACGCTGGCCACCTTCCGCTACCTCTTCGACCGGAGCCTGCCGTTCGAGCGGCACCCCATCCTGGAGAAGAAGGAGAAATGAACAGCGCTTGCCGCTCTCGGAAGGATCTCTACTTTTGCGGCCCTTGACGCAGGGACCCTTCGGGGTGAAAGCGTCGGAAGACCCTGTAGCTCAGTTGGTAGAGCACAACACTTTTAATGTTGGGGTCCCGGGTTCGAGCCCCGGCGGGGTCACGAAAGCCTCTCTCACCGAGAGGCTTCGTTCTTTGTGAGCGAAGCGCAGCGCGGGCCGGACGGCGGCACGCTCCACGCTGTGGCCGGTGGATCATCCGGCTATATTTGCGCCCCCTGCCCAGGTGGTGAAATTGGTAGACACGCTACTTTGAGGGGGTAGTGGCCGAAAGGCTGTGCTGGTTCGAGTCCAGTCCTGGGCACTTGATGATCAAGCCTCACCGCGAAGCGGTGGGGCTTTTTCATGCACCGGCCGCACCGAACGGAGTTCGAGCGGGCCGGTGCATGGGAAAGCCCCTAGGGCCGCGCAGCGGACCGGGGTTGATTCCCTTCACGGCCAAACCTGGTCCGACGGAGCGCCGCGCAGTCAATCCAGTCCTGGGCACTTGATGATC
>DDRC01000191.1:12988-18790 GCA_002342985.1 Flavobacteriales bacterium UBA2426
TGAAGGACCTCGTGGTCATAGAGACCGCCTCCGTACTCGCCGGACCCTCGGTGGGGCTCTTCTTCGCGGAGCTCGGTGCACGGGTGGTGAAGGTGGAGAACAAGCGGAGCGGCGGCGATGTGACCCGGCAGTGGAAGCTGCCCTCGGAACCGTCGGATGCGCCGGTGAGCGCCTACTTCAGCAGCGTGAACTGGGGCAAGGAGCACCGCTTCCTCGACCTGAAGGACACCGAGGACCGCGCCGCATTCGATGGACTGCTGGCCCGGGCGGACGTGCTCATCACCAACCACCTGGCTGCGGATGCCGAGAAGCTCGGGCTCACACGCGAGCGGCTGCGGCGCTTGAATCCGCAGCTCCTGCACGGGCATATCAAGGGCTTCGCCGACCAGCCCCACCGGCCCGCCTTCGATGTGGTGCTGCAGGCGGAGACCGGGTACGTGAGCATGACCGGCACCGACGAGGAGCATCTCGCCAAGCTCCCCATCGCCCTCATCGACGTGCTCGCCGGGCACCAGCTGAAGGAGGGCCTGCTCCTGGCGCTCTGGCAGCGGGCGCGGACAGGCAAGGGCGCTTATGTGGAAGTCTCGCTGGAGGATGCGGCACTCGCCGGCCTCATCAACCAGGCCAGCAACAACCTGATGGCCGGCGCGATCGCCAGGCCGCTGGGCACACTCCATCCGAACATCGCACCCTACGGGGAAATCTTCCGGTGCGCCGATGGCGGCCGGCTGATCCTTGCGGTGGGCAGCGATGCGCAATTCGCGGCGCTCTGCGGCGAACTGGCGCTGCCCGCATTGCCCGCGGATGAGCGGTTCCGCACCAACACCGGTCGCGTGCGGCATCGCGCCGCACTGGCCGGAGCGCTGGGGGCCGCCATCGCCGGGCGCGACCGGGCCGATCTGCTGCTGCGCCTCATCGCCCTCGGCGTGCCGGCCGGGGCTGTGCAGCGCATGGACGAGGTGATGTCCACGCCGGCCGCGCAGGCCATGGTGCTGGAGAGCGTGATCGACGGCGTGGCGACGCGCCGCATCCGCGGCAACGCCTTCCGCATCGAGCCCTGCAGCTGAGCGTTCAGCCCTTGGGCGCGCTCAGCCTGCGCGCCTCCTTCAGCGCATCCTTGAGCACCGCCGCGAGGCGCCTGGCCTCCTCATCGCCCAGCCCTTTGCCGAAGACCACCTTGCGGCCGAGGTGCTCGAAGCCCAAGCGCTCACCGCCCACCACCCACAGGCTGTTGTTCCACTGCCACTTCCAAGAAGCGCGGTCCTCCTTGATGAGGCCGAGCGCCTGGATGTTCTCGACGAAATAGTCGTGGGCACGGCCGTAGCCGAGGATGCTGTCCTTGATGGTGAAGCGGCCATCCTTCACGCGCCAGAGCTCCAGCCCCCTCCAGCGCCAGAGGAGCGCCTTGCCGATCATCACCAGGAAGTAGGCCCAGAAGGCGATGAAGGCGAGCAGGTACTGCCGCAGCGGGTCGCCGGGCGCGAGCTGCGCACGCTCCACGAGCACCGCTACGCCGCAGGCCACCCACGCGATGGTCCAGGCCGTGATCAGCGCACGTTTCGCCGGGGTGGCGCGGGCATCGATGACCACGCTGGTTCGCCCCGCGCTGCGGTCCACGCTCACCCGGTCGCTGATCCGCTCGATCATGCCCGCACCTCGCTCACCACCTCCTCGTACAGCGCCTCGTACTGCGGCAGCACCTTGTGCAGGTCGAACCGCGCCGCCTGCTCCAGCGCTCCCTGGCGGAAGCGCGCGTGCGCGCCGGGATCGCCCAGGATGGCCAGCGCATGCCGTGCCATGGCGTCGGTATCGCCCACGCGGTTCAGCATGCCGCTCACGCCGTGCACGTTCACCTCGGGGAGGCCGCCGGTATCGCTGCTCACCACGGGGATGCCGCAGGCCATGGCCTCCAGCGCGGCCAGGCCGAAGCTCTCGCTCTCGCTGGGCAGCACGAAGAGGTCGCAGCTCGCCATCACCTCCTCGGGCCGCGTCATCTTGCCGAGGAAGACCACCTGGTCGCACCCGCCATCGTGGCGGCAGGCGTTCTCGATGCGCTGGCGCTCCGGCCCGTCGCCGATGAGGAGGAGTCGCACGGGAAGCTCGCTGCGCAGGCGCTTGTACATGGCCACCACGTCATCCACGCGCTTCACCGGCCGGAAGTTGGAGACGTGCACGAGCAGCTTCTCGCCATTCGGTGCATACCGTGCGCGGACGGCCTCGTCGGGCGCGTGGCGGTACTGATCGAGGCAGACGAAGTTGGGGATGACCCGGATGCCGGGGCCGCCCTCGTGCGCATGCTTCAGGGGGAAATGCTCATAGGTATCGCGCTTCAGGCTCTCGCTCACCGCGGTGACCGCGTTGCTCCGCTCCATGCTGAAAGTGATCACCGGCTCGAAGCTGGGGTCGCGCCCCACCAGCGTGATGTCGGTGCCGTGGAGCGTGGTGATGAAGGGCACGAAGATGCCCTGCGAGGCCAGGATGCGCTGGGCCATCCACGCGGCGCTGGCGTGCGGTATGGCATAGTGCACATGCAGCAGATCGAGGCCCTCGTACTTGGCCACGTCCACCAGCTTGCTCGTCAGCACCAGCTCGTAGGGCTGGTAGTCGAACAAGGGATAGTCGCTCACGCGCACCTCGTGGTAGTGGACGTTCGGATGGTCGCGCAGCCGCACGGGACGGTCGTAAGTGATGAAGTGGACGATGTGGCCCTTGCCGGCGAGGGCCATGCCCAGCTCCGTGGCCACGACGCCGCTTCCGCCGAAGGTGGGGTAACAGACGATGCCTACGCGCATGGGGCAAAGGTCGGGGTCATCGGGCGGCCACCGCACCCCCCTCCAGCGGAAGCACCTGTTTCCACAGCGCATAGCTGCGGAAGGGCAGCGGAACAGGCTGGTAGCGCTCGTGCTGCGGCGGGCGCGATCCCGCCCGGCCGAGGTACCAGGTGCGGCCTGTCGTGCGGCAGTCGATGGAGATGGAATGCCGCCGCATGAGGTAGCCCTGCAGGTTCCACTCCTCCCAGAGCGGCTCCTCGGCCCCGATGAGCGCCCCGCGCGGCACCAGGGCACCGACCAGCGCCACGTCCGCGAGCATATCCGCATCGCGCGCCGGGCGGCCGAAGAGCAGGGCGGCCGCGACCACTGCACCGGCTGTGAGCGACCAGCCGGCGATGCGCACCCCGGCGATGAGGCGGGGCCGCTCCAGCGCGCGGGACATGAGGCGCTCGAGGGAAGGTGCGGCGAGCACCGCCAGCGCCACGCTGAGCAGCGGCAGCGCCGCACCCATGTAGAAGGACTTCTGCACCAGGGTGAGCATGAGGGGCGCCACGCCGGAAAGCCCGATGAGCGCCATCCCAAGGGCACCGCGCATCGCCGCCGCATCGCGCTCAGCCGCCTTCCTTCCGCCGAACCGCACCGCCAGCGCCAGCGCCAGCGGGGCGAGCATGGTGGTGAACAGCATCTCGAGCGTGGCGAAGCGGCTGTCGACGGTGGGCTTCACCGCGATGCGGTGCAGCAGGCGCTTCTCCACGTAGGTCATGAGGCTCTCCCGCGCCTCGGGGAGCAGCATCAGCGCGCCGTACAGGAAGGCCACCACCGCTGTCATCAGCACCGAAGCGCCCAGCGCTTCAGGCAGGCGGCGGCGCAAGGCCAGTGCCAGGAGCACCGGCGCCGCCAAGGGGAACAGTCCCGGCAGTCCCTTGGTCATGGACGCGAGGAAGACCAGCGCGCCGGCCCAGGCGTGCCGTGCCCACCAACGGCCACCGTGCGCGCGGACGACTGCCAGCACAGCGGCCGTGGTGAAGAGGCCCATGGTGGTCTCCAGCATGTTGTTGTGGTAGGACCAGTGGATCACCGGCACCACCACCCAGAGCAGCAGCGGCCACCACCAGTAGCGGCGTGCCTCACGTGCCGCGGGCAGCAATGCACGGTAGGTCAGCACCAGCAGCCAGGCCATCAGCACCGCAGCCCCCAGCTGGTAGAGGCGCTCCACCCAGAAGGCCGAGCCGAAGGCCATGAACCAGAGCGCCTGCAAGCCGAACCCGAGCGGCGGGTGCTCGTGGAAGGCGCTGAGGCCGGCCACCCCGAGCTGGCTGAAGCGCGGCTCCCAGAAGGTGCCGAAGCCGAGCGCCTCGTTATGCGCCACCACGGCGTAGAGCATGCCGTCCATGAACATGCCATCCTGCGCCAGCCCGGGCAGCAGGAAGGCCGCCATCACGGCGATGGCAAGGGGGGCGAAGGCGCGGTTGACGGCGGGCATGCGGAGCGGCGGGCAAGGTACCGCTGCGGGGCCACCGCTTAGCTTCGCGGCCGTGCTCCACCGGTTGCTCATGCGCGCCCAGGAACGCCCCTTGGCGGCCCTGACCCTGCTTGCGCTGGCGCCCCGTCTCGTGGCGGCCTTCTTCAGCGGCGGCTACTTCGCGCAGGACGACCACTTCCTCATCATCGAGGCGGCGGGCAGCTGGGTGGATGCGCCCGGCTACAGCACCTGGTTGCCTTGGAACCAGGGGCCCGATGCGCGGCCCAGCGGGCACAGCTTCTTCTACGTGGGGCTGCACTACCTCCTGTTCTCCGGCCTCAAGGCCATCGGCCTGGTGGACCCCAAGGCGCAGATGGCGGTGGTGCGCCTGCTGCATGCGCTGTGGAGCCTGGTGGCGGTGCGCGCAGGCTACCGCATCGCCCTGCGGTTGAGCGATGCCTCCATCGCCTGGCGCACGGGACTGCTGCTGGCGCTCTTCTGCTGGATGCCCTTCCTCTCCGTGCGCAACCTGGTGGAGGTGGCCTGCATCCCCTTCCTCCTGCTCGGTGCGTGGTCGCTGATCCGCGGCGCTGGTCGGCCCGCCGTGCGCGATGCGCTGATCGCCGGCCTGTGGATCGGGCTGGCCATCAACGTGCGCTTCCAGGTCATCTTCTTCGCGGCCGGCGCGGGGCTGGCCTTCCTGCTGCAGCGCGACCTGCGCGGTGCCGTGGTGTACGCGCTGGGGCTGCTTCTTCCGCTGGCGGTGCTGCAGGGCGGCATCGACCTGGTGCTGTGGGGCAGGCCCTTCGCGGAGATCACGGAGTACGTGGCCTACAACCTGGCCAATCCCACCACCTATGGCGTGCAGCCGTGGTACAACTACCTGCTCCTGCTCGCCGGCATGCTGCTGCCGCCGCTCAGCCTGGCCGTGCTCTTCGGCTTCTTCCGCCGCACGGCGCCGCTGCACCTCTGGCTGGCCGTGCTGGCCTTCCTCGCCATCCACTCCTGGTTCCCGAACAAGCAGGAGCGCTTCCTGCTGCCCATCGTGCCGCTCTTCCTCGTGCTGGGCTATGTCTCCTGGGAGCAATGGCGCGCCGGGTCGGCATGGTGGCCGGCGCGGACTGCGCTGTGGCGCGGGGGCATGGCCTTCTTCTGGGCACTCAACCTGCTGCTGCTCCCCGTGCTCACCACGGCCTACAGCAAGCGCAGCCGGGTGGAGGCCCTGTATGCGCTGCGCCAGTACCCGCAGGTGCGCGGCATCGTGGTGGAGGACAGCGCCGAAGGCGAGGCCCCGCTGCCGCCGCTCTATTACTGGGGGCGCTGGGACGCCACGGTGGTGCCATGGACGGACCCCGGCGCCGACCTCGCGGCTGAAATGGCGCGCCACACCGGCCCCACGCGACCCAATGCCGTGCTCTTCTTCGGACTGGAGGACCTGGCCGCACGCCTGCAGCGGGCCGAAGCCGCCTTCGGCCCGCTGCAGGAAGTCCGTCGCTGCGAACCCGGGCTGGTGGACCGCGTGGTCCACTGGCTCAACCCGATCAACCGCAACGAGACCATCGTGATCGC
>DDRC01000191.1:18961-25227 GCA_002342985.1 Flavobacteriales bacterium UBA2426
CTGGGCATCGACAACATCATCTTCATCTCCATCATCAGCAACAGCCTCAGCAACGCCACCGACCAGCGCAAGGCGCGCCAGCTGGGGCTCGCGCTGGCCATGATCACGCGCATCCTGCTGCTGCTATCCCTCAGCTGGGTGATGAGCCTCGACGAGCCCTTCCTGCACCTCCTGGGCCGGCACTTCAGCGGCCGCGACCTGGTGCTGCTCGCCGGCGGCCTCTTCCTCCTCTACAAGGCCACCGTGGAGATCCGCGCCAAGGTCACCGGGCTCGATGAGCAGCGCAAGGCGGCCAAGCGGCACAAGGGCCTGCTCTCGGTGGTGGCGCAGATCATCCTCATCGACCTCGTGTTCTCGCTCGACTCGGTGATCACGGCCGTGGGCATGAGCAACGAGATCATCATCATGGTGCTGGCCGTGGTGATCGCCGTGGCGGTGATGATGCTTGCGGCGGGCGCGATCAGCGCCTTCGTGGAGAAGCACGCCACGGTGAAGGTGCTGGCCCTCTCCTTCCTCGTGATGATCGGCGTGGCGCTGCTCATCGAAGGGATGGGCGAGCACATCAACAAGAACTATATCTACTTCGCCATGGGCTTCAGCGTGGCGGTGGAGATGCTGAACCTGCGCATGATGCGCAGCAAGCTCATCGAGCGCTGATTCAGGGCAGCTGGGCCGCGCGCGTGGCGGTAGGCACGCTGCCGCCGATGTTCACCAGGATGGGGTCGCGGTCGTTGCCCTCGCCGGTATAGCGCACCACGCCGTCCAGATTGACGTCCTCCGGGAAGTAGCCATTGGCGGTGGCATTGGGCGTGCCGCCGCCCACGCGGAGAAGGATGGGGTCGCGGTCGTTGCCCTGGCCTGTGTACCGGAGCACGCTGTTGCCGTCCACGTCGCCCATGAGCAGCACATTGCGCCCGGCGATGGTCTTGGTGGCCGCGGCTCCGCCGTAGAGCGGCACCGTGCCGTTGCTCAGGTCGAGCGCAAGGGGCGCTGCCGCGAGAGCGACGGCTGAGGCCGTCATCACCCCCAGGTGGTTCCGGTGACGGACGGCCACGTGGTAGTTGCCGGCCGCCGCAGTGAGGGTGACCGCGGAGCTGCCATCGGCTGCGGAAACGATGTCGCCATCCGCCTGCAGCAGCGCGCTTCTCGTGGCCACCACCACCGCCGGGTTGGCCGCGCTACGCAGCTCCACCACCACCCAATCCACCACCGCGTTGGCACCGGTGACGCTCAGGACCGCACCGGTGGTGCTTTCCTGTCCGCCGCCGGCCACGTGCGGATAGCCCGCAGCCGTATAGGGCTCGGTCAGGGGCACCAGCCCGCCGGCCCGCAGCGTGGCCGACATCTGGCCCGTGCCGCTGTTGAAGGGCCCTTCCAGATAGGTGCGCGGCCGAACCGCAACGGCGGGGGGGAGGGCATAGGCACCATCCATCACCGTGAGGTTGTTGGCGGGATTGAGCCAATCGCGCATGCGTTCCGAAGGGGATGGGCCATCCCACATGGGCCCGAACTTGGCGAAGTCGGTGGGGATGGTGGTGGCGGTGGAGCACACCTGGGCACCGTCGTACATGTGGCCCACGAAACGCTTGTTCTGGTCGAATAGCGGCGATCCGCTCGAGACCGCCTGCACCAGTCCCTGGTCCCAGTTGCCGCGCCAGCACTGCACGCCGATGGCGTCGGTGAAGCTCGTGCTCGGGTCGTTGTTGAAGGCGATCTTCTTCACATCGTACATGGGATGCTGGATCACCACGCTGCTCTGCGGGGTGGCCCCGCTGCGGTCCCAGCCGGCGTAGAACACGTTGTATGAAGGGGGCGGGTCGCTGCTCAGCTCCAGCAGCATCATGTCGCGGTAGTAATCGCCGGCACGCAGCGTGGCCCCGGTCAAGGTCTGGTCCGAGGGCCCCTCCGTTCCCACGCACGCCGGGGCCTCGTAGTTGAAGTAGAAGACCCAGTCGCTGGTGGTGGGCTGATAGCAGTGCAGGGCCATCTGGAAGTAGGGCTTCCGGGGCACCTGGGTGTTGTTCATCAGGTTGCCCGTGCATCCGCCGCCGTCGGGCCGAAGGAAGAGGGCCACGGAGCGCTTCTGATCCTGCCAGCCCGCCGCCTCCGGGCAGTTGATGTTGATCTGGCAGGGAGAGCTCTGGAAGCCTGGATTGATGTCGCGCAGCGCATCATCCTGGCCTTCATTGAAGCCGAACAGGTCCACGATGCCGTGGGTGATGCTCGCCACGCGCAACTGGGCGGGCCGGCGGTGGATGGTGCGCGCACGGTACTCGATCACCACCTCGTCACCGGGCAGCACTGCGGTGGCCATGGTGCCACTCGCCTGCCGATTGCGGGCATCGAAGCTGCCGATGAAGCGGTCGCGGTCGGCGGTGTAAAGGAAGACGGCATCCCCCTCGTTCAGCTGCCAGCGGTCGAACTGCACGCTGAGCATGAGGGCACCCGGGCTCCGCAGCGCCAGCCGGCAGAGCATGCCGCCCTGCGGCAGCGCGTCCCAAGCCCCCAGCGCCAGCACATCCGCCTCGCGGAAGCGCTGGTGGCCGTACCGGAATCCGGGCACCTCCACCCCTGTCTCCTGCTCGGTGAGCGGCCCCAGGTCGATGACGGGCACCGCATCGCGCGGCAACTGCGGCATGGACCACTCGGCGGGCTCGCCGCCATGGCTGACCTGGGCCATGCCATATGCCGCCATGCCCAAGGCGGAGGCCAGGATGAAACTGCGCATCGGAAGGGAGGCTGCAAAGGTAGCGGAGGCCTTTGCCGGTTCCTCAGCGCGATAGGATGACGAATTCTGTGCGACGGTTGGCCGCCCGGCCCTCGGGGGTATCGTTGCTCGCCAGCGGCTTCGTGGGGCCGAGCCCCTTGAAGCTCAGCCGGCTTGCTGCCACGCCCTTGCCTTGCAGGTAGCCCATCACGGTGAAGGCGCGGTCGTTGCTCAGGGCCATGTTGTCGGCCAGCTGGCCCACATTGTCGGTATGGCCTTCGATGCGGATCCGGATGGTGGGGTTCTCCTTGAGGAAGGCGATCAGCTCATCGAGGATGTACTCGCTGCTCCTGGCGATCTCCGCGCTGTTGGAGGCGAACTTGATGTCATTGACGCGGTAGCTGCGGTTCACCTCGATCCGCTGCACGCTCATGTCCACCTTGGCCACGCCACGGCGCACGGTATCCTCGATGGCGAAGCTGCGCGAATCGAAGACATGGCCCTCCTTCTTCACGGTGAGCACCACGTCGCTGCCGGGCTTCAGGCGCACCACGGTGGCGTAGCGGCCATCCACGCTGTCGGCCTTGATGACCTCCGTCCTGCGGGTGTCCATGTACTTCACCTCAACGGTGGCGCCGCGCACGGCCTGCCCCTTCTCGTCGCGCACCTCGCCCTTCACGATCAGGATCTCATCGGGCCGCACGTCGGTGGGCAGCGGGAAGCTGAGGATGTCCAGGCCGCCTGCGCCCTTGTAGCGGCCGCTGGCGAAATAGGCGGTTCGGCCGTCGGCGCTCACGATGAGCCCGTGCTCATCCTGGTCGGTGTTGATGGGATGGCCGATGTTGCGCGGCGTGGTCCAGCTGCCATCCTCGTTCAGCTTGCTGAAGAAGATGTCGTAGCCGCCGATGCTGCGGTGCCCCTGGCCCTGGGCGTTGGGCTTGGCGGCGAAGTAGAGCGTGCGGCTGTCCGCGTGCATGAAGGGCGCCTTCTCGTCGCCCTCGGTGCAGATGCCGGGCACGGGCCGCGCGGGGCTCCACACGCCCTTCGCATCGCGGGTGCTGGTGAAGATGTCGATGCCCCGGCTGCCCTCGCGCGCCGTGGCGAAGTAGAGCGTGCGCCCGTCGCCGCTCAGGCTGGGCTGGCTCTCCCAGCTGCCCGTACCGTTCACGGCGTCGCTGAGGGCATCGAGGCCCTCCCACTCCCACTCCTGGCCGCCGGCGTCGAGGTTGAACCGGCTGTTGAAGTGCGAGCGGTGGATGTCGCAGTTGCTGTAGCCCCGGCTGTCCTTGGGGCCGCACACGGTGACGAACATCTCCTTGTTGTTGAGGCTGATGGTGACCCCGCCATAGCCGTCGCCGGTGTTGAAGGGGTCGGGCAGCGCGCGGCCCGCATCGAAGTCGGCCTCCACGCCCTTGCGGCGCGCTTCCATGAGCTCCTCCACATCGCGCCCCACCAGGTCGCCCTTGGCCTTCACCTGGCGCTTCCGCGTGAAGAAGATCATCTCGTTGTCGGGCGAGAGCATGGGCAGGTACTCGTCCGTGGGCGTGCTCACGTTGGGCACCGAGCGCGGGTTGAGCTCGCCGATGTTGCGGTAGAAGTCGGCATAGAACGCCAGCTCGGGCATCAGGGCCTCGGTCTCCTGGTACTGCTTGTCGTAGCCCTTGCTCGCGCGGGCGGCATCCTCGGTGGGGAAGCGGCGGAAGGCCTCGACGGCCTTGGCGGCCTCGGCGTAGCGCCCCTCGGCGTAGTGCATGGTGCCCAGCAGGTAGGGCACATCGCTGTGGTAGGCGGGGCATTTCGCCTGCACGGCCTCCAGGTACTTGATCGCCGCAGCGAAGCCCTTTCCGCCCTCGCGCGCGATGCGGTAGGCCGAGAGCCCCAGCCTGAACTGGCACTCCACGCATTCCGGGTCGATCTCCAGGGTGCTCTTCAGCTTGGCATGGCGCTGCACGGGGTCCTTGGCACCGGCGGCCTCATCGAGCAGCTTCAGGATCTTCTTGTCCGTGGGCGGGGCGCACGGATCGTCATCCTGCGCCACCGCCGCTGTCCCTGCCAGCAGCATCCACGCCAGCATCAGCCCGGCCGCCCCCTTCACGCCCCGCCTGTTCCGCATCACTTCACCGTCGTATCGGTTTCCTCCGCCTTCTTCACCAGCTCATCGCCTTTCTTGCGGGCGACATCCACCACGGCGTCCGCCTTCTTGTCGGCCTCGGCCACGGCACGCTGCTCCACCTTGTCGGCCTCCTGCTTGGCCTTGTCGGCCACGGCCTTGGCGGCCAGCTTGGCGAGCGGGTTGGTGATCTTGGCCAGCTCGTCGTCGGCGGCCTTGTAAGCCTGCGCCTTGGCGGCGGCGGCCTCGCGGCGGGCATCGGCCTTCAGCTTGTCGGCCTGGGCCTGGGCCTCGGCGATGAGCCGGTCGCGCTCGGCCTTGGCGCGGGCGATGGCCTCCTCCTTGGCGCGGGCGATCTGCGTGTTCAGCTCCTCCTTCAGCTCCTCCTTCACCGTCTCCTTCAGGCTGCTGCCGCCTCCAGCGAACACCGGCTTCACGATGGGCTTCTCCATGGTGCCCGTGATCCGCGCGGTCATGTCGAGTTCCTTCGGCGCCTGGAAGCTGGACCCGATGGCCGCGTTGGCCTTGCCGAGCAGCCCGGCCACGGCCTGGTTGGCCGCCGCACCGAAGAGCTCCGTAGGCACCTTGGCCTTCAGGTCGTAATCGATGGCTTGGTCGACGAAGGCGGTGGTGCCGCGCACGTTGGCCTGGATGCGGTCGATCTTCACGTCGAAGGGCTTCACCACCATCTTGCCGTCGAGGAACTCGAAGCTGAAGTCCACGTTCTGCACGCGCGTGTTCTCGAGCTCCTTCACCTTCAGCGCCTTGGCCAGCTCCACCAAGGGCTGCAGGCCGTCGATCTGCACGTTGCGCGTCACCAGGGTGCCGCCGCCGGTGAGCGTGTTCAGGTCCGGCTCCATGTGCTGGTCCAGCCGTCCCTGCATGGTGAGCGTGGTGGTGAAGGCGCCCTTGCAGGTCTTGGCGATGGGGGCCACCTTCTTCACCATGTCCACGTACTGCACGGTCTGCTGGATATCCAGGTTCCTGATGTCGTACTCAAGGTCGTAGCGGGCGCCGGTGGTCCCTTCGGGCTTGTAGCTGCCGGCGAGGCCCACGCTGCCGCCGAAGAGGTTGAAGAAGACATCGCGCAGGTCGAGCCGGCCCTCGTGGGCGTGGAGGCCGCCGCGCACGTTGGTGAGGTGCAGGTCGTCGTAGATCACCTCCTGCACGGCCAGGCCCATGCGGAAGTCGATGTTGCCCGGCACCTCGATCACGCTCATCGGCACGGTGTCCGTGGGTGCGGCGGTTCCGGAGGATGCGCCCGCGCCGTTCCCCATCAGCTCGTTCACGTTGAAGCGGTCGGCCGTGAGGTTGAAGCTGCCGGTGAGGGTGCTGTCCTTGAGCCACCACTGCAGGTAGTTGTCCATGCGGCCCTTGGCCTGCAGGTTGCTCGAGCCCACGCTGCCATCGAAGCCCACGAGCTCCAGGAACTGTCTCTTATACACATCT
>DDRC01000061.1:0-4743 GCA_002342985.1 Flavobacteriales bacterium UBA2426
GATGAGCGCATCCGCGAGATGCTCTCCGCGGTGTTCCTGGCCACGCCCGGGATGCGGCTGGCGGGCACGCACGACTGCGTGGAGGATGCCGAGACCGTGGCCGATGACGACGCACCCGCCGTGGTGCTGATGGATGTGAACCTGCCCGGCGCGGATGGCATCGAGGGCGTGCGGCGGCTCAGCGCGCGGTGGCCCGCCACGCAGTTCATGATGTACACGGTGAACGATACCGATGACAAGGTCTTCGAGGCCCTCAAGGCCGGCGCCAACGGCTACCTGCTCAAGAACGCATCGCCAGATGAGATCGTGCAGGGCGTGCGCGAGGTGGCCCAAGGCGGCTCGCCCATGAGCATGAGCGTGGCCCGGCGCGTGGTGCGGCACTTCAGGCCCGTGCCCGCCGCGCGCCACCCGCTGAGCGTGGAGCTGGGTGAGCGGGAATTCGCCGTGCTGGAGCAGCTGGCGCAGGGGCTGCTCTACAAGGAGATCGCGCAGCGGCTCGGCATCACCGAAGGGGCGGTGAAGCAGCACATCCACCGCATCTACGGCAAGCTGCACGTGAGCAACCGCACCGAAGCGGTGAACCGCTACTACGAGCGGTAGGCATCCGGCTGAAAGAGTGGTAGCGGCCCTTCCTGTTCCCTACCATCAAGGGCAGAAGCCTTCGCGATAGCGAATGCCACCACCGGCGCCACTGCCCTTGTCAACCAATGTTCTATTGACCGGACCGATCCGCGCGGCGTGCTTTGCGCCATCGGCTCCTCGGCCATGCTGCCCGGCTTCATCCAGCCCGTCCCTCTGCAGAACGAAGTGGAACCGAGTGGGAGCACGCCTCCGGAGCCCACCCGAAACCCGAACTGATGGACTCAGCAAGCAGCCGGCTCGGAAGGCCGCATCTCAGCGTGGTGCGCGATGCGGATGCCGGCCCGGCCCATGCGGCCTCCCCAGCGGAGGCCATGCGCGATAGCGCATGCCATTGCGACCAGATCCCGGTGCTGCTGGAGGCCCTGATGCATCAACGGGTGGAGATCGCGAAGCTGCGCGAGCGCCTCCTGCTGCAGCTGCAGGACCAAGCAGGGCCGATTGCCGGCAGTGAAGGCTGAGCCTGCGCTGGCTCAACCATCGCAACATCCGACACTAAGCGACCTCCGCCCGCAGGTCGTGCTCGTTGGCCTCGGTGATGCGCACCTCGGCGAAGTCGCCCACCCGCAGGTAGCTGCCCTTGGTGGGGATCAGCACCTCGTTGTCCACTTCGGGTGAATCGAACTCGGTGCGGGCGATGTAGTGGCCGCCCTCGGCCTTGTCCACGAGCACCTTGAAGACCTTGCCCACCTTGGCCTGGTTCAGCTCGAGGCTGATGCCCCCCTGCAGCTCCATGATCTCCTGGGCGCGCTGCGCCTTCACCTCGTCGGGCACGTCATCGTCCATGGTGAAGGCGTGGGTCTGCTCCTCGTGGCTGTAGGTGAAGGCGCCCAAGCGGTCGAAGCGCATGCGCTCGATCCAGCGCAGGTTGTCCTCGTGATCGGCCTCGGTCTCGCCGGGGAAGCCGGCGATGAGCGTGGTGCGGATGGCGATGCCGGGCACCTTGTCGCGGATGGTGTTCACCAGCGCCTCGGTCTTCTCCTGCGTGATGCCGCGGCGCATGCGGGTGAGCATGCGGGTGCTGCCGTGCTGCAGCGGCATGTCCAGGTAGTTGCAGATGTTGCTCCGCTCGCGCATCACCTCCAGGATGTCCATGGGGAAGCCCGATGGGAAGGCGTAGTGCAGACGGATCCAGTCGATGCCCTCTACATCGCTGAGGCGCGCGAGAAGCTCACTGAGGTTACGCTTCTTGTAGAGGTCCAGCCCGTAGTAGGTGAGGTCCTGCGCGATGAGGATGAGCTCCTTCACCCCTTGCCTGGCCAGGTTCTGCGCGTTGGTCACCAGCTGCTCGATGGGCGTGCTGACATGCTGGCCGCGCATGAGGGGGATGGCGCAGAAGGAGCACTTGCGGTCGCAGCCCTCGCTGATCTTGAAGTAGGCGAAGTGGGCGGGCGTGGTGAGCAGCCGTTCGCCCACCAGCTCGTGCTTGTAGTCGGCCTTCAGGGTCTTGAGCAGGCGGGGCAGGTCGCGTGTGCCGAACCAGGCGTCCACCTGGGGGATGCCCTCCTTGAGCTCGGGGGCGTAGCGCTGGCTGAGGCAGCCGGTCACGTACACCTTCTCCACCTCGCCGCGGTCCTTGGCGTTGGCCCAGGAGAGGATGGTATCGATGCTCTCCTGCTTGGCGTTCTCGATGAAGCCGCAGGTGTTGATCACCACCACGTTGTGGTCGCCGCGCTCGGCCTCGTGCTCCACGGCGATGCCGTTGGCCTTCAGCTGGGCCATCATCACCTCGCTGTCGAAGGTGTTCTTGGAGCAGCCCAGGGTGACCACGTTGACCTTGGTGCGCTTGAGGGTGCGGGCTTTCATGCGGGGCCGCAAAGCTAGCCCACCTTGCGCGGCAGGTGCCGAGGGGCGCTCAATCGAAGGCCCCGCTGAACCACTCCTGGAAGCGCTCGCCCAGCAGCGGCACGGGCTTCATCTCCGCATTGGCGGCGGCCACGATGCCCATGATCCACATCACCAGGATGCCGATGCCCAGCACGGGCAGCACCAGGCAGCCCACGAAGGGGATGATGCCGAGGATGCTCATCACCACCGAGCATACCACGATGCCCAGGGCCTGGCGCAGGTGGTAGGCCCCCAGCGCGCTCTTGCGCTGGTTGTGGAGCACCAGGGCCACCACGAAGCCGATCAGGGAGAGGTAGGCCACGATGGCCACCGTCTTGTCATCAGCGCCGCCCGGGGCCGGCGGCGGAACCTGGACTGGTGTCTCGCTCATCGCCCGAAAGTAGGGCGAAGGGGGGCACGCGGCGCCCTCGGCGGCCCGGCTTTGCCGATCCGGGGCCGTTTCTATCTTGTGAGCCGAATGCCCCGTGCGCCCTTGCGCGGAGCGAAAAAAACCAAACCTACTCAAGCATGGAAAACAGCAACGCACCCACCGAAGGCAAGGATTGGCTCACCACCCTGCTCCTCAACCTGTTCCTGGGGAACCTCGGCGTGCACCGGTTCTACACCGGCCACACCATGACCGGTGTGATCCAACTGCTCACCCTCGGCGGCTGCGGCATCTGGTCGCTCGTGGACCTCATCATGGTGGCCACGAACAAGTTCAAGGATGCCAAGGGCAACCCGCTGGTGAAGAAGTAAGCGGAGCCGCCAGGCTACGGCAAGGGGCGCTGCTGCGGTGGCGCCCCTTCGCGTTGGCGCCGGTCACGCCTTGAACAGCGCATCCACGAAGGCGCGCTTGTCGAAGACCTGCAGGTGGTCGATGCCCTCGCCCACCCCGAGGTACTTGATGGGGATGCTGAACTGGTCGCTGATGCCGATGGCCACGCCGCCCTTGGCGGTGCCGTCGATCTTGGTGAGGGCCAGCGCGGTGACGTCCGTGGCCTTGGTGAACTGCTTCGCCTGCTCGATGGCGTTCTGGCCGGTGCTGGCGTCGAGCACCAGCAGCACCTCATGGGGCGCATCGGGCACCACCTTGCGCATCACGTTGCGGATCTTGGTGAGCTCGTTCATGAGGCCCACCTTGTTGTGCAGGCGCCCGGCGGTGTCGATGATCACCACGTCGGCCCCCTTCGCCTTGGCGCTCTCCACGGCATCGTAGGCCACGGCGGCCGGGTCGGCGTTCATGCCCTGCGATACGATGGGCACGCCCACGCGCTGGCTCCAGATGGTGAGCTGGTCCACCGCAGCCGCGCGGAAGGTGTCGGCGGCGCCCAGCAGCACGCTCCTCCCCTCCTTCTTGAAGGCGTGCGCCAGCTTGCCGATCGTCGTGGTCTTGCCCACGCCGTTCACGCCCACCACCATGATCACGTAGGGCTTCACCGCCGGGTCCATGGGCGCGGGATCCTTCATCAGCGCGGCGATCTCCTCGCGCAGCAGGGCATTGAGCTCGCCCGTGCCCACGTATTTGTCGCGCTTCACGCGCTGCTGGATGCGGTCGATGATGCGCAGGGTGGTCTCCACGCCCACGTCGCTCCCCACAAGCACCTCCTCCAGGTTGTCGAGCACCTCCTCATCCACCGTGCTCTTGCCGGCGATGGCGCGCGTGAGCTTGCCGAAGAAGCCCTCGCGCGAGCGCTCCAGCCCGCTGTCCAGGTCCTTCCGTTCAGCCTCGGCCTGGGCCGCTTCCTTCTTCCTTCCGAAGAGTCCGAACAATGCCATGGTCCGTCACAATGCTCGAAAAGGCCTTCCCGGCACGCCAGGAGGGCCTTTTCGCGATGGTAGGGGGAATCACTTTCCGGCGAGGAGCTTGTCCGCCTCGTCGGTGGGCAGCACCTGCTCCACGAAGGCGTAGCCGCCGGTGTCCTTCTTCACCATGCGGATGACCTTGGTGAAGGTCTTGGCATCCGCCTTCTTCAGGGTAGCAACGGTCTTCTTTGCCATGGCTTACTTGATCTCTTTGTGAACGGTCATCTTCCGCAGGATCGGGTTGTACTTCTTCAACTCGATGCGCTCGGAGGTGTTCTTGCGGTTCTTGGTGGTGACGTAGCGGCTGGTGCCGGGCTGGCCCGAGGTCTTGTGCTCGGTGCATTCCAGGATCACCTGTACGCGGTTCCCTTTCTTGGCCATGGCTTCGGGGTGCTAGCGGTTGAGAATCAGGCGCTGAGGAAGCCCTTTGCACGGGCGCGCTTGAGGGCCTCGGCGATGCCGATCTTGTTG
>DDRC01000061.1:4850-4993 GCA_002342985.1 Flavobacteriales bacterium UBA2426
GCCTCGGCGATGCCGATCTTGTTGATGGTGCGCATGCCGGCGGTGCTCACGCGCAGGGTCACCCACTTGTTCTCCTGGGGGATGAAGAACTTGCGGTCCTGGAGGTTGGGGGCGAAGGTGCGCTTGGTCTTGATGTTCGAGTG
>DDRC01000014.1:0-170 GCA_002342985.1 Flavobacteriales bacterium UBA2426
GCGTTGTGCACGCGCGCGGTCTTGTGGCTCACCACCATCTGGCCGCCCTTGTCCTCCTGCTTCTCGATGTACACCTCCACCTGGTCGCCGATCTTCAGATCGGGCTTGTAGCGGAATTCACTGATGGGAACAACGCCCTCGGACTTGTAGCCGATGTTGATCACCACCTC
>DDRC01000014.1:394-9759 GCA_002342985.1 Flavobacteriales bacterium UBA2426
GCCTGGCTCTTCCTGTCATCCTCGATGGCGGCCCAATCGAAATCGGCGGGCGGTTCGGCGAAGGTGACCTTGTTGTTCTCTACGGTTGACATCTGTTCCTGCTTGTATCCCGGACCGGGAGGATGCTGTCCGGAAGGGTTTGACGGGTGAGCCCATGGCATCCCTGCATGGGCTTCCCCTGAATTGGGGCCGCGAAGGTAAGCGGAATTCGCGGGATATGAGCGGATTGGCTGACGGCCACCCCCGCCCTTCGATGGCTGCAGCGGCGCAATACTTCCTGCATGCACGCCGCGAAGTCTATCTTCGCCGCCCGATGGCCCCGTAGTTCAATTGGATAGAATGACAGATTCCGGTTCTGTTGGTTGCAGGTTCGAGTCCTGCCGGGGTCACAAGGCGGTGCGGAAGCACCGCCTTGTGCTTTCATTGCCAAGAAGTTGCATGGCGCTGTATCCTGCCGGGCCGGGATGCGTTGAACGTCACTCCTCCGAGTGATGACAGTTCCCTTCCGCTTGCCCAAGTACCGTGTCATCACTGCCCCGATCACCTGCGGTTCCTTCTCAGATCAGGTGGACGCCATTGCGGCGCTGGCACATGCGCGCATCTCCTCCTACGTGTGCTGCGTGAATGCCCACATGACGATGGAGGCCCGGGACAGCGGATTCGCCAAGGTGGTTTCTGGAGCGGATCTCGCGACGCCGGATGGTATGCCTGTGCTGCTGGCCATGCGTGGGCTGCACGGTGTCGATCAAGAGCGTGTGGCAGGCAATGACCTGATGCCAGCGCTGCTGGAAAAGGCGGAGTCGGAGGGACTTTCCGTATACCTATACGGTGGGAGCGAGGAGGTGCACCGCAGGATCTTGGAGCGCGTGGCCCGGGAGCACCCCCGTTTGGTCATCGCTGGATGCCACGCCCCTCCCTATGGTCCCCTGAGCCAATTTGACTTAAGGGTCGAATCGAACCGTATCAATAGTACTGGTGCTCAGATAATCATGGTCTCGCTAGGCTGCCCCAAGCAGGAGCGCTTCATGGCGGCGCTCAAGGGGCTTGTGAACGGGGTGATGCTGGGCTTGGGAGGTGCCTTCCTGCTCTATGCCGGCATCGACTCGCGCGCCCCGAAATGGATGCGTTCGCTGTCCTTGGAATGGCTCTACCGGCTCTGGCTCGAACCCCGAAGACTCTGGAAGCGTTACCTAGTGACCAACGTGCTCTTCCTTGCGTACCTCGCCAGGGAGATTGTCCGGAGAATGACAAGGCCCAGAGCCTATGGCCATCCGATGGAGTGATGGCGCGACATGCTGCCGAGGGGGAGCCTGCATTTTCGGCGACCGAAACGTCCGTAATTCGACGAAGCGATAAAATCCTTCGACCAACTTGACAGAGTGCGAAGGGGCGTCTAGCTTTGTCCCACTCCTCACCCGACCACACACCACGAACAGCAGTCAGCAGAAGCGTCCAGCATGGAGCGAATCATTACGCCGAATCGGGGAGCGGGTGGCCGAGGCACGGGGGGGGGCGAGCGGGGGCAGGAATTGTCCACGCTGTTGCGCTCCGGCAAGATTTCACTGCAGCACGTGCAGACCGGCTTGAACAAGGTGCTCACCTTGGAGCCGCTCACCTCGGTGAAGGATCTGGTTATCGTGGGTGACAGCCCGGCAGCGGAGGAGATTTTCCGTTACTGCGAGGACCATACGGTACGGGGCTATCGCTTCCGCGGCATCTTCACTGATGAGCCGGTGGAGGGCATGCTCGCACAGCACCGCATGGGTGATGTGGAAGCCGTGAAGGCCTTCGCCGTGCAGAATCGCATCGACATCGTCTACTGCGCACTGCCCGGTACGCGCAAGCAGGAGATCACGGACCTGATGGAGTTCTGTGAGCGCAACACCATCCGCTTCCGGGTGATTCCCAGTTCCGACAGCTTCATCCCGGTGGTGAAGACCAGCGAACTGGAGTTCCATGGGGCCGTTCCGGTGAGCAAGCTCCGGAGCGAACCCCTCGACCGGCAGCTGAATCGCTGGATGAAGCGCGGGTTCGACATCGTGTTCTCCGCAGCCGTGATCCTCGTCATCTTCTCCTGGCTGTTCCCGCTTTTAGCACTCCTGATCAAGATGTCCAGCAAGGGCCCTGTGTTCTTCAAGCAGATGCGCCTGGGCCGTGACAACAAGGAGTTCGTGTGCTGGAAGTTCCGCAGCATGCGCATGAACAAGGAGGCCGATGTGAAGCAGGCCACCAAGAATGATCCCCGGGTGACCCCTATCGGGCGGTTCCTGCGCAAGAGCAACCTGGATGAGATGCCTCAGTTCATCAATGTGCTGCTCGGGCACATGAGCGTGGTGGGCCCGCGCCCTCACCCGCTGAGGCTGAACGACCAATACCGCGACATCATCGACAAGTACATGGTGCGCCATTTCGTCCGGCCCGGCATCACCGGATGGGCCCAGGTGAACGGCCTGCGCGGTGAGACCCGAACGCCCGAGTTGATGGAGCGCCGCGTGGAGATGGACATCTGGTATCTGGAGAACTGGTCCTTCTGGCTCGACCTCCGGATCGTGGTGAAGACCGTGACCAACATGTTCGGCAAGGACGAGATGGCCTATTGATGCGGCATTCCGCAACGTCTGGGGCCGGGATGACCGGCCCTTTTTCGTCAAAGTGCTTGGCGGCATCGGTTGTCCCACTATATTTGCGGCCCCTTAGCCCATGAGGCAGGGAGCGAATCAATGGCCAACCACAAGTCAGCCCTCAAGCGCGTCCGCCAGACCGAGACCCGGAACGAGCGCAACCGTTACCAGCACAAGACCACGCGCAATGCGGTTCGTGCCCTGCGCACCGCCTCGGATAAGAAAGAGGCGGAGAAGCTGCTTCCCGAGGTGACCGCCATGCTGGATAAGTTGGCCAAGCGGAACATCATCCACAAGAACAAGGCGGCCAACCTGAAGAGTTCCATCAAGAAGCACGTCAACGGGCTGAAGTGATTCGCGCCCGGATTACCTTGGACAGGTCCTCCATACGGGGACCTGTTCGCTTTCAGACCCCTGCGATGGAGGAACAAGAGGATGCGCGGATGCCGATTCGTGCATGGGCCAGGGATGACCGCCCTCGGGAGAAGCTGATGGCCCACGGCGCTCGGGCGCTGAGCGATGCCGAGCTCCTGGCCATTCTCATCCGCTCCGGATCCACCAAGGAGTCCGCGGTAGACCTGGCCAAGCGCATCATGGCGCACAACGGGAATGACCTGCACCGGCTGGCCAGGCTCGGTGTGGACGACCTGGTGCGCTACAGCGGCATGGGGGAGGCCAAGGCCATCGCCATCGTTGCTGCCTTGGAGCTGGGGCGCCGCCGGAGGGCCACCGATCCGCCCGAGCGGCCGTCGGTCACCAGCAGCGCGGTGGCCTATGAGCTGATCCGGGCCAGCCTCGCCGACCTCCCAAGCGAGGAGTTCTGGCTGCTCCTCATGGACCGTGGCAACCGGCTGCTGGAGCGCATGCGGATCAGCGCCGGGGGGATGCATGGCACCGTGGCCGACCCCAAGGTCATCTTCAAGGCCGCCATCGACAAAAGGGCTTCCGGACTGGTGCTCTGCCACAACCACCCGAGCGGCCAGCTGAGGCCCAGCGAGGAGGACATCCGGCTGACCCGCAAGCTCACCGAAGGCGCACGGCTCCTGGATATCGCGGTACAGGACCACCTCATTGTAACGGCCACCGGTTACTTCAGTTTCGCCGATAACGGCATGATGGGATGAGGACGCTGCTCAGCATCGTGGGGGCAAGGCCCCAATTCGTGAAGGCTGCGGCCCTCCACCGCGCCATCGCAGCGCAGAAGGGCATCCGTCATGTGCTGCTGCACACCGGCCAGCACTACGACGACGCCATGAGCCGCATCTTCTTCGAGGAGCTGGAGATACCTGCCGCGGACATCCACCTCGGCGTGGGATCAGGCCGGCACGGGGAGCAGACGGCGCGCATGATACAGGGTATCGAGCAAGCCCTGCTCGAGCATCGCCCTGATGCGCTGATCCTCTATGGCGATACCAATAGCACCCTCGCAGGCGCCGTGGCTGCGTCAAAGCTCCGCGTTCCCATCGCGCATGTCGAAGCGGGGCTCCGCTCCTTCAACAAGGCCATGCCGGAGGAGGTGAACCGGGTGCTCTGCGATCATTGCTCCACTTGGCTGTTCTGCCCGACCTCCACCGCGGTCGACAACCTCGCGCGCGAGGGCTTTCGAACGGTCCAGCATCCGCATCCCAGCCCCGATTCCCCCTCTGTATGCCTCTCGGGCGATGTCATGCTGGACAACAGCCTGCATTTCGCAGCGGTCGCGGCCCAGCGGTCGCAGGTGCTTGAGGCGTTCGGCTTGGAGCCCCATGGCTATTTCCTGACCACCATCCATCGCGACTTCAATACCGATGATGCGGAGCGGCTTCGCACCATCATCACAGCGCTAACGGAGGCCTCTGCCCGGCATGGCCTCAGGGTGGTGATCCCCCTCCACCCGAGGACCAAGGCACGCCTCAGCCCGCTAGGACTGGAGGAGGCTGAGCTGGCCGGTCTTCAGGTGATTCCGCCCGCAGGCTACCTGGATATGATCGAACTGGAGCGCAACGCCCGGCTGATCATCACCGATAGCGGGGGGGTGCAGAAGGAAGCCTACTTCTTCCATCGCCCCTGCGTGGTGCTGCGGCCCGAGACCGAGTGGGTGGAACTCATCGATCACGGGCAGGCCGTGCTCGCCGATGCCGATCCGCAGCGCCTGGCGCAGGCGGTGAGCCACTTCATGGAGCAGGGCTTGCCTGATTGCCCTCCCTTGTACGGGGATGGCCATGCCGCAGAGGCCATTGTCAAAGCGCTGGCCTGAGCATCGGCGCTGGGCGGCTTGAGTACCTTGCCCGCGTCAATCACCTGTGACGCACATCAATGCCTGGATCGAGAAACCTGGCCCACGGGTCCGGTATGCCATTGATCATCTCGTGGGCCGCGTACTGGGCCTCGAGGTCCGGTTCATGGCCGACTTGCATGGGTTGAGGTCCGCAGAGGGCCCTGGACTGGCGTATTCGGAGTCCCCTGTGCAGGGGGCATTGTGGGTGGTGCCGCATGGCTGGCTCCAGGAGACCGGAACGGCGGCCATCGATCCTGTGGTGAGGGAGAGCGCCGATGGGCCCTTGCTGTTCCCAACGGACAAAGGCGACCTGCACTTCGATCCATTCGCGGCGGCCTTCTTCGCCCTCTCCCGCCATGAGGAATGGGGAGACCTTCCCGCGGATGCGCATGGCCGGCCCTTGACCAGGGCCTTGCACGCGGTCCGCAGGGGCTACGCGCAGCGCCCGGTGGTGGATGAATGGGCCCACATGCTGCTTGAGCGATGGCGAGTACGACATCCGGTGGCGCCAAGTCCCGAACGACGGTATCGCCAAGTGGTTACCGTGGATCTGGACAATGGCTTCAAGTACCGGGGCCGCTCATGGTGGCGTACGCTTGGTTCGTGGTCCCGCGATGCTTTGCGCGGAGATGGCTTCGCACTGGCGGAGCGGCTGCGCGTGCTCTTGGGCAGAGCGCACGATCCCTACCAGCTCGGTGACGACACGCTGGCATGGCTCGGCGATGGCGCCGACCGCGTCCTGTTCTTCGTACTGGCTGCCGACCGCGGTCCTTGGGACCATGCCGTCCCGGTGCTCCATGGCGGATACGCGGAGTACCTGCGCGGGTTGGCCCGGCGCTTCGAGATCGGCATCCACCCATCCTACAGAACCAGTGCGCAACCGGGTCTGACCGCGCAGGAGCGCTCGCGGCTGGCTCACGTGATAGGCAGGCCGGTCACGCTCAGCCGTCAGCATTTCCTCCGGTTCCGCACGCCCCGTACGTTCCGCGAGCTGGTGGGCATGGGCGTGGCCGAGGAGCATAGCATGGGCTACCATGACCTGCCGGGGTTCCGTGCTGGGACTTGCACCCCATACCCTTGGTTCGATCTGGAGCGGAATGAGCCCACGGCCCTGATGGTCCATCCGTTCACGGTGATGGACAACACGCTGCGAGACAAACTGCACCTCGCCCCGGAAAAGGCGGTCGAGGCCGTACTGCCCTTGATCCAATCGGTGAAGCGCGTCAGGGGCACGTTCACGGGCCTCTGGCACGAGAGCTTCCTCGCGCCGACCGGGCCCTCAGCAGCATGGCGTGAGGCGGTGCGGCGGATCATACATGCCGCCCGGCCATGATTCGCCACCTGCCGCACGCTGCCATCGATAAACAGCGATGGGATGAGGCCTTGGGGGCCTGCGCCAACCGTCTCTGGTACGCCCAGAGCTGGGTGCTCGATCGCGTCAGCCCGGGCTGGGAGGCACTCCTTGATGAGGAGCAGGGGGCCATGATGCCGCTTACCCGGCGCCGCAAGTGGGGTATCGACTACCTCTTCCAACCGCTCGGTGTCCAGCAGCTTGGCGTGTTCGCCTCGCAGCCCGATGAGGGCCTTGAAGCCGCCTTTCTGGAGCGCATGCCGTCGCGATTCCGCTACGCCGACATCCAGCTGAACGAGGCCATGGGAGCCGGTCCATTCAAGGGTTTCACGCAGCATCAGCGCACCAACCAGGTGCTCAGCCTAGGGCAGCCGATCGCTGCATTGCGTGCCGCCTACTCTCCGAATCACCGGAGGAACCTCCGTGCAGCGGATCACGGCCTCCTGACCGATACGATGCCCGTATCGGAGTTCGTCGCGCTCTTCCGTAGCACCACCGGTGCTCGTTTCGGCCCCGGTGCCGTGCGCGGCCTTGAGGCCTTCGGCGAGGCACTGGCCGAGGGCGTGGCCCGCGGTCAATGCGAGGTGGTGGCGCTCAGCGATGGCTCGGCACGCATCGCTGCGGCCTGCTTCGCCACCTGGGGCGGGCGTACCATCCTGCTGAAGGCTGCCAATACCGTGGCCGGCCAGCGCGCAAGGGCCATGTTCCGGATCGTGGATGCCTGGATCGCGCAGCATGCCGGGCAACCCCTGCTCATGGATTTCGCGGGATCCGAAACGCCCAGCGTGGCGCGCTTCAATGCGGGCTTCGGTGCGCAGCCCAGGGTATATTTACGCCTGGTGCGGAACCGTCTACCGGCCCCCCTACGATTAATCAAGCGATAGCAGCATGGTGTTGGAATTGGCGAAGCAGCGGAGCATCGTGGGGCACTTCCTCGCGGAACTGCGCGATGTGGGGGTGCAGAAGGACCCGATGCGCTTCAGGCGCAACTTGGAACGGGTGGGGGAGGCATTGGCACTGGAGATGAGCCGCACGCTGGAATACGAAGAGCAGGAGGTGATCACCCCCTTGGGCGTGGCGCGTGCCCACCTGCTGCGGGAGCAGCCCGTCCTGGCCACCATCCTCCGCGCCGGCCTTCCCCTCCATCAAGGCGTCCTCAATTACTTCGACCGGGCCGACAGCGCCTTCATCAGCGCCTACCGCAAGCACCGCAAGGGAGAGGACGGATTCGACATCGAGGTGGAGTATCTGAGCAGCCCGTCCATAGCCGACCGGGTGCTCGTGCTCTGCGATCCCATGCTCGCCACTGGCCAGAGCATGGTGCTGGTGTATCGGGCGCTGCTGCGGCACGGCGCACCCAAGGCGCTTCATGTGGTGACGGCCATCGCCAGCAGCGAAGGACTGGAGCACGCCAGGCTCCACCTGCCGGCCGGCACGCGGTTCTGGGTCGGGGCCATCGATGATGAGATGACGGCTCAAGCCTACATCGTGCCCGGGCTTGGCGATGCCGGCGACCTGGCCTACGGCCGAAAGGTGTAAGCCATGGATGCCTTGGGCGCCATCACCGTGCTGGGCACCAGCATCGTGAAATTCCTGTTCGCGGCAGCGGTCTCCTACGGGTTCCAGCACACGTTCGCGCAAACGGTCCTGCTGCTCGCGCTGGGCGGAGCGATCGGCACGGTGGTCTTCTACCTCCTGGGCTTGCGCCTGCTGCGCTGGCTTCAGCGCCGCTCCCTGCATCGCCGTGCAGCGCGCATCGCGCAGGGACTGCCGCCGCGGAAGGTGTTCACGCGCACCAATCGCTTCATCGTGCGGGTGAAGCGCACCTACGGGCTGATCGGCCTGGCGGTGATGCCGCCCATACTCTCCATCCCGATCACCTCGCTGGTGGCTGCGAAGTACTACGGTCACGATCGGCGCACGCTGCCCTACCTGCTCTCTGCGGTGGTGGCGTGGTCCGTGGTCCTCAGCACGGCATGGGGTTTCCTCCGGTGAAACGCTACGCGCACCTCTTCTTCGATCTGGACCACACGCTGTGGGACTTCACGACCAATTCGCGCACGACGCTCGCCGAGCTGCACAGCCATCATCGATTGGCCGACCGGGGCATCCAGGACACTGAGGCCTTCGTCGCCGCCTATGAGCGGATCAATGCGCTGCTCTGGGCCGAGCTCAGCAAGGGCCGCATTCCCAAGGAGGTCCTGCGTGTGCTCCGCTTCCGCCGGGTGCTGCAGCATTTCGGGGTCGCCGATGGCCGGCTCGCGGCCGCCATGTCCGCAGATTACCTGGCCCATTGCCCCTTGAAGCCCGGACTGATGCCCGGGGCGCGTGAACTCCTGGCCGAGCTTGAAGGCAGGTACAGGCTCCATATCATCACCAACGGCTTCGAGGAGGTGCAGCGCGTGAAGCTCGCCTCCAGCGGCATCGCGGCGCATTTCGATGTGGTGATCACCAGTGAGCGGGCCGGGGCCCCGAAGCCCCATCCGCGCATCTTCCAGGAGGCGTTGCACCGCTCAGGAGCGGCAGCCGACAACTGCCTTATGATCGGGGACAGCGCCGATGCGGACATGGCCGGCGCGCGCTGCGCGGGCTGGGATCATGTGCATTTCCACGCGGAGGCCGAGCCGGACCCCGGAGCGACATACCGGGTGGCTCACCTATCGGACCTGCTGCCCATCCTGGGGTAGGAGGGCGGCAAGGGTATCGGGCACGAAGAGGTAGTCCATATCGAAATGCTTGCCCGTGATGTGGCTGTACCGGTGGAAATGGACGCGGGAAGCGCTCTCCACACGGCCCCGATAGCTGATCTCGCCCTTCTCCGGGCGTGTGATGAAGTACAGGCTGTCGCCCTCCACCCGGGCCATGACATTATAGAGGCCCATCGCAGGATTGCCCTTGGTGTCGCGGGTGAGGAAGGCGGGAAGGGTCGATTCAATCTGCTTGGTTCCGTTGACGAGCACCACGCGCCCTTCCGGCCAGAAGCGCATCAAGTAGCGCAGGTCGCCCCGATCGCACCGGTAATGTCCGTCGTACCGCAGACCGAGCCCCTCGAACGGGCTGGGGCCGCTGTAAGCGGCCTCACCGCTCGGTTCCTGCATGCCCGAGCCGTCGGCGGCAGGCTTGGAGAGCATCCTGT
>DDRC01000014.1:9887-12701 GCA_002342985.1 Flavobacteriales bacterium UBA2426
TGGCTTGGAGAGCATTGTGTAGGCCAGCACCACCGCTAGCAGCGCGATGAGGATTAGAAGGAGGGTCTTGACCGTGCGGATCATTCAGGATGCGAATTGAGCGATCACCGAAACGGAACCCTGCACCTTGTCACCGAGCTTCACCGAGACCCGTGCATCGCAGGGCAGCAGCACATCCACGCGTGACCCGAACTTGATGAACCCGAACTCGGCACCTTGGCGGGCCGGCTGCCCAGGCCGGCTGTAGGTGCAGATCCGTCGGGCCAGGGCCCCCGCTATCTGCCGGAAGAGCACCTCGCCATGCCGGGCGTGCCGCACCACAACCGTGCTCCGCTCATTCTCCGTGCTGCTCTTCGGATGCCAGGCCACCAGGTACTTGCCCGGATGGTACTTGTAATAGCTCGTTGTACCCCCGATGGGGTAGTAGTTCACATGCACGTTGAGCGGCGACATGAAGATGCTCACCTGCAGACGCTTGTCATTGAAGTACTCAGGCTCATGCACCTCCTCGATGGCCACTACCTTCCCGTCGGCCGGCGACAGGACATGTGCATCGTTGGCGGGAACGAGGCGTGACGGCACACGGAAGAACCACACGATGATCGCCAGCAGCGCCAGGAGCAGACCGCTCAGCGCAATGGCGAATGCCGGCGGCAGGATCGGCCAGTTCCAGATACCGAACAGGCCGAAGGCCACAGCCGAAACCGTCAGCAGGAGGGTGGGGGTGCCTTCGCGATGCAGGCGCATGCGGCAATGGGTAGGGCGGCGGCGAAGATAGCCGTGGCCGGTAACCCCAATTCAGGGTCCCAAGGCCTCCAGCAGGTAGTATGCGGCAGGCGCAGCGAACAGGAAGCCATCGAAGCGGTCCAAAGCACCGCCATGGCCGGGCATTAGCCGGCCGCTATCCTTCACCCCGGCAGCCCGCTTGATGGCGCTTTCGAAAAGGTCACCCAGGGTGGCGGAGAGCGAGATGACCAAGGCCATCATGAGCCATTCGGTTGCAGGCAGCACCTGCGGCCAAGCGATGGCCAGGCCATAAGCCGCTCCAAAAGCCAGTGCAGCACCGCCGAACAGGCCCTCCCAGGTCTTGCCGGGGCTGACCGCAGGCAGGAGCTTGTGGCGGCCGATCGCCTTTCCCACCAGGTAGGCCCCGCTGTCATTGGTCCAGAGCAGGAGCAGGAAGCCGATCAGCAGCAGCGGGTCGTGAACGACCAGAAGCGTGGCGAAGCTCAGGGGGAGACCGACGAGCGCGGCCCCACCGACCTGGATCAGGAACTGCCGGCCGGAATCGGGCTGCCCGCTGCGGAGCGCCGCCAAACAAGCGAGGAGCAGCAGGCCAACCAGTGCGGCTGCACTGGCTGCCACGTCGTAGCCGAAGGCGGTCGAAACCCCAGCGGCGTAGGCACCCAGCACGACGAGGACCGTTCGCAACGGGGTGCGGCCGGATGGGGCAATGAGGAGCCGGTGCCACTCCCCTGCGGCGAACACGGTCACCACGCCGAAGAGCGCCGTTGTGCTGGTGCTGCCCCACCACGCACAGAGCAGCAGCGTTGCAGCGAAGACGGCACCGCTGGCGGCGCGAACGGAAAACTCTCTCATGGTGGGCCGGCCGGTGGCCAAGTTAGGACCGCGCTGACTTCAGCGGCGCTGAGCCGTCCTGCCCCATGGGAGTCACCGGCCGGTTCAGCCTCAGGCTGACTCCTGGGCGCCACCCGGCACGGCCGCCTCCTGCTTGCTGCTGCCGTTGGTATGGCCGGCCACCCCCTCCACGGCACTGCCGAAGCGGCGCTCGCCGAAGATCTTCTCAAGGTCCTCCTTGAAGATCACCTCCTTCTCCAGCAATTGCGTGGCCAGCGCGGTGAGCTTGTCCTTGTTCTCCGCAAGAATCCGCTTGGCCCGCTGATACTGCCCTTCCACGATCTTGCTCACTTCCTCATCGATCGCCTGGGCGGTCTTCTCGCTGTAGGGCTTGCCGAAGGTGTACTCGCTCTGACCGGTGCTGTCATAGAAGCTGATGTTGCCGACGCGGTCGTTCAGGCCGTACATCGTGACCATGGCATAGGCTTGCTTGGTCACCTTCTCCAGGTCGCTGAGGGCGCCGGTGCTCACCTTGCCGTAAACGACATCCTCGGCTGCCCGGCCTCCGAGGGCCATGCACATCTCGTCCAGCATCTGCTCGGCGGTGGTGAGATGGCGCTCGTCCGGCAGGTACCAAGCGGCACCCAGGGAGCGCCCACGGGGCACGATGGTGACCTTGATCAACGGAGCGGCATGCTCCACCAGCCAGCTCACTGTGGCGTGGCCGGCTTCATGGAAGGCGATGGCGCGCTTCTCCTCGGTGGTGATGATCTTGTTCTTCTTCTCCAAGCCGCCGATCACACGGTCCACGGCATCGAGGAAATCCTGCTTGTCGACGCTCTTCTTCTTCTTGCGTGCCGCGATAAGGGCGGCCTCGTTGCAGATGTTGGCCAGGTCCGCGCCGCTGAACCCAGGGGTCTGTTTCGCCAGGAAGCCTACGTCCACGGTCAGGTCGAGCTTCAAGGGCTTCAGGTGCACCTTCAGGATCTCCTCGCGCTCGTTCAGGTCGGGCATGTCCACGAAGATCTGCCGGTCGAAACGGCCCGGGCGAAGCAGCGCGCGGTCGAGCACGTCGGCCCGGTTGGTGGCGCCGATCAGGATCACCCCGCTATTGGTCCCGAAACCGTCCATCTCGGTGAGGAGCTGGTTCAGGGTATTCTCGCGCTCGTCGTTGGCGCCCATGCTCACGCTGCGGCCGCGAGCCCGGCCGATGGCGTCGATTTCGTCGATGAAGAT
>DDRC01000014.1:12872-14207 GCA_002342985.1 Flavobacteriales bacterium UBA2426
ACGCCCACGAACATCTCCACGAAGTCGGAGCCGCTGAGGCTGAAGAAGGGCACGTTCGCCTCGCCGGCAATGGCCTTGGCGAGGAGGGTCTTGCCGGTGCCCGGAGGCCCCACCAGCAGCGCTCCTTTCGGAATCTTGGCGCCCAGGTCCGTGTATTTCTTGGGGTTCTTCAGGAAGTCCACGATTTCCTGCAGTTCCTCCTTGGCTTCCGCCAGGCCGGCCACGTCGTTGAAGGTGACATTGGTGCTCTTGCCGCCCTCGAACACCTGTGCGCGGCTCTTGCCGATGTTGAAGATCTGGCCCCCGGGGCCGCCACCTCCGCCGATCCTTCGCATCACGAAGACCCAGATCAGGATCATCACGCCGAAGAACACCACCCAATAAACCACCTCGCGCCCCCAGTTGTCCTGGGTCTCATACTCGTAGGGAATGCCATGCTTGCGGGCCTCTAGGACCAGGTCGTTGCGCTCCACATCGCTGTTGCCTTGGTTGAAGGCGTATTGCGGGCCCGTGGCATTGTCGCCGCTCAGCGCACCGCCCTTCAGTTTGCTCTTGTGCGGCTCCTGCGTCAGCCGCTCCTTCTTGATGTAGACCTTGACGATCTGGTCGTTCACGATCACGATCCGCTCCACGTCGCCGTTGGCCGCCATCGCCTTGTACTCGGTGGGCGTGATCTTCTCCATACGCCCCCCGTACTGGAAGAGCTGGATGGAGAGGATGACGAGGATGATGATCCCGTAGATCCAGTAGAAATTGAACGACCGCTTGGGTCGTTCGTTCGGCTGTCGGTCGCTGCGTTCAGTCTTGTTCTCCACGTCTTCGTTGCTATTGGCGCTCAGGCCACATTGTCATATCGCTTCCGCGCAGCATCGCCCCAAAGGTCCTCCAGGGCATAGAATCCCCGCTTGTCCCGGTGGAAGATGTGCACCACCACGTCCACGAAATCCAGCAGCACCCACTCGGCGTTGCGCTCCCCTTCGGTGTGCCAAGGTTTCTCTCCGGTGCGGTTGCGGACGGTCTCAAGCACAGACCGGGTGATGGCCTCCACTTGAGTGTCCGAATCGCCATGGCAGACGATGAAGTGGTCGCAGACCGCATTGGGGATACCCCGCAGGTCGAGATGCACGATCTCGCGCCCCTTGACCTCCTGAATCCCGCCGATCACGGCATCCACCAGCTTGGCGGAGCTCCCGCCGGCCTGCTTCTTCATCCGGATTACCTTGGTGCGTTCAAAGGTAGGGCATGCACGCTCGAACAACGGGTGACGCAAGGCTCTAAACAGCAAGTGCTACCATGTCGTTCGGCACCCCGTTGCTCGAATTCCCAGAACTGCAC
>DDRC01000014.1:14321-28633 GCA_002342985.1 Flavobacteriales bacterium UBA2426
TCCAACAAAACGGCTGCCGAACTCGTGGCGGCCGGCAAGGCGGGCCACGGGGCTGTCATTCTGGCTCATGCGCAGACGGCAGGGCGCGGGCAGCAGGGTCGTGTATGGCGCTCGGTGGCAGGGGTGGACCTCGCGCTCAGCATAATAACCCAACCGGTGGGCCTCAGAGCCGATGCGCAGTTCGGCTTGGCGAAGGTGGCTGCACTGGCCGTGCACGATACGGTAAGGGACCTGGCCGGTGCCGAGCCGAGTATCAAATGGCCGAACGATGTGCTGGTGGAGGGGCGCAAGGCGGCCGGCATACTGATCGAGAACGAGTTGGCCGGAGACAAGGTGTCCCTGAGCATCATTGGTATCGGCCTCAACGTGAACAGCACCTCCTTTGCGGAGGAGTTGGTGGCCACAAGCCTGGCCTTGGAGGCGGGAGGGGCTCTAGATCGGTGGGTGGTGCTGAGGCATCTCCTGGGCCGCTTCGGGCATTGGTGGGGAAGGTGGGATGAGGACCGTGAGGCTGGATTGGCATCCTATACTGACCGGCTATGGACCCGTGGCCGCTGGACCCGGATGCAGCTCGATGGGGCCATGATCAGCGCAAGGCCGTTGGACGTGGATCACTTAGGGAGGCTCATCGTCGAAATGGAGGATGGGGCGGTTCAGGCCTTCGGTTCGGACAGGCTGCGGTTCGCGCCCCGCTGAGCGGATTTGGCGGAGCAGGGAAAAGGCCTACATTTGCCGACCCTTAACGAAACTCGACGGTCATGAAGCGCACGTATCAGCCCAGCAAACGCAAGCGGATCAACAAGCACGGCTTCCGCGAGCGCATGAGCACCGCTAGCGGTCGCGCCGTGCTGGCCAGCCGTCGCCGCCAAGGCCGCAAGAAGCTCACGGTGAGCGACGAGCGCGTAGGGGCGAAGTAAGCAACCCGCATCCTGAATCATGGAAGGCCGCCTTATGGGCGGCCTTCTCCATTCGGTTGCATCAGGGGCCTAGTCGCCCAGCAATTCACGCATGGCATCACCCAACTCGGTGGTGAGGAGCACATGGCCGAAGGGGAGCTCATGCTGGCGGATAACCTCGGGGGCATGCCCGCTTAGGCGGGGGCCGAGTGCGGGCTTGATGATCCGGTCGTGCTTCCCGAAGAAGAGATGGATGGAAAGGCGCAGTCCAGCAGCGCCCTTGGCCACGGCCCCGAGATCGGGCTCGATGCGGCGATAGCTCAGCCATACATCGTGCACCAGCTGCCGTTTGGCGCGGCTGTCCGTTTGCCCCTTGAGGAACCGGTGCATGCGCTCATTCATCAGTCGCACGGCCCGGAGAACGTCGATGAGGAGGTGGATGCGGCCCGGGTGGGCAACGAACCGCTTGTAGGCCCATCGGCCCGGCGCGGAGGCCGCCAGGCCTCGGTACCAAGGCCGGGTCTTCAGGCCGTCGGGCGCTGCAAGGAACGCGATGCAGAACCGCTCCGGCAGTTGCTCCAGCAGGCAGAGCGCAATGCGACCGCCAAGGCTGTACCCGATTAGGGCTGCCTTCGGCGCTTGCATGGAGTCGAGGAAGGCCCGGAAGAATGATGCCAGCTCCTCCGGTGCGAAGGGCTCGTCCGCCCGGTGGGGGTACCCGGGGCTTTGCCCGTGGAAATGAAGGTCGAAGGCGTGTATGGTCAGGCGATCGCCCAGCGGACCTTGCAGGATGCGATAGTCCTCTCCGGTCCGTCCGAAGCCATGGAATGCGACAGCCTGCAGCGGACCATGGCCATAGGTCCGATAGGCCAGCGTTACCCCGTGCGTGAAATAGCGCACCGGGGCGGCTCCGCTCTGTGGGTGCAGGGTCATCGGCGCTGCGAAGTTCGCCCCTCCAGCCCTCAGCGGCACGGGGGGGGCAGCCGATGGCACCCCATCGCAGGCCCCCAAGAACAGCGGAACCGCCAAGGCTGTGCCCGGGCGGTCCGCCGACCAGAACGCCTCCCGCCGAGGCGGGAGCTTCGCTCACCACAAGGCTATGGCGCGGGAACGGGCTTTGGAGCAGCACCTAGGACCAGATCGCTGACATCCTATACAGGCCTGCCAGTTCGGAATCCAGCGACCCGGAGGTCACAGGGGAGCCTTGGGTCCCTTGGGTTCAGGCCCGCACCGCTCGATGCAGCGGAACTACAGCATCCGTGACCGCTTGGTGCCCGTAGGCATCGATGTACCGCCCCAGAAGCTGAGCGGTAGCCTCCGCATCGGCCATGGCCCTGTGTGCCTTGGGGAAGTGGATGCCGAAATACCGGCACAGGCTGCCTAGGTTATAGTGCTCCAGATGCGGCACCAAGCGGCGCCCCAGCCTTTCGGTGCAAAGGGTGGAGCGCTCGAAGACCAAGCCGGTGCGCGCGAACTCATGCGCAAGGGCCGTCATGTCGAAGCGCACGTTATGGGCCACCACGATGCGGTCCTGTGTGAGGGTTTCGATGGAGCGCACCACTTCATGGAAGGCCGGTGCACCGCGCAGCAACCGGTCATCGATGCCGGTGAGCTTACGGGTGAACCAAGGGACTCGCTGACGCGGCTGGATGAGACTTGACCATCGCAGGCGCTCCTGAGCGCCATCCATGGCCACGATCGCGACCTCCATGACACGTCCCTCGGAGGGATTTCCCTCGGTGGTCTCCACATCCAGCACCGCGAACCGTAGCCCTAGCATGGCGCCCTCATACGCCGGTGGGGCCGGAGGGGTTGCTCGCGGGGAACTCGGGATGGGGATGCGCAGCATGACCAGCGTTCCAAAGATGCTGCTGCGCATGCAAGCGGCCAAATCCGGCATCCGATGCCAGCGCCCATCTTTGCCATCATGCGCTTCCTCTACGAACTCGTCTTCCAACGGGTGCTGGGTTGGCGAATCCAGGATGAGCGGCCGCCCGGAGTGGATCGGTACATCATCGTGGTGGCCCCGCATACCAGCAACTGGGACTTCCTCGTCGGCCTCGCCGTGCGCAGCATCGCCCGCTTGCAGGATGTGAAGTACCTGGCGAAGGATTCCCTCTTCGGACCCCTTACGGGATGGTTCTTCAAGGCTTTGGGCGGCTACCCTGTTGACCGCAGCAAGCACAACAACATGGTAGACGCCGTGGTGGCCATGTTCCAGCGCGGCGAGATCAAGAAGATCGCCATCACGCCGGAGGGCACCCGTTCCTATCAGCCGAATTGGAAGACCGGCTTCCACCGGATCGCCACGAGGGCCGGGGTGCCCATCCTGCTGGCTACGTTCGACTACCCCAACAGGCTTTGCATCATCACGGCGCCGTTCCCGCTGACGCAGGACCCCGAGGCCGATATCGCGCGGATGAAGGACTGGTTCAGGCCGCACAAGGGCAAGCATCCCGACCTTGGCATCCGCTGATGGCATCACTATTGCATCCACGGGGCGTATGAACCGTTTCCCCGGCCTGGCATTCATGGCCCTGCTTCCGCTGATCACCAGCGCACAGGAGCGATTCCCCGCCATCAAGGGCGAGCTCGCGGACGGCCGCACAGTGGAGCTTCCTGGCCATTCGGCCGCGGATTTCGTCCTTATCGCCGTGGCTGCCGGCCAGCGGGCTCAGCCGGCATTGGAGGGATGGTACGAGCCGGCCTATTTGCGGTTCGTGGCGAAACATGGCCTGTTTGCCGGTGCATATTCCGCAGAGGTCTATTTCGTGCCGTTGTTCACTGGCGCCAACAAAGCGGCCTATGAGCCAAGCCTTAAGCGCTTCCGGAAGAGCGCGGCCCCCGAGGTGGCCGACCGCGTGGTGTTCGTGAAGTCGGATACGGACGAGTTCCAACGGGCCTTGGGCCTGAAGGACAGGGGCCGGCCCTACTTCTTCGTGGTCGACAAAGAGGGGCGGATCCTGCACCGTACGGAAGGGGAGTTCTCAGACGACAAGCTGGAGGCCATCGAGGAAGTGCTGCTGCGATGAGGCGGCGACTGCTCCCATCTACATTTGCCCACCATCAAACCAATCATGAACATGCCGATCACACTTTGCTCCTCCGCCATGCTGGCCCTCTCCCTGGTGGCTTGCGGCTCCGCCGGTGAGGGAACCGGTGCGGCCGACCAAACACCCAAGAAAACCGTGGAGACGAAGACCGACGGGCTATATGCCAGCATCAAGACCACCAAGGGCACCATCGTCATCAAGCTTGAGCACGAGAAGGCGCCGATGACCGTGGCCAACTTCGTGGCACTGGCCGAAGGCAAGATGAAGAATACCGCGAAGCCCGAGGGCACGCCCTATTTCGACGGGCTCAAGTTCCACCGGGTGATCGCCGACTTCATGATCCAAGGCGGCGACCCCACGGGCACCGGCAGCGGCGGACCCGGCTATGCGTTCGCGGATGAGATCCATCCCGACCTGAAGCACAACCGCGCCGGTACGCTGAGCATGGCCAATGCGGGGCCTGCCACGAATGGCAGCCAGTTCTTCATCACGCACAAGGATACGCCCTGGCTCGATGGCCGTCATGCCGTGTTCGGTTACGTCACAAGCGGTCAGGAGGTGGTCAATGCCATCCAGAAGGACGATGTGATGGAGACCGTGCGGATCGAGCGGGTAGGCAAGGCGGCCAAGGCCTGGGATGCCGTGGCCGTGCTCAATGCCAATCAGTCGAAGTTCCGGCAGCGCTAGCGCCGCCCATGCCCCTTTGATGAGCGGCCACCGCCCCGGCGGTGGCCGTTCCCTTTTTCGCGCTTCCCGCCAAGGGGGTCGTATGCCGGGCCGGGTCCGAGCCCTTCCGGCAGGGGCATCTTGCGCACCTCATAGCCGATGAGGGCTTCGATGCGGCCGAACTCGCGCATCTCCTTCTCGTTGACGAAGGTGATGGCCGTTCCCTTGCGCGCGGCCCGGGCGGTGCGTCCCACGCGGTGCACATAATCCTCGGGGTCGCGCGGCACATCGTAGTTGATCACCAGGTCGATGTCGTCGATGTCGATGCCCCGGCTCACCACATCGGTGGCCACGAGGATCCGAAGCTTGCGGTTGCGGAAGTCCAGCATCACCTCCTCACGCTCCGACTGGTCCAGGTCGCTGTGCATCGCCCGGGCATTGAAGCCGCGCTTCTGCAGGTGGCGGTTAAGGTTCTTCACCTCCACCTTCCGCCCGGCGAAGATCACGATGCTCGTGGCGGGGTTGGTGTTCAGGATATGCTCCAGCACCCCGGCTTTCTTCATGTCAAACACCACGTAGGCCTGCTGGTCCACGCCTTCGGCAGGCTTGCTCAAGGCGATGGTGATCTCCACAGGATCGTGCAGGATTCGCTTCGAGAGCTCCCGGATGGCCGGGGGCATGGTGGCGCTGAACATCAGGGTCTGCCGGTCGGCCGGCAGGAACTTGATGATGCGGTTGATGTCGTCGATGAAGCCCATGTCCATCATCCGGTCGGCCTCATCGAGCACGAGGAACTCCAGCCCCTTCACTGGCACATAGCCCAGGTTGAGGTGGCTGAGTAGCTTCCCCGGTGTGGCGACCACCACCTCAGCGCCTCCTGTCAGGGCCTGTTTCTGCTGGTCGAAGGTGGAGCCATCGCTTCCGCCATAGAGCGGTATGGACGTGATGGGCGTGTAGTAGGCGATGGCCTGCAGCTGCTGGTCGATCTGCAAGGCCAGTTCCCTGGTGGGCACCACCACCAACGCGCGGATGCTGCCTTCCACCTTGGGTCTGTACCCGGTGATGACATCGATGAGGGGGAGGAGGAAAGCGGCGGTCTTCCCGGTCCCTGTCTGGGCGCAGGCGATCAGGTCGCGGTGGTCGAGCACTGCGGGGATGGCCTGCTGCTGGATGGGTGTCGGAACCTTGATGTTCATGGCATCGAGGCCCTGAAGGAGGTCGTCGCTGATGCCGAGCGAATGGAAATCCATGCGGAGTGGGGGCGATGACGGGTAGCCCGCCGGTGCTGGGCGGCGAAGATAGCCGGATCGGGCAGGGGCGCTCAGGACGCCTGTCTCAGGGCGCCGTGGTCGGGCTTGAAACGGAGACAGAACGTGAGTCGCGGGCCTGGCTGTGCACTAAGCTCCCCGTTGAGCTGGAGCGCCAGCGTGCGGAGGAGCTGCAGGCCGAACGACCCTTCGCGGAGCAGGTCATGGCTCTCCTTGGCCGCCGGGCCGTCATCGCAGTACCGGAGCTCGAACCAGCCGTCATCGGACCGGATGACGATATGGACCGATCCGTGCTCGCGCCCGTTGAACGCGTGCTTGATCGAGTTGGTGAGCAGCTCGTTCACCACCAGGCTCAGGGGCATGAGGTCCTGCGCATGCATGGTGAGGCGTTCGGCGTCGATGGCGACCGATACCCGGTCGTGCCGGCCGAAGGCCACGAGAATGTTCCGGGACAGCTCCTCGATGTGCTCCCGGACGGGGATGGCCGCCTCGTCGCCCAATCGGTAGATGGTGGTATGCACGAGCGCCATGGCACGGAGCCGTCCCTGCGCATCGCGGAGCATGCGCTCCACTCGCTCGTCATGGGCCGTTCCGCATTGGATGTGCAGCAGGGCATCGATCACCTGGAGGTTGTTCTTCACACGGTGATGGATCTCACTGAGCACAATGTCCTGCCGCTCCTCGCGCATGAGCGCGTCAGCGAGCCGCATGTTCTGCCGCTGGAGGTCCATGTTCTTCGCATGGATCTCGTCCTTCTGCTTCTGGATGACGGCGCCCTTGAGGCGGATCCTCCGGGCTGACCGATAGGCCTGCCTGGCCATCAGGATCACGACCAGAAGGAGGACCAGCAACAATGCGGCCGAGGCGCTCAGGTAGCGGTTCGAGGCCCGCTGGTCATCCAAGAGGGCTTCCGTCCTCGCATTCCGGTCGCGCAGCTGGTGGTTATCGTCGTCGCGGGACTTCAGGTCGTACATCACCTGCATGCCGGCTAAAGAAAGGTCTCTGACCCTCTTCGCCTCCTGCTCCTGGAAGCCCTGCAGCCGCTCCAGGACCCCGTGGGCCTTGACCCAGTCCTTTTCAGCAACGGCCAGCTTGTGCTGCGCCCGCATGAGGTCAGCCGGTGCGTGCGCATCCCTGACCGAGGGCAGGAGCGCTTCGGCAGCGGCCAGATGCTGCGCTGCTGCCTTGAACTGGCGGGTGCCGGCTGAGGCCATCGCTTGACCCAGTGCATGACCGAAGCGATCCTCTGGTGTGCCTTCGGCATCGAACGACCGGCCGGCCACGGCCAAGTAGGGAAGAGCATCGCCATACCGGCCCTGCTCAATCAGTGCCCGGGCGATGATCGAGCGGGCCCTGGCATGTTCCATCGGCGCCAGCGCGGCGGTGCGCACCAGCACGCGTTCGCCGGTGCGGATGGTCTCATCATAGGCACCATGCTGAAGCAGGGCACGGAGCAGGAATACCTCCGCTTGCGCGATGGCGGCCTCATCCTTGGTCGGCAGCAGCATGGCCAGCGCCATACGCGCCTGCTCAACGGATTTTTCCGTACGGTGATTCGCCTGGTACGCCGTGGCCAGCGCCTGCAGGTCGGTGCTGATGCGCACGGGGTCACCGATGGCTCGCGACCTCTCCAGGGCCTCGAGCGTGGTGCTGAACTCTTCGGTGACCATTCCCAGGCTCTGCTGCACATTGCGGAGCGCGACCAGGGCCATGTGCTGCAACCCCGGGTCCTTCGTTCCCTCGGCCAGCCTCACGGCGTGCGCTGCATGGGCGAGTGCCGCGGTAGGATCCCCACTCATAGAGCGGTCCACCAACCGGCACAGGGCATGCACCCGCTCCTGTGCGGTGGCGTCGGAATCGATCAGGTACCGCAGGCTGTCGCCGGTCTGGGAGGCCTGGAGTCCCGGTGCCGCATGAACCAGGAGTAGGAGGGCGATGAGGATGCGGCGGATGGGCATGGTTAGGGGAACCGTTGGTACGCGGCCCGTGCCATGGGGTTACGCCGGCTATGTTTGGGGCATGCGCGTATCCGTGGAGGTGTGCGTGGCGTCCTTGGCGGAAGCGAGGGCCGCCATCGCTGCTGGTGTGGACAGCATTGAGGCTTGCGCGTGGCTCGCCTGCGGGGGCGTAACGCCAAGCAGCGGATTCGTGGAGCGCGTTGGTGTGCTGAGGCCAAGGCGCCTCCGCGTGCTCTGCCGTCCAGGTCCCGGCGGTTTCCGCTACTCCCAAGAGGAGATCGACCTGGTCGCCAGCGATGCTCTCCTTCTTTCGGGATTTCAGGGCGTGACTGGCTTGGTGGCCGGTGGATTCAACCAAGAAGGCCATGTGCCGTGGTCTGCGTTCGGGGGGCTGCTTGGCAGCGGCAAGGAGGTCAGCTTTCACCGGGCGATCGACCATGCGCATGACATGCTGGCGGTCCTCGACGAATGCGTCGCGCATGGCGTGCACCGTGTGCTCACCAGTGGCGGCGAGACGCTTGCCATGGACGGTTCACGCATGATCAGGCGGATGGTGGTACGCGCTGAGGGCCGGGCCGTGATCGCCGCAGCCGGGGGGGTCCATGCCGGCAATGTGGTGGAGCTGGTGGAGCGCACCGGAGTGACCGAGATTCATTTCGCAGCGCAGAAACCGCGTGCGGATAGGGCAGAGGGGGCATCCATGAGCTCGTCCAACGCCGGCATGGACTTTTCCACGGAACCGGACGAAGCCAAGATCGAGGGCGTGCTGAATGCACTGGTGAAGGCCGGTCTGCGATGAGACACTGGCTGTTGGCGGTGGGTTGCATGGGGGCTTGGTTCGCCGCTGCCCGCGCGCAGGAACGGTACTACCCGTTGAACGAGGGCTGGAGCTTCTGCCGAGCGGGCACGGAGCAATGGCGCAGCGCCGAAGTGCCGGGCGTGGTGCAGGCCGATCTGCTGCGGCATGGGCTCATCCCCGATTTCATGCAAGGCAGCAACATCGATAGCGTGCAATGGGTGGAGGGGGAGGACTGGATCTACCGGCGATTGCTCTTCGTGGCCGACACGCTGTTGCAGCATGAGCACCTCGACCTCGTCTTCAAGGGCCTCGACACCTTCGCCGAAGTCCATTTGAACGATTCGCTCATCGGCACTGCCGACAACATGTTCCGCACGTGGGAGTGGGACATCCGTAAAGCGCTGCGCAAGGGCTGGAATGAGCTGAAGGTCGTCTTCCGCAGCCCGATCAAGCAAGGGGCGAAGCTGCGCGAGGCGTACGGCATACAGCTGCCGCACGATAGCGACCCGAGCGGCGTGAGCCCCTATATCCGCAAAGCGGCCTACCAGTTCGGCTGGGACTTCTGCCCGCGGCTGGTTACGTCCGGGATCTGGAAGGGGGTGGAGCTGAGGGCGTGGAGCGGTGCTCGGATCGCCGGTGCAACGGTGCGCTGGAACGGTGACCATGTGCGGTTCGTGCCTTGGATGGATGCCCGGCCCCGATCGCTGCGGCGGCTGAGGTGCGAGGTCCTGGTCGATGGGAGGCGTGTTGCGACCGCCAGGGCCGATAGGGCTTGGAAGCTGGCGGCTACGGTTCCGGTCACGGACCTTCCCGAGTGGTTCCCCGCGGGAATGGGCCCGCGCCCCGTGAAAGCGATGGTGATCCGATTGATGGACGGCGGCAAGGAGCTATCGCGCTACCAGGCGCCCTTCGCCCGTGTCAGCCATGCCTTGGTGCAAGGCTCGGATTCCCTCGGCACCTCCTTCACTTTCGCAGTGAATGGCCGGCCCTATTTCGCCAAGGGCTGCAATCTCATACCGCCGCATCTGGTGCCATCGGCCATCACGGACAGCGCATGGATCGCCCAGGTACGGCACATGCAGCGTGCCGGCATGAATATGGTGCGCATCTGGGCCGGCGGCATCTATCCGCCCGATGCCTTCTATTCAGCATGCGATACCGCGGGAATCGTGGTATGGCAGGATTTCATGCTGGCGAACCTGGTGCCGGCAGAAGGCGGTTTCCATCGAAACCTCCTGGATGAGGCCTGGGAGCAGGCGCATCGGATCCAGCACCACCCCAGCGTGGCTCTGCTCTGCGGGAACAACGAGCTGCGCGTGGCCTGGCACCATTGGGGCTGGCAGGATCGCTACGGCCTGCATGGCCCCGACTCGGCGCGTGTGATCCTGAGCAACGAGAAGCTCTGGCAGCAGGGCTTGGCAGGCATCGCCGAGAGCCTCGGTGCTGGGCGTTATGTGCCGACCTCGCCATTGAGCAACTGGGGCAGCTCCATCGGCCTGAGGCACGGCGACCTCCACTACTGGGGCGTGTGGCACGGCGACAGCACCTTCTCCTCCTTCAAGAACAACGTAGGCCGTTTCGTGAGCGAGTGGGGGTTCCAGAGCTACCCGGACAGCGCGCTGCTGGCCAGGTACAACCACCCCGAAAGCCTTCACCTCGGATCACCGGAGGTGAAGCGCCTTCAACGCAGCTATAAAACCGACCGGCCCATCTGGGAGGCCATCGAACTCGACTTGGGAGAGGATCGGCCCACCAACCTGGGCAGTTTCATCGAAGCGAGCCAGCGGGCACAGGCCAAGGCCTACCGCATGGCCATCGAGGCGCACATGGCCGCCCGGCCGAATTGCATGGGTACGCTCCTCTGGCAGTTGAACGATTGCTGGCCAGGCCCTAGCTGGAGCATCATCGACTTCGCGGGCCGTCCGAAGCCGGCCTACGAGGAGGTTAAGCAGCTGTTCGCCAGACCCTAATGCTGGCCGGCTGCCCTGCCGGCCGGTTGGCATGGCGCCCAGCCAACAAGCAGTGCCTTGGCTCCGCAAGCCGCATTGGGGAAAGGGATGCTCAGCCGCGATAGAAAACTACCTTCGTCCGCGAACCTCTCACTGACCAAACACCGAGACCATGTCACGACTTGGACGATTGAATCGGGCCCTGATGGCCGCGGCATTCCTGCTACCGGGGCTTCCGGCGCTGGCGCAGGGTGATTGCCAGAACGATTTCCAGTATCCCACCGCTGCGGTCACCCCGGATGCCGGGGGGGCCATTACGACCATCTCCACCTGCAGCTTCGAGGAGGAGTACTCGCAGGTGACGGGCATCCAGACCGGAGCCACCTATCGCTTCCGGCTCAGCAGCCAGGGCTATATCACCGTGCGCCAAGGCACCTTCGATGGCCCCGTGGTGGCACAGGGCTTCGCCGTGGTGGATGTGCTGGCCGCCGATGCCGGTGACCTGTTCCCGCATTGGAACGTGGACGATGCGTGCAGCACCATGAGCGACTGCGTGGAGACCTCTGTCCAGTTCTTCGGCGATTGCGCGCCGGTGCTCGGCACTGCCACGCTCGTGGAGGATTGCGACCAGCAGCTCTTCTACGTGGACGTGGACGTGCTATCCCTGGGCGATGGCACCTCCGCCACCATCACCTACGATGTCTTCGGTACCGTGAACTCGGTGTCAGGGGTGGGCCTCGGTGTCACCCAGATTGGTCCGTTCTTCTTCGGTGAGGAGGTGCTCGTGCTGCTCGAGCACGAGACGAATTCAGCCTGCAGCCAGGACCTCGGACTCATCCGGGAATCAGGCGCCTGCCCGGTCTTCATCTTCTGCGGGCAGCCCGCACAGGCCTTCTCGTATTGCTACGGCAACGGTGAGACCAAGGTGTGGAACTACAGCTCACTGGGCGGCACCGGGTCGCTGGTGCTCGACTTCATCAGCGGCGACATCGAGGCCAGCTTCAACGACCAGCTCGTTATCTACGATGGTACCGACGACAGCGGCCCCATCCTGTTCGAGCATACCGGGCAGGGCAACACCGACCTCTCGAGCGTATTCGTGGCCTCCACCACCGGGTCGATTCACATGCGCCTTACGTCCAGCGATTTCGGCTCCTGTGCCGATGGCAGTCAGACCTCCTGGGATTGGCAGGTGCAATGCCTCAACTGCCAGCTCCCGCAAGCGTCCATGGTGAATGTGGACGACTGCCTGAACAACCAGTTCACCGTGCCGGTGGACGTGCAGAGCACTGGTGATGGCTCCACCGTCACCATCGCCTATGCGGTGAACGGCGGCCTGCCTGTGTTCCTGACGGGTGTGGGCACCGGAATCACCGAGCTCGGGCCCTTCACCATCAATGATGTGGTATCAGTCTTCGTCCAGCACGAATCCGACCCCGCCTGCAATATCGAACTGGGCACGGTGACCGATGGCGGCGACTGCCCCAACCTCATCGTATGCGGCGCCCAGCCCCTGGAGGAGACGTATTGCTACGTGGCCAACGATTTCCGCAGCTGGTCCTACCAGTCGGTGGGCAGCGGCACGCTCCGTCTCACCTTCAACCGCGGCACCATCGAGAGCAACACCTTCGATGACCTGCGGATCTACGATGGCACCGACGCAACGGGTACGCTGGTCTTCGAGCACACGAACGCCACCTCCTACAACCTGGGGCCTGTGGGCAGCGCGGTGAACAATGCGCTCACCACCTACTACGCGGTGCAGGTGTATTCCGCTACGGGCACCCTTTACATGGAGATGAGCTCCGACGGCTCCGTGCAGTGCGGTGATCCCTTCCCGACGGAGACCTACGATTCCTGGGAGTGGGAGGTGGTTTGCCTTGACTGCACTATCCCCGCCGGTACGGTGACCATCGTGGATGACTGCGCCAACAACCAGTTCAGCCTGGATGTGGACATCACCAGCACGGGTGATGCCGCCACCGCCACCATCGAGTACACGGTGAACGGCGGGCCGGTGCAGACCCAGACCGGAGCCGGGATCGGCATCACCACCATCGGCCCCTTCGCCTTCGATGATATCGTGAACGTGACGATCGCCCACGAGAGCAACAGCCTATGCAATATCCCCAAGGGCGACTTCAGCGATACCGGCACCTGCCCCGAGCTGATCACCTGCGGCACGCCCATCGAGGTGAGCTATTGCTACGCCAACAACAACGATGTGCGCTGGTACTACCAGGGAACCGGCACCTTCCCGCTGGGCATCTTCTTCGACCAGGGAGCCGTCTTCGCTGGCGACCTCGTGCAGGTGTATGACGGCGGCGACATCACCGCCCCGCTCATCTATTCGGGGAACAACGGCGGCGATGTCACGGGGCTGTTCTTCTTCACCACGAACCCCGAGCATCGGATGACGGTGCGGATCCTGGCCAACGGGTTCACGGATTGCGCCACCAGCGCCAGTCAGGTCCCGGTGCAGTGGACGGTGGATTGCCTGGATTGCGTGCCCCCCACCGCCACCTTCAGCATCGTGCAGGACTGCGAGCAGTTCCAGTACTTCGTCGACGTGAACGTGACGGACCTGGGCAGCGACCCGGAGGTGGAGATCACGAACACGGCCGGTGTGGCCTCCACCAGCATCACTGCCACCGGCACCTACCAGATCGGGCCCTTCGTTTCGGGAACCCAGGTGGAACTGACGCTGGTGAACGACGCCAATAACCTCTGCAACATCTATTCGGGCACCTTGGTGAACCCGCTATGCCCGACTATCCTCTGCGGAGGCACCCCGTTGGTGGAGACCTACTGCTACGACAACCTCGAGGACCGGGCATGGGCCTGGGAGGCCCCCACTCCGGGCGCCACGCTGAACCTCCAGTTCACGCGCGGCACCATCGAGAGCAACACATGGGACGACCTCACGATCTACGACGGCCCTGATGCCAGCGGCCCGATCCTCTTCTCGCACAGCAACGCCAGCACCTACAACCTGGGGGCCGCCGGCAGCGCAGTGAACAGCGCCGCTTCGCCCTACTACGCGGTGAACGTCACCAGCACCACGGGCAACATCTACATGGTGCTCACCACGGACGGCTCGGTCTCCTGCGTCTCCTCTGCGACGACCTACGACAGCTGGGAGTGGCAGGTCTCCTGCATCGGCTGCGCGGCGCCGGGCGTGGCCTACAACCTGGTGAGCGATTGCCTGCACCGCACCTACAAGACGGAGGTGATCATCACCACACCGCCGAGCGCCGAGGGCATGACCATCGCCAACACCATCACCAGCGAGACCCTCAGCGTGACGGGCACGGGCATCTACGAATTCGGTCCGTACGGAACCGACAGCTTGGCCATCTTCGGCATCACCGACCTCAGCGAGCCCGGCTGCACCTGGCTCAGCGACTCGCTCACCTTCCCGAGCGACAGCTGCGTGATCGTCTCCTGCGGATTCGACAATTACGAATACTGCTACGAGAATGATGAGGACCGCTGGTACACCTACCGCTCGCAGCTCCCCGTGCCCACCACCATCGCCTTCATCCAAGGGCAGATGCAGGCCGGTGACCGCATCGTGGTGTACAACGGGTTCGATGAGAGCGCGACAGTGATCTACCAGGGCAACAATGCCGGCAACCTGGCTGGCTTCGCGGTGAACTCGCAGAACCCGAGCAATGCCATCACGCTCAGGATCCAGTCCAATGCCGCCGGCTCCTGCGACGA
>DDRC01000014.1:28852-42447 GCA_002342985.1 Flavobacteriales bacterium UBA2426
GAAGGCCTGCTCTACATCAATGTGGGCCCGGATGTGATCGGTACCGCCCGTGTGCGTGTGCTCGACATGAGCGGGCGCACCGTGCTGGAGGCACCGATCAACGTCCGTAGCGGCTCGGCCAGCTCCATCGACATGCAAGGCCTCCAGAGCGGCCAATACGTGGTGCAGCTGGCCACTGAGCAGTGGACCAAGGTGCAGCGCGTGCAGGTGGCGCGCTGATTCCGCCCCACCGGCTTTTCGCCGAGCGCCCCGGAGCACCTGCTCCGGGGCGTTCGCTTTCCGGCTGTCCGGTCAGGGGGCGCCCGCTCGGGCCGCTACCAGGTTCCTGCGTAATCGAGCGGAACGGCGACCTGCGCCTTCAGGAAGCCGTACCGGAGGTTGACGAGCTGGCGGATGTGGTGCAGGTCATGCGCCACCCAGTTCGTCAGCAGCAGATCGCAACTCACCGGGCCCACTTTGGGATGGAGGTAGGCATTGGACCAAGGAGACCTTTCCTGCCCGCGAAGCCATTCCACCGAACACCTCCGTTCCTCCAGAAAGCCGCGAAGCCTGGCCTCGAAGTCCTGATCCATGTAGTTCCGTTGCCCCACCCATGCAGCCGGGTCGATTGCGGGCCAGGGCAGGGCGGGCGTTTCCAGCGTGGACCGAAGGCGCGCGCGGAAGTCCTCGCGCTCCTCGTCATGGAGGTGGCAGACCACCTCCAGCGCGCACCAGTTCTCCGGCGCGGGTTTCCAACGGAACTCCTCCGGAGCCAGGCCGGACAACAGCGCTCGGAATACTTCGGCATGGCGCTCGAGCTGCGCGAAGAGCAAGGTGCGGTCCATGCGACGAAGTTCGGCGCAGGCCCTCACCGTTGGTCAACCCGGGCATCGGAGCACTTGGGTGAAGGACGCCTACGGCTATAGCAAGCAGGCGGATGGAGGTGGGATCACATGAGCGGTAGCCCATGGGCCGGGCCTCGTGCCGTATTTCGCCCCATGCGCCTCCGTTATCACGGCCTTGCCGCAGCATGGGCCACCTCAGCCCTCGTAGTCTCCCAGCCGCTCGTCCGGAAGGGGTCGCTCGGGGCACAGCTGGAAATGTCCACAGACCCTGCCGGCATTCGCATTGTGCGCGTGATTCCCGGCACCACGGCGGCATCCATCGGGCTTCGGCCAGGTGATGCCGTGCAGACGGTCAATGGCACCCCGGTGCGAGCGATCAATGACCTTGTGGCCATGGTGGGTGATTGGTCGGCGGGCATGCCCCTGCGGCTGGAGGTGATGCGCAACGGCGCGCGCAAAGCATTGGATGGGAAGGTAGTGGGCAAGCCCCAGGAGGTCTCAGCGCATGGGCAGGTCATCTATGGCGAGGTGCCCTTCGATGGCGGTGCCTTGCGCAGCATCCTGGAGCTGCCGGATGGCACGGAGGAGGCCCCGGTGGTGCTCTGGTTGCCGGGCGTGGGATGCTATTCACAGGATTTCGCAGCGGACCCGCGCTCGCCCTACAAGCAATGGGTGGAAGGCCTGGTGCAGCGCGGTATCGCCGTGTTCCGCGTGGAGAAGCCGGGCATGGGCGACAGCCGCAACCGCACGTCCTGCCTCGACATGGACTTCGATCATGAGGTTGCGGCCTATTCCGCCGCCTTGGCCCACCTGCGCGGCCTGCCGGGCATCGATCCCGAGCGCATTTTCCTCTACGGCCACTCCATGGGCGTGCTCATCCTGCCGCGTGTGGCGGCATCAGGGCCGGTGGCGGGAGCCATCGCCTGGGGTGGTCTGGCCACCAGCTGGTTCGAGTACGAGGTGCGCCTGATCCGCGAGCAGGAGGCAATCAAGGGCATGGATCCCGTGGCCATCGAGGAGCGGGTGCGCGCGCGGCTCCCGCTGCTCGCGGAATTCTATGTGCACGGAAAGACCGTTGAGGAATTGGCGCAGCGACCGGAGCTTGCGACGGCGCTCGCGGAATACTATGATGGACGCACCTGGCATGGGCTCCAGCACCCCGACTTCTTCCAGGACATCGGCCGGCTCGACATCCTTGCGGCGTATCGCGCCATCGACCGGCCCTTGTTGCTGTTGGCTGGGGAGCATGACCTGCATGCCATCGATACCGGATGGGCCGCTACCATTGCAGACGCCGTGAACCGAACGCGGCCCGGCTCGGCTACCAGCATGGTCGTTCCCGGAAACACGCACCATTACCACACCGTGCCGTCCATGCAGGACTATGTGCGCATGGAGGCGGAGGGCCGGATTGATGCGGCCTATATGGCCGACCACTTCAACATGGATGTGCCACGGGTCATCGCCGAATGGGTGCACGGCATGCGTTGAGGCTTGTTTCCGCGGCAAGGGGGTACTTTCGCCCCGCTATGCCCGATACCAAGCCCTGCCCCGAGTGCCGCTCGACCATCACATACCCGACCGGGACATCGTGGATGTGCGGCGAGTGCGGCCATGAATGGAACCCGGAGGAGGTGGCCGCCGCCGAGGCGGGCCCGGTGATCAAAGACGCCAACGGCAACGTGCTGAACGACGGGGATGACGTGGTGGTGATCAAGGACCTGCCAGTGAAGGGCATGCCCAAGCCGGTGAAGGCTGGCACCAAGGTGAAGAACATCCGGCTGGTGGAGGGCGATCACGACATCGACTGCCGCATCGAGGGCTTCGGCGCCATGGGGCTGAAGAGCATCTACGTGCGCAAGGCCTGAGGTGGCTCAGTCGTCCAGCCCCTTGCCCTGGAGGATGCGCTCCAGATGCTTCTCGATGCGCGCCTCCCGGGTCTTGCTTTGCTTGGCCCCGGCGAAGTGCAGCAGGTAGCCGCGCTGCCTGCCCGGCGTTAGCGCATCGAACGCCTTCCTCAGCGCCGGCATGGCCTTCAGCTTGGCGGTGAACTCCTCGGGCATCGCGAATTCGGCGGTCTTCTTCAGCGCCACTTCCTGCCCGCTCTGCTCCACGGCAATCGCCTGCTGCATATAACTCCGGATTACCGAGGTCAGCTCGTTGATCTGCTTCAGGCTGCTGAAGCGGATCTGCCGCGCGCTCTGCGTGTTGGCGGTCTGCTGCACCAAGAGCTTGTGGTCGTCCTTCAGCAGCGCGCCCTTGTGGAAGAGCAGCGCGCAATAATCGTTGAAGCCGTGCATCAGGAAGACGTTCTTCCCTTTCAGCGTATAGCATGGGTGGCCCCACTTCAGCTCTTCGGTGAGGCGGGTGTCCAAGGACAGTTTGCGCAGCTGGGCGAAGCATGCCTGCCAGGGACCCGCCTTGGCGAAGAACCAGTCGACCTTGGGGTTCGATGCGCTCATGGCGATGTGTGACCGGTTCAGTGGCTCATCCACCCCGGCCGCGCGGCGGCCTGCTTGATCCAGCTGATCAGCTGCTGCTCATCCTCGATGCCGCTCTCACGGATGTCCAGGTAACGCGCGTTCGGGTCCTTGCTGGGGCCTGGTGGCATGGGCTGGAGCGATTGCCCGAAGAAGAACGTGATGCGCACGAAGTGGGTGAAGCAATGCGTGGCGATGAACCAGCCCTGGCCTTCCACCCCATAGAATGGCGAGTTCCATTTCACGGCCTTCTGCAGCTTCGGGACATGCTCCTCGAGCAGGGCGTCCAGGCGCTCACCGATAGCGCGCTTCCAGCCGGGCATGGCAGCGATGTAAGCCTGCACGGGCGCATCGCCATCGCCTTTGGGAATCTGCGGATTGCCGCCGGAGAGGAGCTTCACCTGGGCCTTGCCGGATCTCTTGGCTGGGGCTTTCGCCTTGGCTGAGGGGCTTTTCGTGGGTCTGGGCATGGTCCTGCGAAGTTGGTCATCGCAACGGTTGCAGGAACCCTCTGCGGGAGCCGGGCATCCATATTTCACCACGATCGTCGGGAGCGGGGCGGAATGGTCGACCTTTGTTCCATCAATGCCCCGGTGGTTTTGCCGGGGATCAACACGTCGGCCGGAAGGCAGGCACATTACCAGTCAGTCAATGTCAAGCGGTACAGTGAAGTTCTTCAACACGGAGAAAGGTTTTGGTTTCATCACCCCGGACGAGGGTGGTAAGGACGTGTTCGTCCACAAGACCGGCACCCGTCAGCCCCTCTACGAAGGCGACAAGGTCACCTTCGAGGTGGAGCAGAGCCCCAAGGGCCTCAATGCGGTCAACGTGACCAAGGCCTGAGGCCCCCCCTCACGCAGCAACAGCGAAGCCCCGGCGATGAGCCGGGGCTTTGTCGTTAAGGGGGGAGGTGGTCCCGATGGATCCGCGGGTTGCGTGGCTGTGCGATCTTCGGGATGCCGCGCTGTCACCAGATCGGAAAGGCGCGTCGGAGACATGGCCGAATTGCCGCAACGCCGTTCCATCCGCATGCGTGGCTACGACTACGCCAGCGAAGGGGCGTATTTCGTGACCATTTGCACCGATGACATGCGGCACCTGTTCGGACGCGTGGAGAACGGTGTGATGATCACGAACGCGCTAGGCGACATTGCACAGCAGTGCTGGGACGCGATACCGCAGCACATGCCGCACGTGGACATCGGGGCATTCGTGGTGATGCCGAACCATGTGCATGGCATCATCATCATTCGCGAACGTGCACGGGCGCGTCATGACGCGCCCGCCACGGACGCGCCCACGCCCGGCATGGACCCTGCACCAACGGCCACCGGACGGCCGGACGGACCGGTGGACCTACCGGAAACGCCGATACCCGACCAGGACAACAATGACCTGCCGCAACACGGAATGCCCGGCGGTGACAACGCGTTGGCCGACGCGCATGGTGCCCATACGCGGACGCGTCATGACGCGCCACTACGGCCAACGCGTAAACCACCGGGTATTCCCCGTGGTGCATTGGGACAGATCGTGGCATCCTACAAATCCGCCGTAACCCGCATTGCCTACCGCGATGGCGTATTGCCCCGTGGCACCACCCTATGGCAACGGAACTACTGGGACGACATCATTCGTGGCTACGGTTCCTACGAACGGATCACGGAATACATCCGGAACAATCCCGCCAACTGGCGCAAGGACGATTTCCATGGGTGATCGGCATTTCGCGTGACGGATCGCAGCGGAAAGCCCGCAAGCCCTGTGATCAGGGCGCGGACTTGCAGCGGAAAGCCGGACCCGAGGCTTTGCGAGGGGCACGCCCTAAAGACCTACGTCTGCAATACCCCCATATTAAACTCCCTCGTTGCCGGTGCCTGGCTGGCCGCTTCGATGCCCACGCTGATCAATGTCCGTATATCCAGTGAATCTATTTGTATCGGTTGAGGACAGGTCCGAGCATTCCAACGTATTCCTGAATGCTCTCCGATGCTGACCAGGGATTTTTAGGTCGGAACGAAGGCTCACCGAACTGTTGCTTGAAAAACTGATAGAGATGTTCCTGTTCAACTCCCACGGAAGGAATTGAGATCAAGCAACACGGACCATCTCGTGAATAGCCAAGCCAGATCTGGATGCCGGATCCGCTGAACTCGAAATCACATTCACCAAGTTCCCGCATCACCAGCGAATGCTGATCCATCAAAGGACGAATACTGGTTCGCACACCGCTCGCGAATATGCTTTGCTGAACGTCCATTTATATCATGTCTGCAACACCCCCATATTGAACTCCCGCGTCGCCGGGCTCTGGCTCGCCGCCTCGATCCCCATGCTGATCCACGTCCGCGTATCCAACGGATCAATGATCGCATCCAGCCATAGCCGTGCCGCCGCGTAATAGGGGCTCATGCTTTCTTCGTACTTGCTGCGGATCTTGCCGAGGATCTCGGCCTCGCGCTCCTTGGTGATCTCCTCGCCGCGGCCTTTCAGCGCGGCCACTTCGATCTGCAGCAGCACCTTGGCGGCCTGGTCGCCGCCCATCACGGCCACCTGGGCGCTGGGCCAGCCCACGATCAGGCGCGGGTCGTAGGCCTTGCCGCACATGGCGTAGTTGCCGGCGCCGTAGCTGTTGCCCACGATCACGGTGAACTTGGGCACCACGCTGTTGGCCACGGCGTTCACCAGTTTCGCGCCGTCCTTGATGATGCCGCCGTGCTCGCTGCGACTGCCCACCATGAAGCCGGTGACGTCCTGCAGGAAGACCAGCGGGATGTTCTTCTGGTTGCAGTTGGCGATGAAGCGCGTGGCCTTGTCGGCGCTGTCGCTGTAGATCACGCCGCCAAACTGCATCTCGCCCTTCTTGCTCTTCACCACCTTGCGCTGGTTGGCCACGATGCCTACGGCCCAGCCGTCGATGCGGGCGTAGGCGGTGATGATGCTCTGGCCGAAGCCTTCCTTGTACTCGGTGTACTCGCTGTCGTCCACCAGGCGCGCGATCACCTCGCGCATGTCGTAGGGCTTGGCGCGGTCGGCGGGGATGATCCCGTAGATCTCCTTGGGATCGGCCTTGGGCGCGGCGGGCTTTTCGCGACTGAACCCCGCGTCCTTCGGCTTGCCGAGCTTGTCCATGATGGCGCGGATCTTCTTCAGGCAGTCCGCATCGTCCTTGCACTTGTAGTCGGTCACGCCGCTGATCTCGCTGTGGGTGGTGGCCCCGCCGAGGGTCTCGTTGTCGATGTCCTCGCCGATGGCGGCTTTCACCAGGTAGCTGCCCGCGAGGAAGATGCTGCCGGTCTTCTCCACGATCAGGGCCTCGTCGCTCATGATGGGCAGGTAGGCGCCGCCGGCCACGCAGCTGCCCATCACGGCGGCGATCTGCGTGATGCCCATGGAGCTCATCACCGCGTTGTTGCGGAAGATCCGGCCGAAGTGCTCCTTGTCGGGGAAGATCTCGTCCTGCATGGGTAGGTACACGCCGGCGCTGTCCACCAGGTAGATGATGGGCAGGCGGTTCTCGATGGCGATCTCCTGCGCGCGCAGGTTCTTCTTGCCCGTCATGGGGAACCAGGCGCCGGCCTTCACGGTGGCGTCGTTGGCCACCACGATGCACTGGCGCTTGCTCACGTAGCCGATCACCACCACCACACCCGCGCTGGGCGCTCCGCCGTGCTCCTTGTACATGCCATCGGCCGCGAAGGCACCGATCTCGATGCGCGGGCTCTTGGGGTCCAGCAGGGCGTCGATGCGCTCGCGGGCGGTCATCTTGCCCTCGGCCTTGAGCTTGGCGATGCGTTTCTCGCCGCCGCCGAGGTGGACCTTCTTCAGGCGCGCGTGGAGTGCGGAGACGAGGAGCTTGTTGTGGTCCTCATTGCGGGACACTTCGATATCGATCTTCTCAGCCATGCGTCACATCGCTGCACATGGGTTTGTCCAAGTGCTGAATGCAGCGAAAGTAGGCCGTAAGCGGCACGGCCCTCCGCGTGCGGGGTTCCTGCATAGGGGGGAGCCCGACCTTATTGCACCACGACCCGCGCAGCAGCCGAGCCGCTCGGGTCAATGGCGCGCAGGAGGTAGGTGCCTGCCTGCAACCCCGATACATCGATGGCCTCGGAGCCGCTCAGCTGTGCAGCCGTCAGGTCCATCACCTTGGCCCCCAAGGCATCGTGGATCGCGCCTGTGCTGCCAGGCCGTTGCTCGGCTCGCAGCCGGATGATGCCGCTTGCAGGGTTGGGGAAGACGGATAGCGCGCCAGGGGCCTCCGGCTCCCTGATCTCCGTCGTTCCCGCGCAGATGCCGCTGACCGCCACAGGCACATAGCTGGCGACCAAGCCACCATAGCCCAGCTGGCCCCAATCGCTGCTACCCCAGGCCCAGGTGGTGCCGTCTGCCTTCAAGGCCAGCGCATGGCTCATGCCGCAGGTCACCGCCACCACATCTGTGATGTTGCTGACCTGCACAGGGACGTTGCTGTCGGAGTTGGCGCCGTTGCCCAGTTGGCCGGCCAGGTTGTAGCCCCATGACCATACAGTGCCGTCGTCGCGCACAGCGCACATATGCCCCTGGCCCCCTTGCCGGGCGATGGATACGATGTTTGTGAGGCCCGGCACTTGTGCGGGAGTGTCGCCGGTGATATTGCCTCCATTGCCCAGTTGGCCCCACTGGTTGTAGCCCCAGGTCCATATGGTGCCATCGGCACGCAAGGCCGCATTGAAGCTGTACCGCCCGGCCGAGATGGCCACCACCTGGTCGAGCCCAACGGCCTGCAGTGCGGTGTCGGCAACGATGGGTGCGCCCAGACCGGCACCGAGCTGGTGGTTATCGTTCAGGCCCCAGCCCCACACGGTGCCGTTGGCAAGTAGCACGAGCAGGTGGCCATTGCCGGCAGCCATGGCGGTAACGCCCGTGAGGTTCGCTTGGGCGGGAACCGAGGAGTTGCCGGGAATGCCGGTGCCCAGCTGTCCGTAGTTGTTCTCGCCCCAGGTCCACAGGGTTCCATCGGCCTTGAGGGCGGCGGAGAACATGTCGCCTGCCGCGATCGCTATGACGCCATCCAAGCCGGGTACCTGGACTGGGATGATGCTGCTGTTGGTGGTGCCGTCGCCAAGGCCGCCCGCGTCGTTGCGGCCCCAGCACCACACGGTGGAATCGGCCGCGAGCGCCACGGTATGTCCGAAACCGCCCTGCATGTCCACCACTTCGAGCAAGCCATGCACCGGCGCCGCAGTGTAATGCCCGGTGCTGGTGCTGTCGCCCAGTTGGCCATAGATGTTGCTGCCCCAGGAGTGCAGCACCGCATTGCCACAGGTGGCCATGGACCAATAGGCTCCGGCTCCGATCTGTTGGGCGCGCACAGCAAGGGTGGCGGTCAGGAGGGCGGTGAGCAGCAGAGGAATGCGCATGGCGATCGTGTCCGGATTGTTGAGCGCCGAAAACTGCGAACTCCAATGCCTGGTCGGATATCCACTTTCGTGGGTATGGAACCATCTGCGTGTCCCGGCTACGGCGAGCAACGGGTGAACCCCGCGTAACAGAGCATGCGGTCCATGCCCTTGTGCTGAAGGAGCGTCCAACCGGAGGACACGCTACGTGGCGGTCCGGAAACAGCGGAGTCAATCGATTTCCCGGCCCTCTTGGCCGTCTGCGGAACCCCGCAGCCCTCGGATGGGGCGCTACTTCTGCTGTGACCCGGTCAGCTTGTACCGGATCGGCAGGTTGTACTTCACCCGCACCGCCTCGCCGCGCTGCTTTCCGGGCTTCCAGTTGGGCATGCCCCGCACCACGCGCACGGCCTCCTCATCGCATCCGCCACCGATGCCGCGGAGCGTCTTCACCTCGTTGACGCTGCCATCGCGCTCCACCACGAAGTTCACGATGACGGTTCCTTGGATGCCTTTCTCCATGGCCTCCTTCGGGTACTTCAGCGTATTGCCGATGTACGCGAACATGGCGTCCTGCCCGCCAGGGTATTCGGGCATAACCTCTACCAAGGTGAACGGTTCATTGGGGTCGTGCGCCTCCTCCCTCTGCGGCACCGCCACATCGATGACATTGTCATTCTGCGCGAGGCAGGCGGTGGTGGCCATCAGGCTGAGGAAGGAGAGGGCGTGGCGGAGTTTCATGGGCTCTAGGGTTCGTGCATGTTCAATGGGTGGCCGCGAACCGCAGCGTGATGCGCCGCACGTTCGTTGAAGCGGACGCCACGTACACGCCGTCCGGCAGGTCATCCAGTTTCCAGAGGCCCGCTCCGGCGGGCGTGCGCACGGAACGCACCTCACGGCCTTGCGCATCATGGATCACCAGGTCCATCGCTTCGCGGGCACCCGTGATCACGAGTGCATGCTGCTGGGCATCGTACCGGATGGCCGCCATCGGGGCGTTCGCATCATCGATGCCCACGACGCCTTCGATCACCACGGCATCTGAACTCTGGCCGCAGGGGCCGTTGTCGCAGCTCCATTGCAGCACGTTGGTTCCTATGGCAGGCGCGGAGAACGTCGCCTGCGGGTCAGAGGGGTCGCTGAAGATGCCGCTGCCGGATACTAGCGTCCAAAGGCAGGTGGCCGGCGCAACCGGGGTGGAGCCATTCAGTTGGACAGCGCCGGGCCAAGGCGGAACGGTCTGGTCGGGTCCGGCGTCCGCCGAGGGCATGGCGCTGCTGTAGCACCAGATGGAAACCAGGTCCGTTTCCGTGCCCGTTGGCGAGAGCACGGTCCAGCGGAGGATGTTCTCGCCCAAGGACAGCCCCGTGACCGGGGTGGCAGGTGAGCCGATGTCGCTGAACTGCGCGCTGCCCTGCAGCACGGACCATTGGCCGGTTTCAAGCGCAGCCAAGGGCTGTGCGTTCATGGAGGTGGCTGTGCCGCAGATGAACTGGTCCGGGCCGGCGATGTTGGCGCGCGGCTGCGCGCATGATTGGATCGCGGAGATCGTGAATGCAGCGGCGAGGCAGGAGCGGACCATGGTGCGAAGGTATCCCCGCACGCTGGCAGCCGCAGCGCCCAGCCTCCCAGCCTGTTCGTGCCCTTCCGGGTTCGAATGCAGCCTTGGGCGATATCGGATTCGCGATTGGGATGGGTGCCATCTGCAGCCGCCCGCTTCCTGCATGGCGCATCATGGCTGCCTGCATGGCCAGGTCAGGGCACCGATTTCGAAGTGCTCGCCTGCAATACGGTTGGCTCGCGCCGCCGGCGTGCAGGTGAAGCAAAGACGCATCATCGGGCGGCACCATTGACCTGAGCGCCTTGCTGCAGGGCCATCATCTGCTACGGGCGGAGGCGGCAGGCAATGCTTGGCCGCAGCGCGTGCTCAGGGATTGACCGCTACTGCAGCATGGCCTTGTGGTCAGCGGCTCCTGCCAATCACGCTTTCTTCACATTCACCGCATTCATGCCCTTGGGACCACGCTCCACTTCGAAGCGCACCTTGTCCCCATCGGCTATGGCGTCCTCCACCCGGCTCACATGCACGAAGAAGCGCTCCTGCGTGCCGTCCTCACGGATGAATCCGAAGCCCTTGCTGGAGTCGAAGAAATCGACCCGGCCGCTGCGGATGGCGGGCTGCTCATCCTCCTGCGCGCGGCGCGGAACGCCGATCTCGATCTCGGAGATGTCGATCTCCTTGCGCTTGGCGGGGTCGGGCGGTGTGTCCGTGATGCGACCGAATTCATCCACATAGGCCATCATGTTCTCCAGGCCGCCGCCGAGGGAATTGGCCTTGCGTTCCTGTTTGCGGCGTTCCTTCTCCTCCTTCTTCTGCTGCCGTTTCTTCTCTTTCTCGCGCTTCTCGAATGTGGCCATGTATCGCACCGAACGTTTCTCCCGCTCAGGTGGTCCTTGGTCGCATGGGCCGCTATGCGCGGATCAGGTGTCCGATCAAGTGTTGCTGAACAGCGCTCGTGCGGCGAAGATACGGCGGAAGCGCCGGGGATGAGCGGCGAGGCCGGATCAGCCCTGGACCGCCCGCCGCTCAAGGCCTGCGGATGGTTCGGGCGGCCTCCGGCCCGGTGTTCATCACCAGGTCGATGACGCTCAAGCGGGGCTGGAAGCCATGGCGGTCGGCAAATACCTGCGGGTAGGGTGGCGCTCCCTTCAGTTCAGGCGGGAGGGGCCGCTTCGGGTGCAGGGCGGCGCGGAAGTCGAACGGCGAGCGGCTGTAGGACAAGTGGGAAAGCGCCGCATCGGGACCTGCATCGCCCGCCTCAGGTGGGGCGGAGCGGCTGGCGCCCACGTACTCCTTGCTCACCTCCACCTCGGTCTTCAGCCCCAGCCATTTCATGCCCAGCCGCATCGTCGCCAGGTCAAGCTCGATGAGGAGCCGGTGCCGGGCCATCAGCACGGCCTCGATGTCATCGATGTAATGGATGAACCATGGCGTCTTCCCGTAGGCACTGCGGATCGCATGCAGATGCTGCTCGGGCCAGGTCTCCGCATAGCTCAGCTCCACCGACCGCATGGGCATCTTTTTGCAGTGGTCGCGGGCAATGCGCACATTGAGGTCCTGCACCCCGTTTGGCCCCACGATGCGGGTGCGGGTGCGGTAACTCTGCCGCTCGTAGTGCTCCCCAATGTCGATGATCGCCCTTGGATGGCCGGCCAGCAGGCGGTAGTGCTCCACGCAGCCGAAGTAGAAGGCGGAGAGGACAGGGTCCATGGTGCCAAAGGTCGCGCCCTAACTTCGATGCATCATCCTTCCCTCATGCATCCACTGCGATCGCTTGCCGCTTGTGCCTTGCTTGTGTCATGCGGATCCGATCCCGCCCCGGCCACGGAGAATGCGGCAGCGCTCGCCGACACCACTGCATCGGCCCGGATGGTAGCTGATTGGCCCGGCTACTACGAAGGGCCCTTTCCGCTTGGCGAGGACCGGAGGATGACCGTGCAACTGTGGGTGCGGAGCGACAGCACCTTCGTGATCCGGCAGCGGCGCGGTGAGGCGGACACCTTGCCGGAAGGGGCGATCGGGAGATGGCAGGCGGTCGATCTGCCGGGCGGACCTGCCACCGGCCTGCTCCGGTTCCAGCACGGTGGAAACCCGCCTGACCACTACCAGCGTACGGAGACGGGGCTTGCTTTCATGGATGTGATCAACGGGGTGGGTGCGTCGGCGGGCATGGCCCTGGAGAAGCTGGCGGATGAGATCGGCGATGAGATTCCGCGCATGCGGCTCCGTGGCGAATTCACCTACATGGCCGATGCCATGAGCTTCAGGCCCTGCGGATCCCCCTTCAGCTGGCCCTGCGCCGGTGGCGAGGAATGGACGGATGAGGGCGAGGTGCTGGGCAGCCTGAATACCGCCGAGCTTGAACGGCACTACCTGCGAAGCGTGAAGCAAGGCGGCGATCCCTGGTTGATCGAGGTGGAGTGCAGCCTGGCCATGGGGCCGGCCATGGAGGGCGATGGGGCGGATGAGTACATCTTCATCCACCGTGTGCTTGGGTCTGCGGAGGCGTGTCCCTGAACGCCACGCGGGCCGCAGCTTCCGCCACGGCCCGCGCTGCTCTTTGTGCAAGCCGCCTATCGCGTACCCACCTTGGTGACGTTCTTCTTCTCGTAGACGTAGACGAAGTTGCCGTCCGTGCTCATGCTGGTGATGGCTCCCGTGCGAGCATTGAATTGCTTGTAGGTGCAATCGTCCAGGTCGAAGCAGGCGATGTCGGCCTTGTCAGTCTTCAGGATCATGCGGTCGCCCTCGAAGTCCTCCAGGTCGCTCTTCTTGTACTTGCCCATGGCCACGGGTGCGCCGGTCTTGGCGTTGAAGGTGCTTACGCCCTTGTCCCCGATCACCACGATCATGTCCTTGTACACCATGATCTGGTCGGCGAGGCCAAGGCCGCCTTTGGATACGGGCACGGCGTATTTCTCGGCCCCGGTGGCGATATCCATGCTGTAGAGTTCCTTGCCGCTGCACACGATGAACTGATCGCCCACCACCACGGCGTTTGTGATGCCCTTCCTGAAGCGCTCGCTCTCCCATGCCAGGCTGCCATCCGCCGTGCTGAAGGCCTGGATGCCGTTGGGCTTCACGTTGGGATGCCAGATGCGCCACTCCTCGGTGATGCGCCAGCCGCCCTGGCCGTCAGGCTCACGCTTGTAGATGTAGGCCTGGGCCTCCACATTGCCGCCGATCTGCAGCAGCACACGGTCGCCCACCACGTACATGGCCGGGATGGCGCGGGCCTCCTTGATTTCCGGGCTGGTCCACAGCAGCTTGCCGCTGTTCTTGTCGTACTTCTTCACGTACTGGCTCTTCTTGTTGCTCATGTCCAGCACGTAGAGGTCGTCGCCCACGA
>DDRC01000100.1:0-2977 GCA_002342985.1 Flavobacteriales bacterium UBA2426
TCGTAGCTGCCCACGACGTAGTAGGTGGTGTCGCCTTTCTCGATGGTGCGCACATCCGGGATGCTCAGGATGCGCTGGATCATCTCCTCGCTGATGCCCTCGGTGTGGGTGCCCACCTTCACCACGTAGACCCGCTTGACCGGTGGCTTCTCGCGCTTGGGGCCGAAGCTCTCCACCCGGGAGGTGACGATGTTCACGTTCGCGCTGTCCTTCCAGTTGAGCCATGCCTTCAGCATCGCCTCATCGCTGAGGGTGACGCCGCGACCATCCACCAGCGCCCCCGGTGCGGAGTTGAGCTCGTCGTCCCGGTCGTCGGGCACCCCGTCCCCGTCGCCGTCCAAGGCGCAGCCGAAGGCGTCCACCTTCACCCCGGCAGGCGTGCCCGGGCAGCGGTCGTGGAAGTCCTTCACGCCATCGCCGTCCTCATCGTCGTTGAGCACGATCACATCGAGCTGCTCATTGCTGAGCGGTGTGGTGAAGCGCAGCGGCTTCGGCTTGCGCTCCATGGGAATGGCATACCCCAGGCTCACGGAGCTGAAGAGGAAGCGGTCGTTCCCGGCCTTGCCCTGCCGGTCGCCCACGCTCTTGTCCGTGACGCCGTCCACCAGGTCGCTGAAGGTGAGGTGAAGGGTGGTGCCGATGCGGAGGTCGAGCCCGGATCCGATGTCCATGCGGGCGCCGATCCCCACGGGCACGGCCCAAGTGCGCTCCAGGTACTTCCCGAAGCCGTCGGCATTCAATTCGCGCACATCGGTCTCGTAGCGGTAGTCGCGCTGGATCTCCACGGCGTTCGCCGCATCCGGAGCATCCTCCGCGATGTCGCGGATGGTGCCGTCATCCCAATAATGATAACGGCGTCCCTGCGCGTCGAAGAGGTCCGTCTTCGTGAGGAACTCCACGCTCTCGAAGCCTGCGTTGAGGTAGGGCTCCACTACGCGTTCGCGGTTCAGGAGCTGCAGGAAGTTGTACCGGAACTGGAAGCCGCCGATGGTGATCCGCGATTCGAAGTTGAGGTTGCGCCGGAAGTCGCGCTCATTGACGCCCAAGCGGCCATGCAGTGCATAGAGGTCGGCCTCGAGCCAATCGGTGATCGGAGCGGATGCGCGGATCTCGTATCCCGGCCGCGTGACCAGCGGCGAGCGGCCCGCGTGGTCGTTACCCACATCGCCGTAGAAGGCGAACATGCCCGCGCCAAGGCCGATGGTGGGCAGGAAGCGTGCGGGCTTGAGCGCGGCGGACGCAGGCGGCTGCTGGACTGGAGGGGCGGAGAGGCTGTCGGATTGCCCGCAGGCGAGATAGGGAAGGGCGAAGAGGGCTGCGATGCCGGCGACGCGGCACATGGATGACGACAGGACCGAGCGGTGGCTGCGCATCAAGTCCGGGTCATTGCACCCACTGCTGCTTGGTGATCAGGAGGGCCTCCTGCACGGTGATGCGCTCGCCATTGTTGTAGGCCGTTACGAACGGGCCGGGGAAGTTGTGGCCGGCCTGCACGTAGCCCACGCGCTGATCGCGGGCATCCTTGTACTCGGCATAGCTGCCGGTTACATACTTGATCCAGCCCTGGTGCCGCTCGATCTGGAAGTCGCCGCCGTAGTTGTGGCGCGCCTTGAAGTAGGCCTTCCCCACCTCGCGGTGCGCTGCGGTGATCTGCACCTTGTAGGTGACGCCTTTCTCAGGTGCCGGGATGCGTCCGGCGGCCTTGGGCTGCTGAGCGGCCGTTGCGGTCTCGGGCTTCTCCTTCACCACGGGCTTCACGGCCTCAGCGGCACGGGCCTCTGCCTCGGCGCGGGCCTTGCGCTCAGCCTCCTCCTTCAGGCGCAAGGCCAATTCGGGGTCCTCCACCTCCTGCTGTCCCATGGAGCTGGGGTCCTGGGCGAGCGCCTCGAACGCCCGGGCGCCCACGATGAACTTGCTGCTGCCGAGCACGGCCTTCTGGGTCTCGTCGTTGAGCAGGTAGCCGAACTCCCCATCGATGGTGTACTCCCCATCAGGACGCTCGTTCGCGCGCAGCTTGTAGACGATCTTCACTTCGCTGCTCGCGGGCAGATTGAGCCAAACGAACTTCACGATGCGGTCCTGTGCGGTGAAGATGGCCTCGGCGCTGTTCTTCTCCATGGCCGTGAATCCCTGCGGGATGACCTCCTGCAGCTTGCCGAATCCGCGGATGCTCCCCTTGCTGACCACCACTTCCACCAGCATCTCCTTCTCGGTGACGGGTGTGATGGTCCGTTGGCCGGTCACGCCACCGGCGCCCTGGATCGGGGCCACGCCGCTGGCATCGTCGATCACCATCACGGGGATGGTGCCCACGGGGGCGGCGCCAGCTGCGCTCACCAGGTCATTGGCCGTCGGGTCTTCCGCCGTTATCGGCTGGGTGATGGCGGCCAACGCGCCCGGAGCGCCGAGGTCCACCGTGCTGGCGGGCAATTCGAACACCTTGCGCTCATTGTCCTCGATGTAGGAAAGGCGGCCGTTGATGGTCTTTATACCGGAGGCATTCGCGGCGGCGGAGAGGGTGTAAGTGACCTTGAAGGTGGGCGAGGCGGGCAGCGACATCCAGATGAACTTGGCCTTGCCGTCGGAGAAGGTGAAGGAGGCGCCCTTGGTCTCGATGGCGGTGGCCGTAAGGCCATCGGGCAGGTCGATCTGCAGCTTGGCGAAGCCCGTGAGGTCGCCCTTCTCCACCGTGACCGTCACCTTCACCTCGCTGCCTGGTGCCAAGGCGGCCGGCACATTCTGGGTGATGCTGAGGTTGGCGGCGAGGAAGGCATCCACGAGCAGGATGCCGACCACGTTGATCAACAGGACGAGTTGGTTCACCATGGTGCGGTCTGGGTCAGGTGCGCAAGCGGAAAGGGTCCTGCGCAGGCTCGCGATCAAAAGTATCCGGGGTGCCCGCGGCGAAGGGCAGGGGCTCAGGCGCTTATTCCAACAGGCCGGTGTTGAACAAGGCGCCCGCGAAGGCGTTGGGACC
>DDRC01000100.1:3111-16188 GCA_002342985.1 Flavobacteriales bacterium UBA2426
TTACCTTCGTTCCCCACCCGGATGCGACGAGCCATACTCCCCTGCCTCTTCCTGCTGCACCTCACCTCGGCGGCCCAATTGGGCGGCCAGCAGGTATTCCGCGTGCTGGATGTCCCTTCCTCAGCACGGGTCTCCGCCCTCGGCGGCAACTACATCGCGGTGCAGGACAACGACCTCAACCTGGGCATATTCAACCCCGCACTGCTCAACTCCGAGATGGGGAAGCAGGCGGCCCTGAGCTACCTGCCTTACATCGACGGCATCAACATCGGATACGCGAGTTACGGCCATCACTTCGACAGCATCCGGACCACCTTCTCGGGCACGGTGCAGTACGTGGATTACGGGAGCTTCACGCGTACCGATGAGGTGGGGCATGAGCTGGGCGAGTTCCGTGCCGGCGAGTACGTACTGCAGGTCGGGGCCGGCCGCGCCATCGACAGCCTCTTCAGCATCGGCGCCAATGCCAAGTTCATCACCAGCAACCTCGAAGCGTATACCGCCTCAGGCGTGGCGCTCGACGTGGGCGGGGTCTTCACCAAGCGCTCCATCGGGCTTACCGTGGCGGCCATGCTGCGCAACATCGGGCGGCAGACCAATCGCTATTCCGACGAATACGAGGACCTGCCCTTCCAGGTGCAGCTGGGGGTCACCTACAAGTTCAAGCACGCGCCGTTCCGGCTCGGCCTGATGCTGGAGGAGCTGCAGCGCTGGGACCTCACCTACGAGGATCCGACCGCCAGCGCGCAGATCGACCCCACTACAGGCGAAGTGGTGGAGAAGAAGATCTCCAATGCGCGAAAGGCGCTGCTGCATGCCGTCCCCAGCGCCGAGATCCTGCTGAGCAGGAATTTCATGCTCCGTGTAGCCTACAACTTCAGGACCCGCTACGAAATGCAGGTTGACAACCGGCCAGGGGCCGTGGGCCTGAGCTTCGGGCTCGGCCTGCGGGTGAGCAAGGTGCACCTGAGCTACGGCTTCTCGCAGCTGCACCTGGCCGGCATCAGCAACACCATCACGCTGGCGGTGCGCTTCTCCGATTTCCGCAAGGAGGGCGTCTGATCCCGCCTGCATCACGGCGCCCTGCGCTATCATTGGGGCCCGGATGAATCGCATCACGATCGCCATCGACGGCTTCTCCTCTTGCGGAAAGAGCACCCTGGCCAAGCAGCTGGCGGCCCACCTCGGCTATACCTACATCGATAGCGGCGCCATGTACAGGGCCGTGGCGCTCTACGTGATCGAGCACGGCCTGGTGCGCGATGGCCGGCTCGACCGCGAAGGCCTCCTCGATGCGCTCGATGGCATCGACATCCGCTTTCAGCACGACCCGTTGGCCGATCGCAGCGCGACCTACCTCAACGGCCGCAACGTGGAGCGCGAGATCCGTGGCATGGAGGTGAGCCGGCACGTGACCCTGGTGAGCCCGGTGCCCGAGGTGCGGGCCAAGCTCGTGCGGCTGCAGCAGGCGTTCGGGCGTGACAAGGGCGTGGTGATGGATGGGCGCGATATCGGCACCGTGGTGTTCCCTGATGCGGAGGTGAAGCTCTACATGACCGCTCGGCCCGAGGTGCGCGCCCAGCGCCGTTATCACGAGCTGAAGCAGAAAGGTGTCGAGGTGGACTACGCCAGCGTGCTGGAGAACATCGCCCGGCGCGATGAGGATGATACCACCCGCGCCGCCGACCCACTCGTGAAGGCGCCGGATGCGGTGGAGATCGACAACAGCGACATCACCGCGGAGCAGCAGTTCGTGAAGGCGCTGGACATCGTACTAGGGGTGCTTGCCCGCGTGGGGCAGGAGTGACAGCCACGTGGGGGGCCAGGCACCATGGCTCACCGGCAATGAGGCAGGATAGGACCGTCGCATGGAGGATTTGTATACCGGTGCCTGGCGCAACCGCATGATGAGCGCTCAAGGGCATCGCCGCAGGCTTTCGTCGCAGGGGAATAAGCCTGCACCGCTCCCGCCGTGTCAAGCTCCGCGGGGGAGGGCGATGGGCGCCTCGCGCAAGTCGTTCTGCGCGCCGCAGTTCAAGGCTGGAAGCGCAATGCGCTGCGCAGCTGCTGGGGCAGGGGCGGGAGCCGCTGGCGCTGGAAGAGGAAGCTGCTGAGGTCCGCGAGCTCCTGGAAGATATGGTGGCTGTGGAGCGCACCGGCCAGGTATTGCTTGCCCGTGCTTCCGCCCGTGCCCACGCGCAGGCCGATGGTCCGGTGCACCATGCTCATGTGGCGGTAGCGCCAGGTGGCCAGCGCTTCGTCGATATCGAGCAGGCATTCCAGCAGGCGGAAGGGCATCTGCAGGATGGGCTCGTCGCGGTAGAGCATGATGAAGACGGCGCTGCGTGCGGCGGCCGGGGTGAGGCGGCGGCCCTCGCCGGTCTCGAAGAGCTTCTCCCACAGGGCCAGATTGCCCTCTTCGCCCTGCACCAATGATGCGGCGTAGATGCCCTTCAACCGGTCCCAGAGCGGCGCTTCGCCCTGCGGCCAGTAGCGCGCGTCGAAATAAGGCATGCGCCCCAGCCAGCCGTTGATCAGGTCGAGGAAGGTGGGCTGTCCCTCGAGCGCCTCGATCTCCGCCTTGTGCTCGGGCTTCAGCTGGCTGGTGTAGTACTGCTTGCCGAAGCGCTGCTCCATGCGAAGGCCCAGCTTCGCCTCCAGGATCTTGAACTGCATGCTCTGGAACCCGCTCGCAGGGCGCAGCATGTCGCGGAAGTCCAGGAAGTCCAGCGGCGTCAACGTCTCCAGGATGTCGATCTTCTGCACCAGCACCTGCAGGATGGTATGCACCCGGCTCAGGCGGTGCACCGCGATGCTGAGCTCGCCGGCGTTGTCGTCGATATGCCCATCCGCGAAGAGCGCCATCACGCTGCCCACCTCATGCAGCACCTGCTTGAACCACAGCTCGTAGCTCTGGTGGATGATGATGAAGAGCATCTCGTCGTGCGCCGGCTCTCCATGCTTGGCGCTCTCGGGATGCTGAGCCTCCAGGATCTTGTCGAGCTGGAGGTAGTCGGGGTAATAGACGTTGCTCATGCGCGCTGGTGCCCGGATGCGCGCGCTCATGTGCGCATGCAGGCGGGGTTGCGGCCAAATGTAGCCGGGGCCTCTTCCGCAGGCCTAACTTTGGTCATGCGATTCACCTTCCTCCTGCTTGTGCTGATGGCGGTGGAAGCCAGCGCGCAGTTCGGCATCGGGGTGCGGATTCCGGTAGGCCGGAGCACGCATCGCATAGGTACGGTACCGGACACGCTGGCGCTCTACTCCCTCCGCGAACTGGATATCGAACCGCGCTGCACGGAAGGGCTGGAGCGATGGACGGAGGCCTTACTGCGGATGGAAGGCTGCCCGGCGGATACCACGGTCCGCCAGTGCGCCGCACAGAGTGCATTGGTGCTCCGCTATACCGTTGAACGCGACGGCACCATCACCGATGCGCAGGTGGTGAAGGGAGGCTGCACGGGGCTCAACCGCAGGGTCGAGTGCGCCGCGATGCGATCATCAGCCTGGGAGCCCGGCCGAATCGGCTACAGCAAGGTGCGGACACGCATGCAGACCAAGGTGCGGCCGAGCCCCTGAATCGGGACATGGAAATCCTCACAAGCGGGCGGGAAGAGAGTAGCCAAGTCCGCATGCAACCGGCCCTGCGCCATGCGCAGGGCCGATTGCGTGTGAACGGGCTTCCCGCCGCGCCCTGGGTTGCTACTCCTGGTGCGGCTTCTGCACGGCTTTCCGCTGTTCCTTGCGGGCATCGTGCATGCCTTGCTTCAACGCGTTGTAGCGGGTGCGCTGCTCCTCCGTGAGGATGGCGAGGATGCCTTTCTCCTTCTTCTCGCGCAAGGCCACGGTGCGCTCGCGCTTCACGGCGGGCTCGAGATTCTCCCGGTTGATGGCCTTGGCGCCGGCGGCATGCTCGCTGAACACCCGCTCCAGTTGCTCATGCTGCTCCGGTGTGAGCCCAAGTTCCTTGGTGAGGGACTCCGGGGTGATGACGACCGGGGCGGGGCGTTGGGCGGATGCCTGCGGCGCGGCCGGGGCCGTGGCCGGCTCCTGGGCCTGCATGCCGGCGGCTGCAACGGCAAGGCAGGCGGCGATGACGTGCTTTCTCATGCAACGAATGTAGGCATGCTCGCGAGGCCTCGATCGCCCGGGTTCAGTGCTGGATGCACAGCCTGATGGCCGTCTCACCGATGGCCAGGGCGTACGCACCGGCCCCGAGGCTGCTCACATCGATGCCATTGCGCATCGCCGCATAGGTTCCCTCCATCACCTTGCGTCCCGAGGCGTCCAGCAGGGTCACTATCGCATCGGCCGGCGTACTCGCCGCTGCGGCGATGAAGAGGCGGTCGCTCGCCGGGTTCGGATAGGCACTGAAGGCCGAAGCCGTGAACGGTTCGTGCACACCGGTGCTCACGGCCGGATCGAGGCGCCCCAAGGCATGGGTGGTGGCATTCACGAACCAGATGCGGCCATCAGGTCCCACCTCGATCCCCATGATGCCGGGCAACCCGGTGGCGATGCGCCCCACCTCAGGGAATCCGCCCGCCGCCAGGTCATATACCACGATGTCGCCGTTCGCGTGGTCGCTGACGAGCAGGTGGTTGCCGCTGAGGGTGATGCCTGCCGGCTGCTGCAGCCCGGAGGAGGCCACGGTCTCCCAGGTGTGGCCGCTCATCTGGCTGTATTCCACATAGCTCTCCCACGGGCCATGCGCACCGGGGCCGCTCACGCTGCCGCTGCGCGTGTCGAGCCGCACCACGCGCTGATTGCCGTGGTCCACCACGTACAGCCAACCCGTGCGCTTGTCGAACTCGCAGTGGCTGACGATGTGGTCGTTGGGGTCGCGCTGGATGTTGATTCCGGCATAGCGGCGGATGACCGCATCGCCGTGCCAGGTGTTCCCGGGGCCATGGTCCTCGCGGAAGTCGTTCATCACCACATCGCCGTAGTGCCCGTCCACCACCCAGTAGCGGTTCCAGCGTTCATGCGCGATTCCCTGGCTGCGCGGGTTCACGTGGAGCATGTCCAGATGGCTGCCCAACGGACCTTCCCCGGGCTGCGCGTAGATGGCGGGATCGCCGCTCCAGAGCGACGGCCCGGTGAAGGGGTCGCCGCCGTTCTGGTTGGCATCGAAGATGCCCGGGCAGGTGGCGAAGTTGCCGTTGTCACCGAAGGCGATGGCGGTGGGTAGGCTCATGAAGTGCCAGGCGTTGGGGTCGCGCTGCCAGAGGTGCGTCTGCTGGGGCTGGCCCGGGCTGAAGAAGCGCACCGTACTGCCGCCCGTATTCGCCACATCCTTGTTGATCACCCAGAGTTCGTCACGGCTCCGGTCGGGGTGGAAGGCCAGGTCGCGTGGGGTGAGCAGGTCCTCGTCATCATCGGCCACGATGGCGATGGTGGGCACTGCGGCCAGGTAATCGTTCACAAGGTCGGGCGTCGGTTCGTTCACGACGAGGCCCGCTGAGGCGATATCGTTGCTGGGCACTGCATCGGGCTGGCCATTGAGGTCCGTTGCCCATACGGTGAGCGTTGCGGAGCCTGGCGCATCGGGCGTCCACAGGTCCGATGTGGTGAATTCGTATATGTTGCCCGAAGGGATGCTGACTCCGGTGAACCCTTGGCTCAGCACGAGCGCCCCGTCGAGGGCTGCATTGAGCGTGAAGGCGGTGATGGTCTCGGAGCCGAAGTTCCGCAGCGTGCCCGTGATGGCCGTCGGCAGGCCCTCGGTGTTGTAGAGGGGCGTGGTCAGGGCGATGACGCCCAGGTCATGGGCCTCCGGAGCCATGACGGTGAAGGAGAAGATGTGGAACCCGCCGTCCTCATTGAACTCGCCGATGGAGGCGCCATCGGCGAAGACACGGTACGTGGCTTGTGCATCGCCGTAGCTGTCGATGGCCACGATGGACCATTGCGAGCCCTCGTCCAGGCACCAGGGCCCGGCGTTGATGGTCGTGTTGCTGGCATATCCGCCTGAAGGGGAGGTCTGGGTCCCACCGCTCGTGCAGGTGAGCGCTGCCGTGTTTCCGCCAATGAAGAGCGGCGATTGCCCGCAGGTGTTGCCGTAGGGGACCAGCTGCCAATAGGTCTCATTGCCCCAGTCGTCGGTGACCACCTCGATGGTCACTTCGAGCTGCCCAGCCGGGCATTGGGCTGTGCAGAGGGCGGCCGCAAGGGTGGCCGGGGCCAGGAGGATCGAGCGTAGAAGGAGGCGCATGGGAGGGTGCGTTGTGCGGGTGAAACTACCCTGCGGAACGCACTGTTCGACGGAATGCGATGAAACTCGTCTGGCGTCCGCCGGGCTCACCGCATCGGCCGATGGAGGTCCTCCAGTTCGTCGAGGAATAGCTCCACGGCCTCGTTGAACAGTGCAGGGGCCTCCACCGGGCTCAGGTGGCCAGCGCCTTGGATGACCATCATGCGGCTCCCGGGGATGGCACGGTGCAGGGCTTCGCTCGTTTCCAGCGGCATCAGCGCATCGTCGCTCCCGGTGATGATCAACGTGGGCACCTCGATGCGCGGCAGCAGCTCGCTCCGGTCAGGTCGCTCAGCCATTCCGCGCGCTGCGGCGGCGATGGCCTCCGGGCGCTGTTCGGCCATCATCCGCTCCATCCGGGAGCAGATTTCCGGATGGATCATCCGCGTGCGCTCCGAGAGCAGCTTCGGCGCCATGGCCCGCGCGATCACCGCGGCTCCCTTGTCCTCCGCATCGCGGGCGGTTTGCTCGCGCGCGGTGCGGCCCTCGGGTCCGTCGGCCGTTGCGCGGGTATTGCACAGGATGAGGCCCTCCACCCGTTCGGGCCACTGGTCGATGAAGCTCAGGGCTACATAGCCGCCCATGCTCAATCCGCAGAGCACCACCCGCTCCCTGCCCGCCGCATCGAGCAGGTCGTGCAGGTCGGTCGCATAGGCCTCCATGCTCATGGCCGTCGGCAGCGGGGCCCGGTCATGCCCGAAGCCGCGGAGATCGGGCGCCATCACCGTAGCGGCTCCTGCAAGTGCCTCTTCCTGGCCCCGCCAGAAGCTCCCATCATGCGGGAAGCCGTGTATGCAAAGGAGCGTCCTGTGCATGGCTCATTTGGCCGTCGCTGCGGAGCGGTCGAACTTAGCGCTCATGGACCTTCGCCTCGCTCTGCTGTCGCTGGCGGCCCTCCTCGTGGGAAAGATAAGCGCCAAGGATTACGTGGTGCCGCCTTCCGATGTGGCCGGTTTCTTCGCCAAGCTGCCGAAGGACGCCACGCGCGTGGTCTTCTCAGCGGCCGCGGTGTACCGATGCGAAGCGGACATCGTGCTGCCCGATGCGCAGTTCCTCGTGGTGGACGGTGCGGGGGCGCGGCTGGTGCTGGGGCCCGCCAGCCTCGGCTTCACGCGCCGGATCCGCGACCAGAAGGACGCGGAGGCCCGAACGGGGAGCCGCTATGCGATCCGGGATTTCGCCGCCATCGAAGGCGGGCGCAAGGCCATCGACCTCCAGGCCACGCTGGGCAGCGCCGTGGAGAACGTGCGCTGCACGGGTCAATCGGAGGCGGCCATCGACCTGCGTTTCTGCCTGCTGGCCAAGGTGAGCGGCGTGCTCGTGACCAGCCCTGTCCGCCGGGGCATCGTGGTGCGCCAAGGCGATTGGCCGGGGGCAACATGGAGCAACAGCCAGAGCAACCACACGGTGCTCGAGCGCTGCCGGGTCTATGCCGCACCCACCACCACGCAGGCCTTCACGGTGCTCCACTGCAACGGCGTCCGTATGACCGACTGCATCAGCGAGGGTCATCCCTGCGATCATGACCTGTTCCTGAGCGCGGCCATCGGGGGCGAGGATGATGTGCCGGCGAAGAATACCGTGGTGAAGCAGTTCACGCTCGCCAATTTCCATGTGGAGCATGCCGTCCGCAAGGCCAGCATACACGTGAACATGCCGCCCCGCGCGATCGTGGACCTCAGCCATGTTTACTGGAACGGGCGCTTCGAGGCGCCTGTGATCGCCTACGTGAGCGGGCAGTTGAACCTGAGCCAGGTGGGCTGGTGGGATGAGACCTTCCATATCGCCACGCGGGTGGCCTGGCCACGGATCAACGCCGACCGCTGCCATGCCTCACTGCGCATGGACCAGGTGACGGCCGGAGGCAAACGGGCCGGTGCGCTCCGATTGGTGAACCCATTGCCCGGCAATGAGGTGCTCCGCATCGATCAGGTGCGCGTGACGCGCGCTTCGCAGTAAGGCCGGGGGCTAACTTGCGGCATGCGCGATTCGACGCGTGGCATTGCGGGCTTCCTTGCTTCAGCTTTCGGCTTCACCTGGATCCTGGCGGGCATAGGTGCGCTACTGGGCATCCGGGCGGATTCAGGCATCTCTTATCTGGTGCTGGCGGGTGCCTGCATGCTGGGGCCCGCTGTAGGGGCGGTGGTGCAGGCACGCCTGCGTGAGCATCGCAGCTGGAGCTGGCTCGGCCTCGGATTCAAGGTCACGGACTGGCGCATCGTGGCATTCACGGCAGTGGCCGGCATCAGCATCATGCCCCTGTACCTGCTGGTGCAGCACCTTCTGGGGGATGGGCTGGGCTTCGCACGCTTCGGCCATGTGAGCTTCACGCCGGAGCGGATGGCCGCATCGCTGAGCGAATTGGCGCACCGGGCAGGGGTGGAGGCGGGGCAGGAGGAGAGCTTGCTGGCAGGCTGGCCGCCATGGCTGGTGCTGGCGATCATCCAGTTCGCTGCGCTGCTTTCCGCCTGCAGCGTCAACCTGCTCTTCATGCTGGGCGAGGAGCTCGGGTGGCGGGGTTACCTGTGGCGCGCCACCGCCCATTGGAGCGGCTTGCGGCGCATCGCCTTCACGGGTGCCGCATGGGGCCTGTGGCATGCGCCGCTCATCCTCATGGGCCACAACTATCCCGGCTTTCCCTGGATCGGCGTGGCGATGATGGTGGCCTTCTGCGCGTTGGCGGCGATCCTCTTCGATTGGACGCGCATCCGGAGCGGTAGCATCTGGTCCTCTGCGCTGCTCCACGGCATCATCAATGGCAGCGCTGGCGGCGTGGTGCTCTTTGCATGGGGCGGACATCCGCTCTGGGGCTCGCCGGTGGGCGTGGCGGGCTTCATCGCGTTGGCGACGCTTGCGCTGGTCGTCCTGCTGTTCGATGCACGGTACCGCAAGGGCCTTCTCGTCGCAGTCGGGGATCAACCGGCCCCTTGAGCCACCACCGTGATCCTCACCCGCCCGCACTCCACCACCTGCCCTGCGCGGATCTTGTTGGTCTTGCGCAGTTCCACCTGGCCATCCACCTTCACGCGGCCCTCGGCCACCAGCTGCTTGCCCTGACCGCCGCTCTCGCACACGCCGGCGAGCTTCAGCAGCTGGTTCAGTTCGATGTGCTCGTCCCGCAGCTCGAAGGTGATCTCGTCCATGGCGCAAAGGAAGGAATGCGACGCTGCCCGGTTCATCGGCCCTTCGTCCGGTTCCATCGCATATGGGTTGGCCCCGGCACCGGGCAGAGGGAGCTTGGCGCCATCAGACACCGAAGCCATGTACCACCAAGCCTCCTCCACGCACCGCTGGCAGCGGAACGCGCTGCTCTCTCTCGTGCTCTACATGCTGGCCCTGCTCGCGTTGACCGCCGTGCTGCCTTCCTGCACGAAGGATGATTCCGCCGCGCCCTCGCCGGCGACCGCTGCCGATGACCACGGCGGCCATGGCGGAGACGACCCGCCGGGCGATGATAACGGCGGCGGCAACTGAGCCGCCCGCTGGGCCGGCTTCCAACGCCAGCTGCCGGCCGCGCTACATTGCCGGCGATGAACGCACACCGTCCGCTATGGGGCGCGATTGCCGCCATGATCGTCGGACTCTCCCCGGGGCTGCGGGCCCAGGTCAGCAGCAATCCGCTGGTTGTGGGCGAAGTGCTCGAGCTTCAATCTGCTGTGTTGGGCGAGCAGCGCGTCCTGAATGTCGTCCTGCCCCACGGCTATTCGCCGGATAGCGCTGCGCGTTACCCGGTCATCTTCGTTCTCGATGGCGGCTTGGACGAGGACATCCTGCACACCTCCGGAGCGGTGCAGTTCGCCGCGTTCCCGTGGGTCGCATGGATGCCGCAGAGCATCGTGGTGGGCGTGGTCAGCATCGATCGCAAGCGGGACTTCACGCATCCGACCTCCATCGCCAAGGACAAGGCGGACTTTCCCACGGCGGGAGGATCGGCGGCTTTCCTCCGTTTCCTAGCCGAAGAGGCCATCCCATCGGTGGATGCCCGGTACCGCACGGAGCCGCGGCGCATGCTCATCGGGCAGTCGCTGGGCGGGCTCTTCGCCACGGAGGTGCTGATGGAACGGCCTGACCTGTTCACCGACTACCTCATCGTGAGCCCGAGCCTGTGGTGGGAGGATGGCACCGTGCTTCGGCGCGATGCCCGGTTCATCGCCGATCGATCGCTGGCGCCTGCACGGGTGTTCGTGGCGGTGGGCAGGGAGCATCCGGTGATGGTGAAGGGTGCGAAGCGGCTTGCCGATCTGGTGCGCCGATCGCCGCGCACGAGGGTCGGCTTCGCACGGCTCTCGGCCTTCGATCATGCCGCGATCATGCACCAGGCCCTGTTGGATGGCCTGCGCTGGATGGCTGAGGGCGGGCGCCGATAGGCCGCAGGCGGCTGCGGCTCGGTGACCAAAGGCCCACACCGCCTCACCAGGGTGCGGGTAGCTTTGCCGAGCGCCGCTGAGGCCGCATCGCGAATGGCATCCATGCGCTCCCTCCTGCCGGGTTTCATGCTGGCCGCGGCCATTGGATCGATCAGCCATTTCCTCTCGGCCTTCACGCCTTCCGCGCTCAATGGCATCCTGTTGGCGCTGCTGCTGGGCATGCTGGTGGGCAACCTGGTCAGGCTGCCGGCTGCCCTTTCGCCCGGCATCGGGCTCACCAGCGGGAGGCTGCTCGAGGCCTCGGTGATCTTCCTGGCCTTCGGCATCGACTACGCGCGCATCGCTGACCTGGGCGCGGCCTCGTTCACCGTCATCGCCATCGTGGTGGCGGCCATGGTGCTCATCACGTACTTCCTGGCGCGAAGGGTGCGGTGCCCGGGCGCGACGGGCTGGCTCGTCGGATTCGGCACGGCCATCTGCGGGTCATCGGCGATCGCCGCGCTGGCTCCGCGCGTGGCGCGCAACAAGGAGGACGTGGGCATCGCCATGGCCGTGGTCAACCTCTTCGGCAGCGTGGGCATGATCGCCCTTCCCTTCGCCTTGGCCGAACTGGGGCTCGGGCCCACGCGGATGGGACTGCTCATCGGGGGCACCCTGCATTCCGTGGGCAACGTGGTAGGGGCGGGGTATGCCATCGACACGGCGACAGGAGAGGCCGCCACCACCATCAAGCTGGCGCGGGTGGCGCTGCTGTCGCCGGCGCTCGTCCTCTTCAACTACCTGGTGAACCGCGATGAGGCCCGCAGCTGGCGCGAGCATCTCAGGCTGCCATGGTACCTCTGGGGCTTCCTCGCGATCACGGTCCTCACCTCCGTGGTGCAGCTTTCTGCACCCCTGCTCGATGCGATGGAACTGGGAGGCAAGCTGGCCTTGACCATCGCGCTGGCCGCCATCGGCCTCAAGGTGAGCTTTGCCGAACTGTTCCGGTCCGGCCGCAAAGGGCTCGGCTTCGGGCTCATCGTCTTCGCCATCCAGTTGGCGCTGGTGGCGGCCTTGATGGCCCTGCTGGGTGCGGGGGCGTGATCGACCTCAGGCGCGCACCGCGATCCCGCTGATCTCCACGTTCACGCCACGCGGGAGCCCTTTGACGGCCACCGCCTCGCGTGCCGGGGGCGCTTCGCCGAAGTACCCGCCATACACCTCGTTCACCGCCGCGTAGTGCGCCATGTCGCTGAGGAAGATCGTCACCTTCACCAGGTGCTCATAGCCGAGCCCGGCGGCCTTGAGCAGATGGCCGATGTTCTCCATCACCTTCCGCGTCTCGGTGGCGATGTCGGACGTATGCAGGTGGCCGTGCTCATCCAGGGCGATCTGCCCGCTGAGGAAGACGAATCCGCCGGCTGCGATGGCGGGCGTGTACGGAGCGAGGGGCTTGGCCGCATTGGGCGGGAACACGGGTTGCTTCATGATGCTAGGCAGGCGCGAGGGTGAAGCGCTGCGCCTGCGAAGTTGGGCGATCCGCGCTACGCTTCGTCGGGCCATGGCACCCTCGAGCGCGGTAGTTTTGGCCGCCTTGCCGCAGGGGAGGCAGGTGACCGCATGGCCATGGCCCATCCTTCGATCCGCGACCGCGCCACGGTCATCATCCCATGCTTCAACGTGGCGGAGTACGTGGGTGAATGCCTTGCATCCGTGCTTGAGCAGGGGGCGGCGGTGCATGCGGTGCATTGCGTGGACAACGGATCGTCGGACGGCACGATCCAGGCCATCGATGCCTGGAGCAGGGCGAATCCCGGCCTGCGGGTGATCACGGAGCATGAGCCGCGCAGGGGCGCCAGCTCGGCGAGGAACCATCCGCTGCCGCGCGTGGAGACGGAGTGGGTGCAGTTCCTCGATGCCGATGACCTGCTCCTGCCAGGGAAGATCGCTGCGCAGCTGGCCACTGCGGCTGACGCGGATGTGCTCTACGAGAGCGCGGTGTACAGGAGCCTCGATGGCAGCGAACGGATGAAGGTCCCGGATGCCGATGTCGAGGTGGGGCTGGTGGCCGGCAACCTGGGGAACACCTGCGCCAACCTGTGGCGCACGGAGGCCCTTCGCGCCGTGAGCGGATGGGACCCGGGCCTCGCCAGCAGCCAGGAATACGACCTCATGCTGCGGCTCTACGAGGCGGGATGCAGGTTCCGCCGGCTGGGAGGCTGCCGCACCGTCGTGCGCGAGCGGCCATCGGGCCGGATCTCGCAGGGCGCCGAGGGCCGGCTCTGGAAGGTGCTCGTGCAGGTGCAGGAGCGCATGCTGGAGGCCTTTGTGCGGCGCCAGGGCACGGTGGATTGGCCGCGGGTGCGCCAGGCCTTCTTCGGCGGGTTGCGCATGCTGTACCCGCACGACCGCGACCTGGCGCTGCGCCTCTACCGGCGGTGGCTAGAGCCGCATGGCTTCGTGCCGGAGGCGGGCGGC
>DDRC01000100.1:16299-16649 GCA_002342985.1 Flavobacteriales bacterium UBA2426
GGCTTCGTGCCGGAGGCGGGCGGCGCCAGTACGCGCGCCTATGCGGCCGCCTTCCGACTGCTCGGATTCGCCGGTGCCGAAACCGTGAAGGCATTGATCGCGGGATCCCGTTCTTCGCAGCCGTGAATCCCGCCCCTTATTCGGCATGTGCGGCATAGCCGGCAGCGTTTCCTGGCGATCGGGGCCCGAGGCGGACCTCGATACGGTCGATATCGCCCGTCTCGCCTATCGGGGGCCGGACGCGCTGATCACCGTGCGGTCCGCCGAGCTGCCGGCTCCGCCCGTCGCATTGCGCTGGAAGCTGGCGCACGCCCGGCTCTCCATCCTCGACCTTGCCGATGCGGCCAACT
>DDRC01000100.1:16827-23414 GCA_002342985.1 Flavobacteriales bacterium UBA2426
TCTTCAACGGCGAGATCTACAACCACGCGCCCATCCGGGCTGAGCTGATCCGCCTGGGGCATGTCTTCCGCACCGACCATTCCGATACCGAGACCCTGCTCAACGCGTGCGTGCAGTGGGGACGCGGATGCCTCGATCGGCTCAACGGGATGTTCGCCTTCGTGTTCGTTGACCAGGTCGCCGGGCGCATCCTCGCCGCGCGCGACCGCATGGGCATCAAGCCGTTCTACTACCGGTGGGCGGACGGCGTGCTCAGCTTCGCCAGTGAGCCCAAGGCATTCCTGCAGCGCGGCGAGGTGAACCGCAGCGCGCTGCTGGATTACTTCAACTTCCTCCAGATCGAGGGCGCCTCCACCTTCGATGCGTCGATCAGGAAGCTGCCCGCCGCCCACTGCTTCGAGCTGGTGCGTGGCGCGGAGCCCGTGCCCGAGCGCTGGTGGCACCCCCTGCAGGCCGCCGCGCACGGGCGGGACCTGGCCGATGCGGATGCGTGCATGGGCCTGCTGCAGGAAGCCGTGGAGCTGCAGATGGTGGCCGATGTGGAGGTGGGGACCTACCTCTCGGGCGGGCTCGACTCATCAGTGGTGGCGGCGCTGGCCGCGCGCGGGCGGCGGATCAGCACCTTCAGCATCGGATTCACGGACGACGTGCCCGGCTATGCCAGCGAGCTGCGGCATGCGGAGCTGGTGGCGCGCCACCTGGACAGCCGGCATCATCCCATCACCATAACGCCACAGGAGTACCTCGCCGCGCAGCAGCGCGTGTTCCGCATCCTGGACGAGCCCATCGCCAACGAGGCGTGCGGTCCCCTGCTGCTGCTGTCGGAGAAGGCGCGCGCCGAGGGCGTCACCGTGTGCCTGAGCGGCGAGGGGTCTGATGAGATCTTCATCGGCTACCGGCACTGGCACGATGCGCACCGCGTGCAGCGGATGCTGGGCGCGCTGCCGCGTGCCGGGGTGAAGGCGTTCCTCGCGCTGGGCGCACCCGGGCTCGCCGCCCGCAAGCCGGATTGGGTGGCCTGGATGAAGCGCCACGCCGAAGGCCGCCGCATCATCTGGGGCGGGAACGATGCGCTGCTGCGCGAGGATCCCGATGCGCTCTTCAGCCCGGCTTTCCTGGCCGATGCGCGGGACCCCTACGCGGCAGTGGCCGCCCACTGCGATGCTCCTGCCTGCGGCAGCGCCGATCTCCTGCAGCGGCTCAGCGCCTTCGACCTTCAGTTCAGGCTGCCCGAGAACCTGCTGGCCCGCGTGGACCGCATGTCCATGGCCGCCTCCGTCGAGGCCCGCGTGCCCTACCTCGACCACCGGCTGGTGGAGCAGGCCATGCGCCTTCCGCTGCGGCTGCTCGTGGGGAAGGCAGGGGAGAAGCTCGCCCTCAAGCGGTTCGCCCGCGGCCTGCTGCCCGATGCCATCATCGACCGGCCGAAGGTCGGATTCACGATCCCCCTCCACGAGGTGCTCAATGCGCGCGAGGCCCTCGCACAGCGCCACCTCATCCTCGCCATGGACGATGCGTTGCGGCTCTATTCACCCGGCTTCCGCAAGGAACTCGCCGCGGGGCGCGTCACCGGCATGCGCCTTTGGCCGCACTACGCGCTGGCCAGCTGGTGGTCCATCCACCGGGCGTGAGCGCGGCCGGTACCGGGCCGTGCTGCATCCTAGCTTTGCCGGCCCATGGACCAGCGCCCCCTCATCCTCGTCACCAACGACGACGGCATCTTCGCCCCCGGCATCCGCACCCTGGTGGAGGAGGTGATGCCCTTCGGCCGGGTGCTGGTGGTGGCACCGGACAAGCCGCAGAGCGCCATGGGCCATGCCATCACCATCCACAGCTTCCTCCGGCTCCACCGCACCGACCTCCTCGATGGCGTGGAGGCCTGGAGCTGCTCGGGAACCCCGGTGGATTGCGTGAAGCTCGCCATCTACAAGCTGCTCGGCGGCAGCAAGCCCGATCTCCTGGTGAGCGGCATCAACCACGGCGCCAACATCAGCATCAATGTGCTCTACAGCGGCACCATGAGCGCCGCTGTGGAGGGGGCCATGGAGGGCATCCCCAGCATCGGCTTCAGCCTGATGGACCATGCCATAGAGGCGGATTTCAGCCAGGCCAGGCCCGTGGTGCGCAACGTGGTGGGCAACGTCCTCCGTCACGGCATCCCCATGGGAACCTGCCTGAATGTGAACGTGCCGAAGAGCACCGGCGAACCGCTCAAGGGAATGCGGGTGTGCCGGCAGGCCAAGGCCAACTGGGAGGATGAGTTCGAGACGCGCCTCGATCCCGGCCGCAAGGAGTACTACTGGCTCAAAGGCGAGTTCCGCAGCGAGGACCAGGGACATGATACGGATGTGTACGCCGTGGAGAACGGCTACGTGAGCATCGTGCCCACGCAGTACGACATGACCGCCCACCACGCCATCGCGCAGCTGAACACCTGGGACCATGCGGTGGGATAGTCCGCTGCTCGGCTTCGTGCTGGGCATGCTGGCGCCGGTGCTCGGCTTCGTCGCCTATGGCACCATCTACGTCACCGCCATCCGCCCGCACCACGATTTCCAGTGGTTCGTGCAGGAACTCTTCCTGGGCACGCCCGTCTTCCGGCCCCGCGTGGTCAGCCTCAGCCTCATCGCCGACGCCTTCCTCTTCTTCCTCCTAGACCGAATGGGCATGCAGCGGGCCATGCGCGGCGTCATCCTGGCCATGCTCGTCTACGGGGCCTATATCGTCATCGCGCTCGGAAGCAGCCTCCTGGAGCCATGAGCGCGCGGCGGATCTACATCATCGCGGGCGAGGCCAGCGGCGACCTGCACGGCGGCAACCTGGTCCGTGCGCTGCACGCGCAGGCGGGTCCCGGGGGGCTCGTGGTGCGCGCATGGGGCGGCGACCGCATGGCCGCTGCCGGTGCCGAGGTAGTGAAGCACTACCGCGACCTCGCCTTCATGGGCTTCACGCAGGTAGTGATGAACCTGCGCACGATCCTGCGCAACATCGATGCGTGCAAGCGCGACATCGCCGACTTCCGGCCCGAGGCGCTGGTGCTCATCGACTACCCGGGCTTCAACCTGCGCATCGCCGAATGGGCGCACGCAAAGGGCATCCCCGTGCACTATTACATCAGCCCGCAGGTGTGGGCGTGGAAGAAGGGACGGGTGCATGCCATCAAGCGCGTGGTGGACCGCATGTACTGCATCCTGCCCTTCGAGAAGGCGTGGTACGCCGGCTATGGCATGGAGGTCGACTTCGTGGGGCACCCGCTCCTCGACGCCATCGAGCAGGAGGGGAGGAGCCCGCTCACGCCGCTGCCAGGCGACGATGGCCGGCCCATGGTGGCCCTGCTGCCCGGCAGCAGGCGGCAGGAGGTCAGTCGCGTGCTGCCCTTGATGGCGGCCGTTTCCACGCGCTTCCCAGGCCACCGCTTCGTGCTCGCCGCAGCCCCCTCCATGCCGGATGATGCCTTCCGGCAGCACCTGGCCGGAACCGGCATCGCAGTGGTCAAGGGCCGCACCTACGATGTGCTCCGGCAGGCCCGCGCCGCACTCGTCACCAGTGGCACCGCCACCTTGGAGACGGCCCTCTTCGGCGTGCCCGAGGTGGTCTGCTACAGCGGCGGTGCCCTCAATGTCTGGATCGCCAAGCGGCTCGTGGACATCCGGTTCATCAGCCTGGTCAACCTCATCATGGACCGAGAGGTCGTCCGCGAACTCATCCAATCCGACCTCACCGCGGACGCGCTGGAGCGTGAGCTCCGCATGCTCCTCGACGAAGGGCCGGGCCGGGAGCGCATGCTGGCGGATTACGCCCAGCTGGCCGCACGGCTCGGCGGGCCGGGCGCCTCCGCCAAGGTGGCTTCGGCCGTGTGGAAAAGTCTGCCTCCCCGCGTCTGACGCCGGGAGCGCACCCCGGTAGCTTTGCCGACCGATGATGAGGATGGCGAGGCGTTTCCTGTGGCTCCCTTTCGCGATGACGGCGGTCCGCGGCTTCGCTCAGGTGCCCGCTGCGGAGCGTGAGGTACGGATCGGGTTGCACCGGGAACGGACCGTTAGCCAGGCCCTGGTGATGAGCCATCGCGGCGCCTGCCAGGTGTTCGCGGACGGAGTGCGCATGGGCGAGCTCCCGGCCACGGACGGACTGCGGATCGAGCCGGCGGGCAAGGCGCTCAGCGCGCGCTCACTGGCCATGTCGTTCACGGCCAAGCGCATCGAGGTGGTGCCCGTGCTGGCCACCGGGGGATTCCGATTGAAGGCCACCGACCGCAAGGGCAGCGAGCGCGACTACCCGGGCAGGCTGGAGGTGGTGCCCGCCAATGGGGCCCTCATGCTGGTGAACCGCGTGCCGCTGGAGCCCTATACCGCCGGAGTGGTCAGCGCGGAGGCGGGCAAGGAGCACCACCAGGAGTACTACAAGCTGCAGGCGGTGAGCTGCCGCACCTATGCCCTCACCAACCAGCGCAAGCACCTGCCGGAGGGCTTCGAGCTCTGCGATGGGGTGCATTGCCAGGTGTACCACGGCCGCAATCGCAACGACAGCATCGGCATGGCCGTTGATGCCACGAAAGGGCTGGTGCTGGTGGATTCCGACATCAAGCTCATCCACGCCACCTTCCACAGCAACTGCGGCGGCGAGACCATGAACGCGGAGGACCTCTGGAGCAAGCAGGAGCCCTACCTGCGCGCCACCCGCGACACCTTCTGCCTGGCCGCCCCCCATGCCACCTGGGAGCGTTCGCTCAGCCGGCGCGAGTGGCTCGGCTACCTCGATCGCCGATTCGGCTTCAATCCGGCGGATTCCGGCCAAGTGCACGCCGTCCTCCAGTACGAGCCGCAATGCCGCGACCTCTATCTGGGCAATACCTGGCCCCTGCTGCCCTTGAAGCATGTGCGTGAGGACCTGAAGCTCAAGAGCACCTACTTCTCCGTCCGTGCCGATGGCGATCGGGTGCTGCTGCGCGGCCGGGGATTCGGGCATGCGGTGGGCCTCTGCCAGGAGGGCGCCATGGCCATGGCCAAGGCCGGCCGCACCTACACCGACATCCTGCACCACTACTATTCCAATGTGCACCTCGTGGACCTCTCCACGCTCGACTTCTTCCGCGATGAGGGGGATACGCTCCGGCCGCCGGGCCGGGGGGCTGGTCCGCAGGCGCGCTGATCACCATGGCACAGGCACGCATCCGCATCGACGACAAGGGCGACCGCGTCCGCAACGGCCACCCTTGGGTGTTCGCCACGCAGGTGGCGGGGCAGGAGGGCGCCTGTTCCCCCGGCGATGTCGTGCAGGTGACGGACATCAAGGGCAGGCCGCTCGGCCAAGGCTACATCAACCCGGCGAGCATGATCCGCGTACGCATGCTCACGCGCCTTCCAGAGGCCCGGGTGAACCGGGAGTTCATCCGCGACCGCATCCGCAGGGCGTGGGAGTTCCGCCAGCGCCTCGGATTCACCGGGAGCTGCCGGGTGGTCTTCGGGGAGGCGGATTTCCTGCCCGGCCTCGTGGCGGACCTCTTCCAGGATGCGCGCACCGGCCAGCGGGTGCTGAGCGTGCAGATCCTGACGCTGGGGATGGAGCGCTGGCGCGAGGTGGTGCTGGAGGCGCTGCAGGAGCAGGTGCGCCCGGATGGCATCTTCCTGCGCAACGATGTGGCCGTCCGCGAGAAGGAGGGGCTGGCACTGGAGAAGGGCCCGCTGGGCAAGGCCTTCAGCACCGACCTGACGATCGCCGAGGGCGATGGCCCGCAGTCCGTGCTCATGCACGTCGATGTGGCGGGCGGGCAGAAGACCGGGCACTTCCTCGACCAGGTGGGCAATCACCTCGCCGTGCAGCGCATCGCCGCAGGAAGGGAGGTGCTCGACTGCTTCACGCATACCGGGGGCTTCGCCCTGCACGCTGCGAAGGCCGGCGCGCGCAGCGTGCTCGGGCTGGACATCAGCGCCGATGCCGTGGCGCTCGCCACCCGCAATGCCGCCCTCAATGGCTTGGGGAACTGTGCTTTCCAGGAGGTGAACGTCTTCGATTACCTGACCGAGGCGAGCCGAAGCGGACGGCAATGGGACATCATCGTGCTCGATCCCCCGGCCTTCGCCAAGAGCAAGGGCGCGCTGGAGAATGCCTACCGCGGCTACAAGGAGATCAACCTCAGGGCCCTCAAGAGCATCCCGCAGGGGGGCTTCCTCGTCACCTGCAGCTGCTCGCAGCACATGACGCCCGAGCTCTTCCGGCGCATGGTGGCCGAGGCCGCCCACGATGCGGGCCGGCGGCTGCGCGAAGTGCATGATGGCGGGCAGCCGGCCGACCACCCCGTGCTCTGGGGCGTGCCGGAAACGCGCTACCTGAAGTGCCTGGTGCTGGAGGTGCGCTGAGCGGATCGCCAGGGCTGCTACCTTTTCGCTGGCAGCCATGCTCGTATCCGACCTGCACGGCCCTTGGAGCGCCATACGGCGCGCGCCGTTCGTGCGGATGGCGCTGCCCTTGGTGGCCGGCGTGGCCGTCGGTCGCTGGCTGGTCCTATCGCCGGCATCGGCGGCGGTGCTGCTGAGCGCAGCTTCGGCTGCGGCACTGGCCGTGATCCTCGCAGCCCTGCATCCTGGGCG
>DDRC01000100.1:23552-28716 GCA_002342985.1 Flavobacteriales bacterium UBA2426
TGCCCTGCATCCTGGGCGCCGCTGGTGGCGGGGCGCTGCGCTGATGGGCTGGTATGCGGCGTTCGGCGTCACCTGGTCGGCTTTCCGGGATCCGAAGAGCGATTCCCTGCACTTCCACCGCGCCCCGGCGGCGGAGGCCTGGGTGCTTCGCATCGCGGCAGTGAGCGGCACGGGTGAGCGCGTTTGGCGAGGCGATGCGGAGGTGGTGGCGCGCCTGGGGGGCGATGGTCTCGAACCGGCCCGGGGGGCGGCCATGCTCACGCTGCTCACCGATGGTGCGGCCGGCCTGGGCATCGGCTATCTCGTACTGGTCAGGCGCGATCCGCGGCCCATCGACCGCGCCCCCGACCCCGGCGGGTTCGACCGTCGCGCATGGGCCGCCACGCGCGGCATCGCCCACGAGTTCTTCGCGCCGTCGGGCGCGTGGGCCCTGGCCGGCCAGGACTGGTCATGGACCGATGCCTTCGATGGGATGCGCGCGTCCGTATCCCGCTGGCTCGATGAGAGCGCCCTGCCGGTGCGCGAGCGCGCATTGGTGAAGGCCCTGGTGCTGGGGTTGCGCGATGAGCTCGATGGCGGACAGCGCACCGCCTTCGCGCGCAGCGGCACCATCCACGTGCTGGCGGTCTCCGGCATGCATGTGGGCCTCATCTACGCCGTCCTGGCCTTCCTGCTCGGCTGGTGGGGGCGGAGCGGTCGGGCCAGGCTGGCCCGGGGCATCATCATCCTCATCGCGCTGTGGTGCTATGCAGGTCTCACCGGTGCATCGCCCAGCGTGCTGCGGGCCACGGTCATGTTCACCCTGTTCACGGTGGCGGGCATGGGCTTGCAGCGGACGGACCATATCAACAACCTCTTTGCGGCGGCGCTGGTGCTGGTCGTCTGGGATCCCTCCATGATCGTTCAGGCCGGCTTCCAGTTGTCCTTCCTGGCCGTGCTCGGCATCATCCTGTTCTACCGCCCCATAGCCGGGCTCTGGTCGCCAGCCGGCTGGCTGCCCCATCAGGCATGGCGCTTGGCGGTGGTGTCCATCAGTGCGCAGGTGCTCACCACGCCGCTTTCGCTCTTCCTCTTCCAGGCGTTCCCGGTCTGGTTCCTGCCAGCCAACCTCATCGTGGTCACCGCAGCGAGCATGGCCGTCTATGGCGGCGTGGCGCTGCTCGCCCTCCACAAGGTCCCGTTGGTGGGCGCCGCGCTCACCACGGCGATGGAATGGCTGCTGCGCATCGTCGGGGAGTCCACCGCCTTCTTCGCCGGGTTGCCCCATGCCTATCCGGCCATACGCATCGGTCTCTGGGAGGCTGCGCTGCTCTACGTGCTCATCTTCGCCGCAGGGGCCTGGTGGCAGTGGGGCTGGACCCGCATGCGCCCCGTGGTGCTCTGGTGCGCCATCGGCATCGCGGGCGCGGCTTGGTCACGTGCGCGCTCCGTGAACGAGGGTGAGGCGCTCGTGGTGTATGACGATGCGCGTGCGATGCTCGCCGGCCATGTCGCCGGCCGGTCGCTTGCAGTGGTTGCGGGCGCGGACAGCGCGCTGGCCGCGCCGTTCGCCGCCGCCCGCATCGAACGGCACATGCGCGCGCACGGGATCGATGCGCTGGTGCCCGTCGGCACCGACCTGTTCCGTCCGGAGCCCGCCCGCCACGGCCACGCCTGGATGGCGCAAGGCCGATTGCGCAGTCCGCGGCTCGATGTGCTCTTCGTCTCCGACCGGTCGCCCTTCCGGCCAACCCGCACGGAGCCATACGATGCGGTGGTGCTGCATGACCTGCATCGCTTGGACGATGCGGTGGCGGACGGCATCCTGGGCGGTGCACGGCAAGTGGTGCTCGCCAGCGGCCTCAGCGGCACCGCAAGGCGCTGGATGAACAAGCGCTGCGCGGAGGCGGGGGTGCCCTGTCACGATGTGCGCCGTCAGGGCGCGTTCATCCTGAGGCGCGGCTCACCCTAGCGCGCTCAAGGGGAAGGCCTCCTTCAGGCGCACGCCCTTCTCCGTGCGCTCCACGGTGCAGCACTCATGGTGGGCGTCGTGCTCGAAGAAGAGCACGATGTCCTCCTCCGCCGCGGAGTCGAGGAAGTCGGCCTTCTCCTGCAGGGTGAGCAGCGGGCGCGTGTCATAGGCCATCACCCAGGGCACCGGGATGTGGTGCACGCTGGGCAGCAGGTCGGCCATGAAGGCCACCGTGCGGCCCTTGTAGCGGATGTGCGGGACCATCATCGCATCCGTGTGGCCGTTCACCACGAACACATCGAAGCCGGGGAACGCATCCCGCAGGTAGTAGTTCTCCTCCTCGCTGCGGCGGCCGAGTTCCACGAAGCGCAGCTGCCCGCTCTCCTCGATCGGCAGGATGTTCTCCTTCAGGAATGAGGCCTTCTCGCGCGGATTGGGCTTCGTGGCCCAGGCCCAATGGTGCTCATTGCTCCAGTAGCGCGCATTGCGGAACGCGGGCTCATAGCCATCGCGCCGGCTGTTCCAGCGGATGCTGCCCCCGCAATGGTCGAAGTGGAGGTGCGTGAGGAAGACGTCCGTCACATCGTCACGGCTGAAGCCGGCCTTGCGCAGGGAACCGTCCAGCGTGGCATCCCCGTGCAGGTCGTAGTGCCCGAAGAACCGCGCATCCTGCTTGTCGCCGATGCCGTTGTCGATCAGGATCAGCCGGTCGCCGTCCTCCACCAGCAGGCAGCGCATGGCCCAGGTGCACAGGTTCTTCTCGTCGGGCGGGTGCTGCCTGCTCCAGAGGGTCTTGGGCACCACGCCGAACATGGCGCCGCCGTCGAGCTTGAAGTAGCCGGTGTCGATCACATGGAGCTTCATAGGGGCGAAGATCGGTCTCCTGCGCCAAGGATGCTCGCAGGACCGCCCGATTGCACGGCACGCGCATCGCCAGGAGGCGGATGGCCAGGTGCTGCAGGTGAAGCCGCGAGGATTCCACACCGCGGCGTTCACGAACATCCGTTGCAGCGCGACGGCGCAAGGAACTCTGCGCGCAGCTTCGCGGCACGGATACGGGCACATGCGCCCATGTCCGCGTGCGCCCATGACCAAGCGCGTCCACTTCATCGCCATCGGCGGCAGCGCCATGCACAACCTGGCCATCGCGCTGCACCGCCAGGGCTTCGACGTCACCGGCAGCGATGACGAGATCTTCGAGCCGAGCCGCAGCCGCCTGGATCGCCTAGGCCTGCTGCCGGATTCGCTCGGCTGGCATCCGGAGGACATCACCAAGGATATCGATGCCGTCATCCTCGGCATGCACGCCCGCATCGACAATCCGGAACTGCTGCGTGCGCAGGAGCTCGGCATCCCCATCTACAGCTACCCCTCGTACTTCTACGAGCGCACCAAGGGCAAGACCCGCGTGGTGATCGGCGGGAGCCATGGCAAGACCACCATCACGAGCATGATCGTGCACGTGCTGCGTCAGGCCGGTGTGGAATTCGACTACCTCGTGGGCGCGCAGCTCGACGGCTTCGATTGCATGGTGAAGCTCAGCGATACGAGCCAGGTGGCGATCATCGAGGGCGATGAGTACCTCGCTTCGGCCCTGGAGCCCGTGCCCAAGTTCCACCTGTACCGGCCTGACATCGCGCTCATCAGCGGCATCGCGTGGGACCACATCAACGTCTTCAAGACCTTCGGGAGCTACGTGGACCAGTTCCGGAGGTTCATCGCCTGCATCGAGCCGGGCGGCAAGCTGGTGCACTGCGCTGCGGATGCCGAGGTGAAGGCGCTGGCCGAGGAGCCGCAGGTGGGCGCGCAGCGCATTCCGTATGGGATTCCGAGCCACCGCATCGTGGATGGCGTCACCATCCTGGAGACCGCCCACGGCGATGTGCCCCTGCAGGTCTTCGGCAGGCACAACCTGCAGAACCTCGAGGGCGCGCGGCACGTGTGCCATCTGCTCGGCATCGGCGACAAGGAGTTCCACGCGGCCATCAGCACCTTCCACGGCGCCGCCAAGCGCCTGGAGAAGCTGGCCGAGGTGCCGGGCCGTGCCGTATTCAAGGACTTCGCGCATTCGCCCAGCAAGCTGAAGGCGACGCTCGAGGCTGTGCGCGAGCAGTTCCCGCAGCGCCGCCTGGTGGCCTGCATGGAGCTGCACACCTACAGCAGCCTCAGTGAGGGCTTCATCGACCAGTACGCCGGCTGCATGGATGCCGCGGACAGCGCCATCGTGTTCTACGACCCGCACGCCGTGCAGCTGAAGCGCCTTCCGGCCATCCCGGTGGAGCGCGTGAAGAGGGCCTTCGCCCGCGAGGACCTCGTGGTGCTCAATGACCCCATCGCCGTCATGGGCGCCGTGCGCGATGGCATCGGCGGCGACAGCGTGCTGCTGATGATGAGCAGCGGCAACTTCGGCGGGCTCGACCTGCAGGCGCTGAGCGAGGCCTTCACCGCATAGCGCGGCGCAGCAGCTTGTGGTGGATGGCGCCGATCAGGAGCGCATTGAAGGCACCGGTGGCCAGGAGGGCGAAGAAGCTGATGCTGGCGTAGTTGAACGGCGTGAAGAAGCGCGTCAGCCTCGGCCTCACGATCCGCTCCGGCTGCCCTTCCTCAACGGCCTGCAGCACCATGGCCTCGATCCGCTTGCTGAAGGCATCGTCCTCGATGGCGGTGTAATGGAACCAGAGGTAGGCCATCAGCAGCAGGGCGTACAGGGCGGCGCCCTTGAAGCCCTCGCGCATCAGGTCCGGGAAGCCGGCGGCCCGGTTCCTCCGGAGCAGGCGCATGTCGATGAAGAAGACGATGGTGACGATGGCCAGGAAGTGCACGAGCATGAAGTCCGTGCCCTGGGGCGGCGCTCCGATGGTGTGCAGGATGAGCCGCAGGGCGATCACGGCCAGCGCGGTGAGTAGCGCGAGTACCATTTCAACCCTCAGCCAAGCGGTTCAACCATCGACCTGCAGTCCTGCTCATCCATTCATCGACACCAGGAACTCCTCGTTGCTGCGCGTGCCCTCCATGTGCTTCTTCACGAATTCCATGGCCTCCACGCTGTTCATGTCGGCCAGGTGCTTGCGCAGGATCCAGGTGCGCTGCAGCACCTCCTTGCCGTGCAGCAGGTCGTCGCGGCGGGTGCCCGAGCTGAGGATGTCGATGGCGGGGAAGATGCGGCGGTTGGAGATCTTCCGGTCGAGCTGGAGCTCCATGTTGCCGGTGCCC
>DDRC01000128.1 GCA_002342985.1 Flavobacteriales bacterium UBA2426
CCAAGTTCCGCGAACTTGGAAGCAAACTCGCCGGACTTGGACCCAAGTTCCGCGAACTTGGACCCAAACTCGGCGAACTTGGACCCGGTTTCGGGAAATCTGGACCCAAACTGAACGAGGAACGGTAAGGCAACGCCGGTGCCGGGCCTTGGCGGGCCGCCCATGAGGACATTTTTGGAGGGGTGTGCAGCGGCTTGAACGCGCTGGAAGGCCGGTGACGCGGGTGCCTGCAAAAGCGGGGTGTTGGTTGTGGCAAAGGCATCGGGAATTCGCCTGATGGTGGGCGGATGACAAAATGGGCCGTCCTCGCGAAAAAGGGGCAAAACCATTCACCCGGCCCCCCACAAGGGGCCACAAAAACCCAAGCCACATGGCAAGAGTGAAACTTGGCCTGGAAGGCCTCCCCGCCACGGGACTCGTGGCCAAAGCGCAGGCGATGCACGACGCGGTCGTGGCCAACGCCACCATCTTCCCCAACCCCATACCGACGCCGCCCGAGTTCCAGGCGCTCATCGACGAGCTGGCTGCGGCCAACGCGGCGGTGGACGCCAACCGGGGGCGCAAGGAATACCTGGAGCGGGACAACGCCGATGCGGCCCTGCGCCTTGGCGTGAAGCAGTGGGCAGGGTATGTGCAAATGGTGAGCGGCGGCGACGCCACCACCATCAGGCTGTCCACCTTCGAGGTGGTGAAGCGGGGCAGCCCCGTGGGCGAGCTGCCTCCGCCGACCAACCTGGCCACCCGCCTCACCAGAACGACCGGCCGCGCGGCCCTGGTGTGGGACCGCGAGGAGGGCACCGACACGCACCACGTGTACATGAGCACGAGCAACGACCCCTTCAACTGGGAGTTGATCGGGGTAACGAGCAAGAGCCGCTACAACGTGGACAACTTGGAGCCCGGCAAGTTCTACTGGTTCGCGGTTACCGCCATCGGCGCCGCCGGTGAGAGCAGCATGAGCGAGCCCTGCCGCGTGATGGCCGCCGCCTAAGCGCCACCGACCTACCCAGGCTGAACGCCCTGGCCGAGCCCCCGATGACAAGGGGAGGAGGCCGGGGCGTTGGCGTTTGGGGGCTATCCCGCAAGCCACCGCGGCCACGCCAGGTACCACTTCGTCACCGGCCGGGCCAGCGCCTGGATGCCGAGGTTGTCGCTGGCCTCGGCGATGTCGCGCAGGGTGCCGTCCTTGTAGAGGAGCTCGATGCGGTCCTTGGCGGGGTCGTAGGCGTTGTTGACGATGCTGCCGGTGAGGACGAAGTGGGCGGCATCGGCCTCGGCAATGCCCAGCTGTGCGGCCACCTGTTGGCGCAGCTCGGCCACCCGCGTGTCGTCCCACGGAATGTTCTGCAGCCGGATGCGGAGGTTGCGCCGCGTGACCAGGTCGGTGGCGAGGCGGGCGAGCACGGTGTCCGGGTGGTCGCCCCACACCTTCACGGCGCCCATGATGTCGTGGTCGTCAAGCTTCAGGAAGTCGGCGAGCACGGCGGGGTCGTTGAAGCTGGCGCGGGTATGGCGGGCGCTGAGGAAGCGCAGCAGGGCGGGCGATGCGAAGAGCGGTGTGCCGCCGAGGGCCAAGGCCTTGGCGCGGCGCAGGGTCTCCACCAGCATCATTTCGCAGGCCACCACGGTCTTGTGCAGGTACACCTGCCAGTACATGAGGCGGCGCGCCACCAGGAACTTCTCGATGCTGTAGATGGCCTTCTCCTCCACCACCAGCCTGCTTGCCCCGGCCTGCGAGCCGGGGTCCACCACCTGCAGCATCTTGATGATGCGCTCTCCGCCGATGACGCCCTCGCTCACGCCGGTGTAGAAGCTGTCGCGGTTGAGGTAGTCGATGCGGTCCACATCGAGCTGGCTGCTCACCAGCTGGTGCAGGAAGCGCTTGGGGTATTCATCGCGGAAGATGCGGATGCCCAGGTCCAGTGCGCCATTGAACTCGGCGTTGAGGGCGTCCATCACCAGTGCGCTCACATCCTCGTGGCCAACGCCCTCCACCAGGCTGTGCTCCAGTGCATGGCTGAAGGGCCCGTGGCCCACATCGTGCAGCAGGATGGCGATGCGCGCGCCCAAGGCCTCCTCCTCGGTGATGGCGTGCCCCTTGCCGCGCAGCGTGGCAATGGCCTCGCCCATGAGGTGCATGGCGCCCAGGGCATGATGGAAGCGGGTGTGCAGCGCCCCGGGATACACCAGGTGCCCCAGCCCCAGCTGCTTGATGTAGCGCAACCGCTGGAACCATGGATGGTCGATGAGGCGCAGCAGCACCGGATGCGGCACGGTGATGAAGCCGTAGATGGGGTCGTTCAGGATCTTCATTCTTCTCGATTGCGTATTGCTGATTCCTGATCGCTGATACCAGCCTCAGTCCTGTCCCGCTGGAATCAGCGATCAGGAATCAGCAATGGCGCCCAATATCTTCACGCCCCGAAAGTACAGGGCAACACCGGTCGGCATCCTGCGTTGTCCCTGGGATGAGCACCTTCCATACCGCACCCCTTGCCCCGCCGGGCACCCCGCTGAACACCATGAGCGCCACCATCCTCTGGGCCGATGACGAGATCGATCTGCTGCGACCGCACGTGCTCTTCCTGCAGCAGAAAGGCTACGTGGTGGACACCGTGAACAACGGCCTGGATGCCGTGGAGAACGCCAAGGCCAAGGAGTACGACATCATCTTCCTCGATGAGAACATGCCGGGCCTCAGCGGGCTGGAGACGCTCACCCGCATCAAGTCGGTGCTGCCGCATGTGCCGGTGGTGATGATCACCAAGAGCGAGGAGGAGCGCATCATGGAGGAAGCCATCGGCGGCAAGATCAGCGACTACCTGATCAAGCCGGTGAACCCCAACCAGATCCTGCTGAGCCTGAAGAAGCACCTGGAGGGCCGCCGCTTGGTGAGCGAGAAGAGCACCAGCAACTACCAGCAGCAGTTCCGGCAGCTGGCCATGCAGATGGGCGGGCGCCTGGGCAGCGAGGAATGGAAGGCGCTCTACGGCGAACTGGTACGCTGGGACCTGGAGCTCACCGGCAGCCAGGACCCCGGCATGGCCGACATCCTGCGCAGCCAGTGGCAGGAGGCCAACGAGCAGTTCAGCCGCTACGTGGCCGACCGCTACCTCGACTGGGTGAACGGCAAGGGCGACGACATCCCGCTCATGAGCCACCAGCTCTTCAAGGCCAAGGTGGCCCCGCTCATCGACGAGAAGCAGCCGCCGCTCTTCCTGGTGCTCATCGACAACCTGCGCCTCGATCAGTGGCGCGTGCTGGAGCCCATCGTGGGCGAGCACTTCCGCATGGAGGACCAGGGCCTCTTCTACAGCATCCTGCCCACCGCCACCCAATACGCGCGCAACGCCCTCTTCGCCGGCATGATGCCTGCCGAGATCGAGAAGCGCTTCCCCGGCAAGTGGGTGAGCGAGGAGGAGGAGGGCAGCAAGAACGCCCACGAGGGCGAGTTCATCGCCGCGCAGCTGCAGCGCCAGGGCAAGGGCGTGAAGCACAGCTACCACAAGATCCTCACCCTCGCCGCCGGGCGCAAGCTGGCCGAGAGCCTCGACAACCTGATGGGCAATCCCATCAACGTCATCGTCTACAACTTCGTGGACATGCTGAGCCATGCCCGCACGGAGATGGAGGTGATCCGCGAGCTGGCCAGCGACGATGCCGCCTACCGCAGCCTCACCAAGAGCTGGTTCGAGCATTCGCCCCTCTACGACATCCTCAAGGGCATCGCCGAGCGCGGCGGCCGGCTGGTGATCACCACCGACCACGGCACCATCCGCGTCACCGAGCCCAGCAAGGTGGTGGGCGACCGCAACACCAACAGCAACCTGCGCTACAAGCACGGCCGCAACCTCAGCTACGAGGAGCGCGACGTGCTGGCGGTGAAGGACCCCGCGAAGGCCCATCTGCCCAGGGCGAACGTGAGCACCGCCTACATCTTCGCCAAGGGTGCCCGCTTCTTCGTGTACCCCAACAACTACAACCACTTCGTCACCTACTACCGCGACACCTTCCAGCACGGCGGCATCAGCCTGGAGGAGATGATCGTGCCGTGGGCGGTGCTGAAGGCGAGGTGAATGCGGATCAGATGATCGGACGATCAGATAATGGGAATGCCTGCTCCCGAAGTAGCTGCTATACCTTGTCGTTGACCGATCTGTCGGTCTTTCAATGAGGTTGAAGGTCCGTTACCCTGCAGCAGCTCTTGCGCTCCTTTCCACAGGATCTTTCGTTGGTTGGGCCTTTGCGAAGTGGGCATTGGTGAATATTGGGCTTGATGCGAAATACCTAGGGTCCGGGCCGGAGGTCGATCTGGCTGAACAAGCGCTGTGGCTATCGATGCGGTCATGGATGGGCTGGGTATGCCTCGTTTCAACCATGCTGCTCCTCCTTCTCCTGGCCGATCGCTGGTTATTGGTCCCAAGCAGGAGTTAGATCAGCCTTGTGCGCTCTTTGATCACCTGCCGTTCCCGGGTCGATCATCTGATCATCTGATCGGCCGATTATCTGATCATCTCATCTTCGCCCAGTGCTTGCCACCCTCACCCTCCGCCAACCGTCTGACGCCCCAGGGATCGCCCGGCTCATCCTGCAGGGCCATCCCGGGTCACGCGTCTTCGCCTTGCATGGCGAGCTCGGTGCCGGAAAGACCACCCTCATCAAGGGCTTCTGCACCGCCTTGGGCGTCACCGACAAGGCCAGCAGCCCGAGCTTCGCCATCGTGAACGAATACCGCGCGGCCAGTGGCGAGCCCGTGTTTCACTTCGACCTGTATCGATTGAAGGATGCCGCCGAGCTGGAGGGCATCGGCTTCACGGAGTATGTGGACAGCGGCCACTACTGCTTCATCGAGTGGCCAGAACTGGCCGCGGACCTGCTGCCGCCGGGCACCTTGCACCTTTCGCTGGAGGCGGCGCCGAGCGGTGCGCGTACCATCGCCATTTCCACGGGCGGCTGAGCGCTCCGCGGCGATCAGTGCTTCACGAAGCGGAGCACCTGCTGCCCTGCGCCGTCACCCACGCGCAACCAGTACACGCCGCCTGGTAGGGCCGTCGTGTCGATGTGCGCGTTGGGGCCCACGGCGTTCTGCGTGGACACCTTGCGGCCCATGGCATCCACCATGGCGATGCGTACCGTGGCGCTGGCGGGAAGGCCGCGCAGGAAGAGGGTGCCTCCAGTGGGATTCGGCCAGGCCTCAAGCGAAGTGGCCGTGGCGGTCGTTCCAGCAAGCCCGGTGGTGGTCACCACCAGTCCATCGGAGGTAGCCGTTCCCACGCAACCCTGCGTGTTGGTGTAGCTCACGCTGTAGCTCCCGTTCTCCGTGGGTTCGTAGCTCTGACCGTTGGCTCCCAGGATGGGTTCGCCGTTCAGCAGCCATTGAATGGTGCCAGCGAAGGCGGGCGAGGCAATGAGCGTGCTGCCCACCTGGCTGATCTGCGGATCGGGCACTTCTTCGGAGATGCCGGTGAACTCGGTGACGAAGAAGCCCCTGTTCGGGATGCGCTCCACGCAGCTCAGCTCCCATGGCGACAAGGTGTTCAGCTGGCCGCTCACCACATAACGGCCATCGCCCTGGCTCACCAGCGCATAGGCGAAGCTCTGCAGGGCATTGGGCGGTTGGGCCGGTACCCCGGTGTGGAATCCGGTGAGGTAGTCGCCCGCTGCACTGATCTCCGCGATGAAGCCCTTGCCCGTGGCCGAGGCGGTGATCACCGCGGAGCCGAAGGTGGCGGTGCCGGAGGACTGCTGCCCGCAGAGGTACAGGCTGTTGCCATCATCCTTCAGGGTGAGGCCGTATGCAAAGATGCCTGCCTGTGAGATGATCGGTCGCATCCATTGCGGGGTGCCGTCCCCGTCCATACTCAGCACCGCGTCGGTGCCGTTGACCAATGTGGTGTTGGTGACCACATCCGGCCCGAAGGGAATGGGTGTATTGAAGCCGAGGGTGGCGCAGGCGTAGATGTTGTCGGACGGGTCCGCCACCAGCGGGATGTTGAACCCGAACCGCTCCTTGAAGTGGCCATGGGAGCGGAACCAGCGTATGGAATCCAGGTCGGCACTGCAACGCAGGAAGAAATAACGGTGCAAGGCTGCCGCCGACGCTTCGCCCGGCAGGCTGGGTTCGGTGCCGAAGGCCAGTTCACCGCGGTGCTCGCCGGCGATGATCACATCGCCATCGCTCAGGCTCACCGCATTCTTGAACCACAGGTTGGGGAACGCCGTGGTGGGCACGTAGGAGGTGGCGGCAAGTGAGGTCTCCAGGTTGCCGGCCGTGTCAATGCTGGCCACGGAGAGGTCACCACTTTGGAAGTACAGCAGCCCGTTGGCGTAATGCAACAGGTTGGTGCGGGTCAGTCCGCCCGTAGTGGGCATGCCCGTATTGTGCGCCCACACCAGGTCGCCTTCCGGTGAGAACTTCAGCAGGTAGTTGCGCGAGGCCGTCACATTCACGGTGGTGTCGCCCACAATGATGGTGTTCACCGACGTGCGGCCCAGGAAGTAGGCGTTGCCGGCCTCATCCGCACGGATGCTGAAGGGCTGGAACTGCGGCCCCACCGGACGGATCCACTGCAGGTCGCCCGCGCTATTGAACTTGTGGACGAAGGCATTGATGCTGCCCGGCCCGCCGCTGGGAAAGACCGTGTCGCCCTGGCACTGCTGCGGGGTGTTGCCATCGTTGAACAGGTACAGGTTGCCCTGCGGGTCGCGGGCCAGGTCAAGCGCGCCGGAGAAGGAGTTGCCGGCACCGGCCGACCCACCGCTGCTGGCCCAGGTGTAGCCTTGAGCATGTGCCCGGTGGGCGTAGGATGCGGAGAGGAGAAGGAGCAGGCAGGCGAGTCGTGATGGGGACATGGGGCGGGTCTGTCGGTGCCGCAAACATCCTTTGAGGCGGGCAGTGCGTCAATAGAACCTTGGTTAGGGGTGCCGCGGCCGGTTTTCCGTCACTCGGTTGCTGCTCAGTACCTTCGCGTGCCTTCCAATACGCCGATGTCCACCTCGTCCGACCTGCTGAAGCAACTGGCCCGCGAGACCGCCCTGCTGCCGCAGGAACAGGTGATGGAGGTGGGGCGGCGCAAGAAGAGCCTCTTCATCGGCATCCCCAAGGAGGTCACCTTCCAGGAGCACCGCGTGCCGCTGACGCCCGCCGCCGTGGCCACCTTGGTGCAACGCGACCACGAGGTGGTGATCGAACGCGGTGCCGGCCAGCCCGCCCAGTTCCAGGACAATGACTACAGCGAGGCCGGCGCCATGGTGGTGGACAGCCCGGAAGAGGTCTTCAAGGCCGACCTCATCCTGAAGGTGGCCCCGCCCACGCATGGCGAGATCGAGCTGCTGCGGCACAAGCAGACGCTCGTATCCGCCCTGCAGCTCACCGTGCAGCCCAAGGACACCCTGCGCCGCATGATGGAGAAGCGCATGACCGCCGTGGCCTGGGACTTCATCAAGGACCGCGAGGGCATCTACCCCATCATCCGCGCCATGGGCGAGATCGCCGGTACCACCAGCATCCAGATCGCCAGCGAGTACCTCACCGCCGACAAGGGCGGGCCGGGCACCATGCTGGGCGGCATCAGCGGCGTGGATCCCGCCGAGGTGGTCATCATCGGTGCGGGCACCGTGGGCGAGTTCGCCACGCGCGCCGCACTGGGCCTGGGTGCCAGCGTGAAGGTCTTCGACAAGAGCATCTACCGCCTGCGCCGCCTGCAGAACGACGTGGGCCAGCGCATCTGGACCAGCGTGGTGCAGCCCGAGGAGCTGCGCAAGGCCCTGCGGCATGCCGACGTGGCCATCGGCGCCCTCCGCCCCGAGCACGGCCGCACGCCCATGGTGGTGACCGAGGAGATGGTGAAGGACATGAAGAGCGGCAGCGTCATCGTCGATGTCAGCATCGACCGCGGCGGCTGCTTCGAGACCAGCGAGGTCACCACCCACACCGACCCTGTGTACAAGCGCTACGGCGTGCTCCACTACTGCGTGCCCAACATCGCCAGCCGGGTGCCCCGCACCGCCAGCACGGCCCTCAGCAACATCTTCGGGCCCATGCTGCTCAACATGGGCGAGGTGGGCGGCTTCGAGGACCTCATCAAGCGCGACCTCGGCGTGCGACACGGCGTGTACCTCTACAACGGCACCGTCACCAGCCGCATCCTCGGCGAGGCCTTCAAGCTGCCGCACAAGGACCTGGACATCCTGCTGGCGGCGTTCTGATATGGACCTCCAGCGCCGCCTAACGCTCTATCTCCTGGGCCTCATCATCGGTGGCGGGCTCGCCTATTGGTTCTACGGCGAGCGGCTCACCACCAGCGCCTGGCTTCCCGAGGCCAAGCTGAAGCAGCGCCTGCGCAGCACCCTGGTGAAGGCGACGCCGGCGGCGCAGCAGGCCATGGAGCAGCAGGGCCTTTCGATCGCCGACATCCGCGTGCGGATGGACAGCGCCCGCATCGACCTCGGCGCCTCGACGCGCAGCGCAGACAGCATCGTCTACAGCGTATCCGCGCCCTTCAACGGCCGGCAGCTGCGCCTGCGCATCGCCACGCTCCGCGACTTCGACCGCGACAGCACCGCCACGCTGGTGGAGCTGCGCTAGGCGCGCGGCGCTGCGGCATCGTACTCCGCCCGCACCGCGGGGTCGAGCAGCGCCACGAAGGTGAAGACGCCCAAAGCCATGCCGAGCGGGAAGTTGAGGCAGCACAGGGCCGCGGCCACGAGTGAGCCCGTGCGGTTGGTGCGGCGCGCGATCCAGCGGCCGCTGAGGATCACCAGCACGCCAATGGCTTCGATGAGGGCGAAGAGGCCCCAGCCGAGCCCCTGCATCAGCTGGCCCACCCAGGCCGGGGGCGGATCGCCATCTGCGGGCAGGCTGCCGCTGTTGAGCAGCAGGCCCATGAAGACCAGCACCAGCACGGCCGCGCCGCCCAGGCAGGTGAGGGCGCCGTAGACGTAGTGCAGGATGGAGAGGGTGGGCAGGTGGCGGGTCATGGCTGCGGGCTTGGTGCCCCCAAGCTAGGGTGGCCTGGGCCCGGTGCGGTGGCCAACGGTGGCAGCGGTTGCCGGGCGTGACCAGCGGCCCCAGGAGCCGGCAGTCGCTACCTGGCGCGCCGCCTCCGCTCCTCCACAATGAGCCGCAGCTCGCGCCCCATTTGACCGGCCACGCTGGTGTTCTCCTCGGCGCGGCGGATGAGGTAGGGAAGCACGGCGCGCACCGGGCCATAAGGCACGTATTTGGCCACGTTGTAGCCTGCGTCCGCCAGGTTGTAGCTGATGTGGTCGCTCATGCCCAGCAGCTGCGCGAACCAGATGCGCCGGTCGTTGCGCGCCAGCCCGCGCTCGTCCATGAGCCGTGCCAGCAGCAAGGCGCTCTGCTCGTTGTGCGTGCCGGCCATCACGGCCACCCGGTCGATGTGGTCGATGCAGAAGCGCAGCGCATCGTCGTAATCGCGGTCCACCGCGGCCTTGTCCTCATGGATGGGCGAGGGGTAGCCCTGTTCGGCGGCGCGCTCGCGCTCCTTCTCCATGTAGGCGCCGCGCACCAGCTTCACCCCCAGGTGGTAGCCGTCGCGCTCGGCCGCGGCGAGGGAGGCCCGCAGGAAGTCCAGCCGGTCGTGCCGGTAAAGCTGGATGGTGTTGAAGACGATGGCCCGCTCTCGGTTGTGGCGCTCCATCATGCGCGTGGCCAGCGCGTCGATGGCGGGTTGGTACCAGCTGTCCTCGGCATCGATCAGCACGGGCACGCCGGCGGCGGCCGCGGCGGCGCAGATGCGTTCCACACGCCCCTGTGCCAGCGCCCATTCATGGGCCTCATCGGTGTCGAGGGGCTGGTCGTTGCTCACTTTCTCCAGGATGCGCACCGGCGCCAGGCCCGTGGGCTTGAAGACGGAGAAGGGCACATCGCGGCGCTCACCCGCCACGGCAATCGTGCGCAGGATCTCCGCCAGGGTATGGTCCAGCGCCTCTTCATCGTCCTGGCCCTCCACGCTGTAGTCGAGGATGGTGCCCAGGCCGCCGTCGCCGAGTTTCTGCACGGTGCGCAGGCTTTCGGTGATGGTCTCCCCCCCGCAGAAGTGCCGGAAGATGGTGGGCTTCACCGCCCAGCGCACGGGAATGTGCAGCACCAGCGCCACCTGGGCCAGCCATTGCGAGGCGGCGTTGAGCCAGGGGATGCCGATGAGGCGGAAGAGCCAAAAGGCGCGCTGCAGGCCGCGGTCGGTGTACTGCCGGAAGGCGATGCGGGTGTCGCGGAGGTCGGGTTGGCGGGTGCCTGGTGCGGTGGCCGTGGACGGCATGGGGGCTTCCTTCGTTCCTTTGGCGGGAGGCCTTCCGGCGGAGGGCGGCCAAAAGTAGCCATGGTCCCCAAGCGCACCGATAACCGCCTCCTGGATGCCGGCGGCCACCCCGTTGCGTTGGGCGAAGGGGCGCTGCAGGCCCTGCAGGAGGCGCTGGTGGCGGCCGAGCCCACCGCCCTCTTCGTGCTGGGCGATGAGAATACGCTCCGCCACGCGTTGCCCGAGCTGCTGGCCCGTGTGCCGGCGCTGCGCGACGCCGAGACCATCGGCGTGCCGCCCGGCGAGGCGTCCAAGTCCTTGGCCGTTTGCCATGACATCTGGGTGCACCTCACGGACCGCGCGGCGGATCGCCAGGCGGTGCTCGTGTGCCTGGGCGGCGGCGTGGTCACCGACCTGGGCGGCTTCATCGCCGGCACCTACAAGCGCGGCATCCGCTGCGCCCATGTGCCCACCTCGCTCATGGGCATGGTGGATGCGGCCATCGGCGGCAAGGCGGGCATCGACCTGGGCGGGGTGAAGAACGTGGTGGGCGTGTTCCATGACCCGGTGGGCGTCTTCGTGCACGTGCCCTTCCTCAAGAGCCTGGGCAAGCGCGAGCTGCTCAACGGCGTGGCCGAGATGGTGAAGCACGGGCTGGTGCGCGATGCGGCGCACTACGCCGCCATCGCCGCTGCGCCGTTGCACGACCTGGATGCGCTTGCCCCGCTGGTGGAGCGCAGCGCGGCGATCAAGGCCGAAGTGGTGCGCGAGGACCCGCGCGAAGCCGGCCCGCGCAAGCTGCTCAACTTCGGCCACACCATCGGCCACGGCATCGAGGCCTTCTCGTGGGAGGGCGGCCAGCGCGCCCTGCTGCACGGCGAGGCGGTGGCCCTGGGCATGGTGTGCGAGGCCTGGCTCAGCTGGCGCCTCGGCCTGCTGCCCCGCGAGGCCAGCGACCGCATCGCCGCCCAGCTGCTGGGGCTCTATCGCCACTTCGCGCTGCAAGGCGACGAGGACCACCGCATCATCGAGCTCATGCGCAACGACAAGAAGAACAGCGGCGGGCAGTTCCGCTTCACCTTGCTCACGGGCATCGGCTCAGCCCGGGTGGATGTTGCGGTGACCGCCGCCCAGGTGCAGGAGGCGCTGGAGTACTACCGCTTGCTGGTGAGGGGGTAAGGCGGGTGCAGGCGCAGCCGGTAGGCAGTATCATCAGCGCTGCGTGCATGAGGCCGCGCGTTCCCCGGTCTTGCATTGCCTGGAGCATGCGTAAGCGGGCGCACGGTTGCCACGTCCATGGCCTCAGCGCAGCATGCCGCTCATGTTCTTCCTTTGCCGCCCATGCCATCCGTTACCGTATCGCGCCCCCAAGGGCCCATCAGTACCGCCATCGCCCTTCCCCGCAGCAAGAGCATCAGCAACCGCGCGCTGCTCATGGCCTCGCTCTGCGACGACCTCAATCTCGTCTCGCACCTGAGCGATGGCGATGATACCCGGGTGATGCAAGCGCTGCTCCGCGATTCCCCGCGTGTGATGGACTGCGGCGCGGGCGGTACCACCTTCCGCTTCCTGCTCGCATGGGCCAGCGTGCGCGCAGGCGAAGAGCACATCCTCACCGGCATCCCGCGCCTGCTCGAGCGTCCGCACGATGACCTGGTGAACGCCCTAAGGCAATTGGGCGCGGACATCGAGCGGGTGCCGGAGGGCTACCGCGTGCGCGGCCGGGCCTTGAAGGGCGGCGAGGTGCACTTCGATTCGCCCATCAGCAGCCAGTACCTCAGCGCGCTGCTCATGGTGGCGCCGCGGATGCGGGAAGGCCTCACCCTGCGCTGGACCGGCACGCGCCTGAGCGAGCCCTTCGTGCACATGACGCTGAAGATGCTCGCGCACTTCGGCGTGTACCCGCGCCTGGAGCTCGATGGCGTGCGCGTGGATCCCGGCGATTACATCCCATCGCCCATTGCCGTGCCGCCCGATTGGAGCAGCGCCGCGTTCTGGTACGAGATCGCCGCGCTCGCGCCTGGCAGCGCCATCCTGCTCACCGGCCTCACCGACGATACCATGCAGGGCGACCGCGAGGCGCAATACCTCTGGGCTCCCTGGGTGGAGACGCGATTCACCGATGAAGGCGCCCGGATCAGTCATCGCGCATCGCCCGGCAAATGGGAGGACCTGCCGCGAAGCCTGAAGCACGTGCCCGATCTCTTCCAGCCCCTGGCCTTCACCTTGGCCGCACTGGGCCAGCCTGCGGTACTCACAGGCCTCGACAACCTCCGCGTGAAGGAGACCGATCGCCTGCGCGCGGTGGCCGATGCCATCGCGCGGATGGGCGGCCAATCCGCCTTCGCCGATGGCGCCTTCGCCGTGAAGCAGGGCATCACCGCCGATTCGCCCATGAGCTTCCACCCCGACATCGACCACCGCATGGCGCTGTCGCTGGCGCCGCTCGCGCTGCGGCTCGGCAGCATCACCATCGAGGATCCGCAGGTGGTGAACAAGAGCTACCCGGGCTTCTGGCAGGACCTGAGGAAGGCCGGTTTCGGTGTGCAGTAGGCACAGCTCCGCGGGTCCGGCCGTCGCGCGCTATTCGATTGGCGCGAAGCGCACGCCGACCACGAAGCCTGCTGTGGGCATCTCACCGTTCACATGGCCCTCAAAGCCCGCGAAGAGGCCAAGGTCCAAGCGGACGAGAAAGTTGGCCATGAGCTGTATCGGGAAGTCGAGCATCGCGGCCTTGCGCGTTTCATAAACGGGGTCGAGGAGCCAGTTGCTGCCGGGCGCCAAGGCGTGCTCCTCATACTGTCCATAGCCCACTCCCGCACCGATAGAGGCCATCACCCGCGTGCCTGGCGGAGTGAGGACGTAACTCGCCATGGCGTGCACCGTGCTCATGCGCTCCCATTCATTGGAGATGTTGATGCCGCTCTTGCCGCTGACCTGCCCGACGCCGATGGAGAGGATGACCGGGCGCAGCATGAGGTGGGCCCCGCCCCGATAGACAAAGCCCTTCGAGGCGATACCGACGCCGGCATCCACCCATATGGCGGTCGCGGTCCCTTCCGGCTCCGCTTGGGGCATGGCGTCCGCCTGCGCATGCACCCGGATAACGGCGCCAGATAGGAGCAGGAGGCCTGCGAGGAACTGATAGCGGTTCATGAGCGCTGGATGATCTCGTTGTTCTAAAGGAAGCGCCCGGCGAGGACCTCCAGGTTGATGGGCGTCAGGGTGTCGGGCGGGATGCCCGGGCATCCCCAGGGTTCCGGCATGCCGGGGCTTTGCGCCTTCGCCCCTTTGCGGTTCCTTCGCGCACCAAGTCCTGCACGCATGGCATTCCCCACCGACCTCGAGATCGCCCAGAAAGCCCAACTGAAGCCCATCGCGCGGATCGCGGAGCGGCTCGGCATCGACCCGGAGGTGATCGAGCCCTATGGCCGCACCAAGGCCAAGCTGCCGCTCACGCTCATCGATGATGCCAAGGCCGCGAAGAGCAAGCTCATCCTCGTCACCGCTGTGAGCCCCACGCCGGCCGGCGAAGGCAAGACCACCACCAGCATCGGCCTGAACGAGGGCCTCAACAAGCTCGGGAAGAAGAGCATCGTGGTGCTGCGCGAGCCGAGCCTGGGTCCCGTGTTCGGCATGAAGGGCGGTGCGGCCGGCGGCGGCTACGCGCAGGTGGTGCCCATGGAGGACATCAACCTCCACTTCACCGGCGACTTCGCGGCCATCGAGAAGGCCAACAACCTCCTCGCCGCGCTCATCGACAACAACCTGCAGAACCGCAAGCGCTCGCTTGGCATCGATCCGCGCACCATCGCCTGGAAGCGCGTGATGGACATGAACGACCGCGCCCTGCGGAAGATCACCATCGGCCTGGGCGGCGTGAACGGCGGCGTGCCGCGCGAGGATGGCTTCAACATCACGCCCGCCAGCGAGGTGATGGCCATCCTCTGCCTCGCCACCAGCTTCGAGGACCTGAAGAAGCGCCTCGGCGACATCTACGTGGGCCAGCGCTGGGACCGCACGCCCGTCTACGCCCGCGACCTGAAGGCCGAGGCCGCCATGGCCATCCTGCTCAAGGACGCCATCAAGCCGAACCTGGTGCAGACGCTGGAGGGCAATCCCGCCATCCTGCACGGCGGTCCCTTCGCCAATATCGCGCAGGGCGTGAACAGCGTGCTCGCCACCAAGATGGGCCTCAGCCTCGGCGATTACGTGGTGACCGAGGCGGGCTTCGGAGCGGACCTGGGCGCCGAGAAGTTCTTCGACATCAAGTGCCGTGCAGCGGGGCTGAAGCCGAGCGCCGCGGTGATCGTGGCCACGGTGCGCGCGCTGCGCTACCACGGCGGCGTGGACGTGAAGGAGGTGAACACCGCCGCGCCCGACAAGCTGAAGGCCGGCCTCGCCAACCTGGGCCGCCACATCGAGAACATCAGCAAGTTCGGCGTGAAGGCCGTGGTGGCCATCAACCACTTCCCCACGGACACGGCCGAGGAGGTCGATGCCATCAAGGCCTACTGCAAAGAGCGCGGCGCCGAGGCGGTGCTCGCGCAGGGCTTCGCCAAGGGCGGCGATGGCATGACGGACCTGGCCAGCGCCGTGCTGCGCGTGATCGAGGAGGGCAAGAGCGACTTCAAGCCGCTGTACGATCTCTCGCTTTCCATCAAGGACAAGATCGCCACCATCGCGCGCGAGATCTATCGTGCCGACGGCGTGGACTACAGCAGCGATGCCGAGACCGCGCTACGCCGCATCGACAAGCTCGGCCTCAACAACGTGCCCATCTGCATGGCCAAGACGCAATACAGCTTCAGCGACAACAAGGAGCTGCGCGCCGCGCCCACCGGCTTCCGCATCACGGTGCGCGACATCGAGATCAGCGCGGGCGCCGGCTTCGTGGTGCCCATCTGCGGCGAGATCATGCGCATGCCGGGCCTGCCCGAGGTGCCTGCCGCTGAAGGCATGGACATCGATGCCAACGGCGTGATCAGCGGGTTGAGCTGAGCGGCGCACAGCTGTTGCGCTTAAGCCTCACGGCTGAAGGCATTGCCCCGAGCCGTTGCCTGGTCATTGCGCTCCGCGATGGCCGTTCGCTCCTTGCGCTGCCGCTGGTGATGGAGCGTTGATCCTGGGACAGCCGATGCCGTGCGCCGCGTTACCCCAGCGCAGCGCACGCATTTCCCGGCAAACCCAATGGTCATGAACACGGTCACGCTTCTTCTTGCTTCCGTTCTGCTGGCTTCACCGCTTGAACCGCGCGCCTTCGTTCCTGAGGGCGGCTCGCCACGCATCCTGCTCGCCGGCAAGTCGAGCGGTGACATCACCGCCGCGCAATGGAGCGGCATCAAGGCGGTGGATGTGCAAGGATGCGTCCCCGGAGCGCGCATCGTCTCGCTCACCTTCTGCATCAAGGACTGCAAGGGGAAGGATGCGTCCGCTGGCGGAGAACAGGCCGAGATCACACCCTACCAACGCCAGATGATCCAGAACCTGCCGCCCGGCACGTCCTTCCGCGTGCACGTGGTAGTTCGCGATGCGAAGGGCAGGGCCTGGGACATCCCCGATGCGCTCTTCGTATGGAAAGGATGAGGATGCGAAGAGATGTTAACGGTGCTTCATCCGGTTGAACCTGCACGCCACGGGCGGGTCAGAGCGGTAAACCCAAGCAACATGATCAAGCCCATCGTGATATCGGCGAGCCTGCTGGTCGCAGGCCTGGCCTGCGCGCAGGACAAGCAGCAGCGCAGCCCGGAGGAAACAGCCAAGGCGCGCACCGAGCGCTTGACCACCGTGCTCGAGCTCACGCCGGAACAGGCCGCGAAGGTGCAGGCCCTGCACCTGCAGCACGCGCAGGAGGCCGAAGCAAGGCGCGCCCAGCTGAAGACCGAGCGCGAGGCCAAACGCGCCGAGATGGATAAGCGCCGTGCCGAGCACGAGGCGGAGATGAAGGCCATCCTCACCGCAGAGCAGTTCACGAAGTGGCAGGCCATGCGTGAGCAGCGGAAGGAGGGTATGGAGAAGCGCATGGAGCACCGCAAGGAGGGCGTGGAGCAGCGCGGGCGGATGAAGGAAGAGCGCCAGCGCTGAGGGGCAGGTCAGGTCACGGTCGGGGCACGATGATGATGCGCCGCTTGGGTCAAGCGGTACGCGGGGGCGCCCGGTTGTGGGGCTGCAGCCTGTTGTTGCCTTCCCGGTAATCAGCCAGAGCGGAGCTATGCGCCGCGACGCCGCAATCCCGCGATGATGGTCACGGCCGCCGCGAGCATCGCCAGCGTGAGCGAAGCCAAGCCGAAGTTCACGATGCCTTCGGCGAGCGGGCTGCCCGTGCGGCCTTCAGCCGCTACGGTGAGCTGTCCGCCGGCATTGAGCGCGGCCGCGATCAGCATGGTGGCCCAGTTGGCGAAGGTGCCGTAGATGGCGCAGGCGGCCGCGATGCGGCGCCACCGGTCGGTGAGCACCAGGCGGGGCCACAGCAGCCCCAGCAGCAGGAGCAGCATCCCGTTGAGCACTCCCTCGATGTGGCTGCTGAGCCCCATGCGCGGATTGGCCAAGGCCGGAACCAGCAGTCCGGTGAGCAGGCCCAGCAACAGGAGCCAGGCGCCGGAAAGGAGCAGGCGGTGGGCCTGGTGGTCGGGTGAGGAGGCCATGGATGCTCGCTTGATCGGACAAGGTAGGCGGCTCAGGCCAAGCGGCGCCATCTCATTCAGCGCATGCTGACAGCCGGCACGGGATCCCGTCGCCTATAGCGCCTCCGCTGCGCACTCGCCATGCACCCCTGCGGATCATGCCCCCAGCGCCTTCAGCAGCTCCGCATTCGGCAACAGCCCCTGCGCATCGGCGCTGTAGCGGGGCTTCAGGCGCAGCGCGAAGTACATCTGGACCTCGCCCTTGCCCTTCACCTGGATGGGGCCGCGCGGCTGGGCCTCGATGTAGCCCATCACCTGTGCGTAGACGGGCCCGCTGATGTTCACGCGGCCGGCCTCGCCATTGGCCTCCATGCGGCTGGCCAGGTTCACGGTATCGCCCCAGATGTCATAGGCGAACTTCTTCTCGCCCACCACGCCGGCCACCACGGGCCCGCTGTGCAGGCCGATGCGCACGGGCCATTCCTGAAGGCCTTTGGAGCGCCGCTCGGAATTGCTGCGTTCCACGGCCTCGAGCATGCCCAGGGCCATCACCACGGCCTGCAGGGCGTGCTGGGGCGAGGGCTCGGGCAGACCCGCGGCGCACATATAGGCATCCCCGATGGTCTTGATCTTTTCCAGCCGGTGGCGGTCGCAAAGGGAATCGAAGAGTCGGAAGTAGTGGTCCAGCTCGGCCACCAGCGTATCGGTGTCCATGCGGCTGCTGAAGTGCGTGAAGCCCTTGAAGTCGCTGAAGAGCACGGTGGCACGCTCGTAGCGTCGGGCCTCGGCAGTGCCCTTGGTCTTGAGCTCCTCGGCGGTGGAAGCGGGCAGGATGTTGAGCAGGAGCCGCTCGCTGCGGTCCTTCTCGGTGGCCAACTCGCGTGTGCGGTGGGCCACGGTGGCTTCCAGTCGTTCGCGGTCGCGCCGCAGCTGCCGCTCGCGTACGCGCACGAAGCCGAAGAAGGCCAATAGTAAAGTGGCGCCCCCGCCGATGCGGAAGGTGGGCGTCTGCCAGAAGGGCGGAGCCACGGTGAAGGTGAAGGCGATGGGCTCGGCATTCCACACGCCGCTCGCGTTGCGGGCCATCACCTTGAAGGTGTAGCTGCCGGGAGGGATGTTGCTGTAGGTGACGCGCTGGGTGGCGGTGATGGGGCTCCAGTCGGGGTCGTACCCTTCCAGGATCCAGCGGTAGCGCACTTTCTCGGGGAAGGCCAGGGAGATGCCGGTGAAGGCGAAGGTGAGGTGGTTGCGGTCGTGTGGCAGCTCCAGCCCTTCGGGCAATCCATTCCCACCCATGCCCTCGCACCAGGGTGTCCAGTCCGGCTTCTCGTAGAAGAGCTGCAGCTCGGTGAGGTGCACCAATGGCTCGCGCGGATCGTCCACCACCAGGCGGGGGTCGTAACGGATGGCGCCGCGCACGGTGCCGAACCAGAGCGCGCTGTCGTTGTCGAGCAGTGCGGCCCCGCGCAGGCTCTCGATGCCGATGAAGCCGTCATCGGGCCCATAGGCCTTGATGCCGAGCACCTGCTCCTGCAGGGCATCGAGCTCCACCTGGTGGATGCCCTTGCGGGTTCCCAGCCACAGGTTCTCCTGAGCGTCGAGCGCCAAGGCTTCCACGGCCAGGTTCTGCAGGCCGTCGTCGTCGGTGTAATGCCCCATGCGGCTGCCCTGCACGCGGTAGAGCCCATCGCCAGCGGTGCCCACCCACAGGTTGCCCGGGGTGTCGCGCACCAGCGCGGTGATGCGCACCCGCGGCAGGCGCGGATGCCGAAGGGCACTTGGGGGGCCACCGGCGAGGGGCAGCGCCACGAGGCCGCTGTCCGTACCGGCCCAGAGCGTGTCGGCATGCAGCAGCAGGGCGGTGACAGGCTGTGCAATGCCGCTGTACGCCACGAAGCGGCCGTCAAGGCCCTCGCGGTGGAGGCCGGTGGAGGCACCCACCCAGGCGCGGCCGTCAGGCCCTGTTCGGATGGCATGGATGCGGTCGTCGTCAAGGTGCCCTGATTGGAGAGCGGGCTGGAACCGATCGCCGTTCAGCCGATGCACCCCATGCATGGCGGTACCCACGAGCAGGTGCCCCCGGGCGTCCTCGCCGAGGCAGGTGACGAAGAGCGATGGAAGGCCTTCTTCGCGGCCGTAAGAGCGGAGGCGGGTGCCGTCCCAGCAGGCCACGCCACCGCCTTGGGTGCCCAGCCACAGCAACCCGTCGGGGGTTCGGTGGATGGCGCTCACGATGCGCGAGCGCAGCCCGTCGCGCTCGGTGAAGTACAGGAATGCGTCGCTGGTGAATTTGCTGATGCCGCCGAAGGCGGTGCCGGCCCAGATGCCGCCGCTGCGGTCCTGATGAAGGCAGCGCACCAGATCGTGCCCCAGTCCATTGGCCTCGGTGATGGCTTTCAGCACGGGCAGGCCGCCTTGCCGGGTAAGGTGCACCAAGCCGCCAGGCGTGCCGAGCCAGAGGTCGCCGTTGGCGGCGCGCAGCGCGGTGAGCACCACGGGGTGGGGCAGGGCCAGCGGGTGGTGCCCGGCGAAGCGCTGCTCCACGGGCAGTGGACGCATGGCGGTATCGAGCTCCAGGTAGCCCTTGTCTGTCCCGGCCAGCACGCCCAGGCTGTCGGCGAAGAGGGCCAGCACGCGTGACGAAGGCAGGGCGGGCACGGGCATGGGCTGCCATCGCGCTCCCTTAAGCACCGCCAAGCCGCTGTCGGTGGCGGCCAGCAGCGGGCCACCGGGCTGCTGGGCGATGGCATTGATGCGGAGCGCGGGCAGCCCCTCGTTCAGGGGGCGGGCCTCCCGTTCGCCTGCGGCGATGCGCCAGATGCCTCCGCCCCGGCTGGCCAGCCACAGGCCTCCTGCGCCGTCGGGCAGCAGGGCGCGAACAGGGTGGCGGGGCAGCCCGGTACCGTCCCAAGGGGTGATGGCGCCGTTGCTCCACATGGCGAGCGTGCCATTGCGCAAGCCCAGCCACAGTGTGCCGTCCGATTGGGGAAGGAGGGCGGTCACCTCATCGCCCGGCAAGCCATGGGCGCGTCCAAAAGCCTCGAACCGCAGTCCTTGGCCACGCGCCACGCCCTGGTCGGTGGCCACCCAGAGGAAGCCCTCGGCGTCCTCGCAGAGGTCGTTGACCGCAGCGCTGGGCAGTCCCTGCTCGAGGGAGAAGGTGCGCAGGTCGTATTGTTGGGCGCCTACCGGGGGGGCGGAGAGCAGCAGGCCCAGCAGGACTGCACAACCGGAGGCACGCATGGTGGTGAAGGTAGCGCGCGGCACCCAAGACCGTGCCGCGGGGCGCTTGGAAACGGGGTTTCGCGCGCTTACCTTTCTGACGCATCAACCAAACCCATCCCATCATGAACATCACCTTCAATGAGCTGCGGCGGATCAAGGACAACCTGCCTGATGGGAGCATCCACCGCATCGCGCGCGAGCTGGATGTGACCGTGGAGAGCGTCTGGAACTACTTCGGCGGCTACACCCACCCCAACGGGCGGCCCATGGGCGTGCACCTGGAGCCGGGCCCGGATGGCGGCGTGGTGGCGCTTGATGACACGCGTATCCTGGACATCGCGCAGCGCATCCTGCAGGAGCAGCGAGTGCATGCGTGAGCGCAGGGTAAAGGAGCGACCCGCACGGGCGGGGAGTGAGCGGTCCTGGTGAAGGGCCGCTTTCTCTTTCCTCCCGATCAGGCCTTCCCCTTCCTTGGGAACTTCGGCTTGGGCTCGTAGAAACCCTCCTTCTTCTGGTAGCTGCCGCGCTGGGGAGGACCGCCCCGCTCCTCGCGGCCACGGTAGCTGCCTTGGTGGGAGCGGTTGCCTTGGGCTCCGCCCTTGTATCCGCCGCCTTTGTACCCGCCGCCTTGATAGCCGCCTTCACGCGGGGGGCGCGGCGCATCGTGGCGCGGTGCGCCGCCTTGTGGCCCCTGTGCCTCGTCGACGCGCACCTTCCGGCCCTTGTAGTTGGCGCCTTTGAAGGCATTGAACACCTGCTCGAAGTGCGCGGGCTCGATGTCGATGAAGGAGTACACGTCCTTGATGAGCATGCGCCCGATCACATCGCCCTGCACGCCGCTGATGCCGCAGACATAGCCGAGCATCTTCCCCTTGTCGAAGCCGTCGGCGCTGCCCAGGTTGATGAACATCTGCTTGCCCGTGCTGAAGCGCTCGCGCGAGGAGGGCCGCTCCACGCGGGCGGTGTGGTCCTTGCGGCTCATGTCCACGTTGAGGTCGGGCAGGTCGCGGAACTGCGTGATGAGGCGGTTGAAGGCCACGCTCATGAAGCGCTCGATGAGCTCCTCCTTGCTGAAGGCGCTGAGTTCCTGGTGGGCCGTGGGGAGGATGGAGGCGAGGGCGTCATGGTCCACCTCCACGCCCTTCAGCTTGTGCATGTAGGCCACCACCTGGGCCTTGCCGATGTCGCCGCCACCCGGCACGCGCACGTAGGTGAAGTGGGTCTTGAGGGCCCGCTCGAGCTGTCGGATCTTGCCCACGTCGCGGAGGCCGATGATGCTCAGGGAGATGCCGGTTCGCCCGGCGCGTGCGGTGCGGCCGCTGCGGTGGGTGTAGCTCTCGGCCTCGCCGGGAAGGTCGAAGTGGATCACGTGCGTCACATCGCTCACATCGATGCCCCGGGCGGCCACATCGGTGGCGATGAGCAGCTGCAGGGTGCGGGCACGGTAGCGGCCCATCACATGGTCTCGCTGGGCCTGGCTCAGGTCGCCATGGATGGCATCCGCCACGAAGCCGTCCTTGATGAGGGCGGTGGCGAGTTCCTGCGTTTCATGCTTGGTGCGGCAGAAGACGATGGCGAAGAGGTCGGGCTCGGCATCGATGAAGCGCTTGAGCGCGGCGAAGCGGTCGCGTGCGTGCACCACGCAGTACTGGTGCTGGATCGATGCGGCTGACGCGTTGCGCTCGCCCACCTGCAGCTCCACGGTGTCGCGCATGTAGCGCTTGGCGATGGCGCGTACCTCCCCGCTCATGGTGGCGCTGAAGAGCCAGGTGCGCTTGTCGCCGGGCGTGGCCTGCAGGATGTCGGTGAGGTCCTCCTGGAAGCCCATGTTGAGCATCTCGTCGGCCTCGTCGAGCACCACGGTGTGCACGGCGCTCAGGTCAACGGCCTCACGGCCGAGGAGGTCCAGCAAGCGGCCGGGGGTGGCCACCACGATGTTGGCGCCGCGCTGGATGGCACGGATCTGGTCGCGGATGTTGGCGCCGCCGTACACGGCCACGGGGCGCACGCCGGGCAGGTGCTGGGCGAAGCGCTCCAGGTCGCCGGTGATCTGCACGCAGAGCTCACGCGTGGGGGCCAGCACCAAGGCCTGCACGCCGCGCTCCCCGGCATCGATGTCCATGAGCAGGGGCAGGCCGAAGGCGCCGGTCTTGCCGGTGCCGGTCTGGGCGAGCACCACCACGTCCTGGTCGGTGGAGAGCAGCTGCGGGATGGCGCGCTCCTGAACGGGTGTGGGCTGCTGCCAGCCGAGGTCGGTGAGCGAACGGAGCAGCTCCGCCCGGAGGCCGAGCGAATCGAAGGAGGACATCGCGAGCGGATTGAGGGGATGCGCGCGCCCGAGCGGCACGCGGAGGCCGCGAAGGTACGGTTTGTGCGCCCAGCACCGGGCGGGCCTCGCCGGCAGGGCGATTCCGCCGTGGCTCCGACCAAGATCCGCCCCCAGTACCTTCGCCGCCATGCCCATCGCCGAAGCCAGCTTCACCGGTACGATCCGCACCATCGCGGTACTGCTGCTCATCCTTTGGCTCGTTCGGCTCATCATGCGCCGCAGCGCCGCGGCGCGGCCGGCCCCTGGGCCCGGACCGCACCGCCCGCCAGGGCACGTCCGCGTGGAGGAGGCGCCCCGCGCAGGCGATGGCTCCCCTGCGCCACGGGGCACCATCATCGATGCCGATTTCGAGGAGATCAAGTAACCTGCCTCATCCCGCATGAAGCCCATCCTGAAGAAGCTGCTGCCCGTGCTGGCGGCGCTCGCCGTGTTCTACGCGCTCAGCCTCGTCTATTTCAGTCCCGCCCTGGAGGGCAAGCGCCTGGTGCAGGGCGACCTGCGCAACTGGCAGGGCATGGCCCAGGAGATCCTCGAGCACCGCGAGGCCACCGACGAGGACCCGCTGTGGACCGGAAGCATGTTCAGCGGCATGCCGGCCTACCAGATCACCGTGCTGTGGCCGGCCAACCTGCTGCGCTTCGCCGATCAGGCTTTCCATGGCTTCCTGCCCCGGCCCATGAGCTTCCTCTTCCTTTACCTGCTGGGCATGTACATCCTGCTGCGGTGCCTGCGGGTGGATCCCTGGCTGAGCATCGTGGGCGCCATCGCGTTCGGATTCAGCTCCTATTTCTTCGTCATCCTGGAGGCGGGCCACAACAGCAAGGCCAACGCCATCGGCTACGCCCCCATGGTGCTGGGCGCGGCGTGGGTGCTGCTGCGCGGGCGGGCGCTGCTCGGCGCGGCCCTGCTGGCGCTCTTCCTGGGCCTCGAGGTGATGATGAACCACGTGCAGATCACCTACTACCTGGGATTCGTTCTGGTGCTGCTGGCCCTGGCGGAAGCCGCACGCGCCATCCGCGAGGGGCAGGCGGCCGACCTGGCGCGGCGCGCCGCGCTAGGGCTTGGCGGCGTGGCGCTGGCGCTCGCCTGCAACCTGGGCATGCTGTGGACCACCTACGAGTACGGCAGCTACACTACGCGCGGCCGAAGCGAGCTCACCATCACCCCGGAGGGCGCCGCAGCAGCGGCCAAGCAGACCAGCGGACTCGACCGTGACTATGTGACGCAGTGGAGCTACGGCAAGCAGGAGAGCCTTACGCTGCTGGTGCCCAACGCGAAGGGCGGCGCGTCGGCCTCCATCATCCAGAAGCAGGACGACTTCCGCCGCATCGAGGACCCCGCTTTCCGCAACGCGGTGGTGAAGGAGTACCAGGGCGGCGGCTACGTGAACGCCTATTGGGGCGATCAGGACTTCACCTCCGGCCCGGTTTACGTGGGTGCGATCGCCGTGCTGCTGCTGCTGGTGATGGCCGGTGCCTCCACCGGCCGTGCCGGCTGGTGGATGTTCAGCGCGCTCCTGCTGGCGCTGCTGCTCGTGTTCATCAACAACAGCATGGCGGTCGATGCGGCAACGGGCGCCGCCACGCTCTGGGGGGTGAAGGCCTCGTGGCTCATGGGCGGCCTGGTGGTCGTCTACCTGCTTGCCGGCCTGTGGGCCATGCGCGATACGTTGGCCTATGCGCTCTTCGCTGCGCTGGTGCTCACCCTGCTGCTGAGCTGGGGGCGCAACCTGATGCCCCTCACCGACTTCTTCCTCGACCTCGTGCCGGGCTATAGCAAATTCCGCGCGGTCACCATCATCCTCGTGATCGTGGAGCTCGCGGTGCCCGTGCTCGGCATGGTGCACCTTGACCGCCTGCTGCGCGAGGGCGCGTGGGACAAGGCGAAGGAGCGCCGCTTCCTGGTGCCGGCCGGCGCCCTGCTCGCGCTGCTGCTGGCGCTGGCCATGGCGCCCGCCGCCTTCATCCAGCTGCTCAGCGATGCGGAGCGTGCCGCATTCAACGAGCGCATCGATTCCGGTGCCGCACCCGAGGCCGATGTGCGCCTCCTGGTCGATGGCATCAAGGCGTACCGCGCGGATGTGGTCAGTGCCGATGCGTGGCGCAGCTTCGGTTTCGTGCTCGCCGCCGCGCTGGCCCTCTTCCTGTTCGGTCGCGGCAGGCTGCCCAAGCCCGCCTTCATCGCACTGCTCGGCATCCTGTTCATCGCCGACCTGTGGCCGGTGGACAAGCGCTACGTGAACAACGAGAAGGACAAGGGCCGCTACCTGGCATGGGAGGACGCCAAGGCCAGCCTCTTCCCGCACAAGCCGAACGCAGCCGATCAGGCCATCCTGCAGCAGGAGTGGACGCCCGCCGCAGATGCTTGGTACAGGCAGGCACTCGAGCGCGCGAAGCAGAAGCGGGCCGCGGCGCGCGGCGCCGACCGCGTGATGAGCAAGGAGGAGGACCAGATGCTGCGCTACGCGGCGCTCCGGCGCGCCACCGACTATCGTGTGCTGTGGATGGGCAACCCCTTCAACGATTCGCGGGTGAGCTACTTCCACAAGAGCATCGGCGGCTACCACGGCGCCAAGCTGGAGCGCTACCAGGAGCTCATCGAGTTCCACCTGCGGCCCGCCATCGGGCGTGTCGCCGCCGGCTTCGGCGAAGGCGCCACAATTGCGCGCATCGACAGCCTGCTGGCGCAGGAGCCGGTGCTGAACATGCTCAACGCGCGCTACCTCATCTACAGCAACGAGCGGCCGCCCATCCTCAACACCAATGCCCTGGGGAGCGCCTGGTTCGTGGAGGAGGCCCAGTGGGTGAAGAGCGCCGATGAGGAGATCACCGCATTGGGCGGCATCGATCCCGCGCGCACCGTGCTGCTCGATGAGCGCCAGCGCGCGGCCATCGGTGATGCCCGGCCCGTGCCGGATCCCACGGCCACCGTGACGCTGGACCGCTATGCCACCGACCGGCAGGAGTACACCGTGCGCTCGGAGAAGGGCGGCATCGTGGTGTTCAGCAGCATCTGGTACGGCCCCGACTGGCAGGCCAGCATCGATGGTGCGCCGGCCGCGCACGCCCGCGCCGACTATGTGCTGCGCGCCTTGGCGGTGCCCGCCGGCGAGCACAAGGTGGTGTTCGCCGTGCAGGGGAGGGCCTATGCGGCTGCGCAGCCCGTGATGCTCGGAGCCTCGTTGCTGGTGCTGCTGCTCGCGCTAGGCGTCCTCGGCCTGGAGGCGCGCAAGGCCCTCGCCAACGCCGGGGCATGAAGCGGGTGCTGGTGATCACCTACTACTGGCCGCCCAACGCCGGGGTGGGCGGTCAGCGCTGGCTGAAGATGTGCCGGTACCTGCCTGAGCACGGCTGGAGCCCCGTGGTGTACACGCCCTCGAACCCCGAGATGGCGGCGGTGGACGAAGGCCTGCTGCGCGATGTGGCGCCGGGCCTTGAGGTGATCAAGCGGCCCATTACCGAGCCCTTCGGCCTGTACAAGCGATTCACCGGCAGGGCGCAGGACGCGCGCATCCAGACCGCCTTCCTGAAGGAGGAGGGGAGCGGTGCGCCGGGCTGGAAGGAGCGACTGGCGCTGTGGGTGCGCAGCAACCTCTTCGTGCCCGATGCGCGCGTGTGGTGGGTGCGGCCGTCCATCCGGTACCTCCGCGAGTACCTGCGCGAGCATCCCGTCGATGCCGTGGTCACCACCGGTCCGCCGCACAGCATGCACCTGGTGGGCCTTGGGCTCAAGCGGGCCCTGGGCGTGCGCTGGGTGGCCGATTTCCGCGATCCCTGGACGGGCATCGACTATTACCAGCAGCTGAGCCTCACGCGCTGGGCCGATGCGCGCCATCGCCGGATGGAGCGCACGGTGCTCGCTAGCGCCGACCGTGTGGTCACCGTGAGCTGGCGCTGGGCAAAGGAACTGGAGGCGCTCGGCGCCAGGGACGTGGCAGTGGTCACCAATGGCTATGATCCCGCCGATCTCCCGCGCGCGCCGGTGCAGGTGGATGAGGATTGCTCGCTGGTGCATGCCGGATCGATGAGCCCCACGCGCGACCAGCCCGGCCTGTGGAAGCTGCTTGCACGGCTCTGCGCAGATGATGAGGGCTTCGCCGCGCGCTTCAGGCTGCGGTTCGTGGGCCCGGTCGATGCCAGCGTGATCGCCAGCGTGAATGCCGCTGGCCTTGGCGCGCATGTGGAGCGCATGGGCCACCTGCCGCGGGCGGAGGCCATGCGTGAGATCGCGCGGGCGCGCGTGCTGCTGCTGCCCATCAACACCACCGCCAATCAGCACGGGATCCTGCCCACCAAGCTCTATGAGTACCTGAGCACGGGCCGGCCCATCCTTGCTGTGGGCCCGCGCGACGGCGATGCGGCGCGCGTGCTCGGCGAGGCCCACCTGCTGCTGCCCCCAACGCCTTCCGCAACCGATGCCGCACGGGTGCGGGCGCTCTTCGATGCCCCGCCCGTGGATGCCGCCGCCTATGCGCGCTACGACCGCCGCGCGCTGGCTGGCGGTATGGCCGGCGTGCTGGACGGCCTTGTCGCCAACCGCTGACCGGCGCGCCTACTTTCGCCCGTCACCATGGGGATCATCGCCCGCCAGGCCACCCTAAACACCCTGCTCGCCTACCTCGGCATCGGCCTTGGCTTCGTCAATGTGGTGCTGCTCTATCCGCGGGTGCTGGCTGCCGATGAGTTCGGGCTCACGCGCCTGCTGGTCTCCATCGCCACGATCGCCGCGCAGGTGGCGCAGCTGGGCGCGGAGAACACGGTGATCCGCTACTTCCCCTACTTCCGCGATCCGGCGCGCGGGCACCGCGGGCTGCTGGGCATGCTGCTGCTCTTCGGCCTCGTGGTGTCGCTCATCGCCATCCTTGTGCTCTGGGGCTTCCACGGCGCCTTCACCCGGGTGTTCGCCGATCGCAACGCGCTCTACGGCACCTATGGGCTTCTGCTGCTGCCCATCGTCCTGGCGGAGGTGTATTTCATCCTGTTGCGCAGCTACAGCCGTTCGCTCCGGCGCACCGTGCAGCCCACCTTCATCCGCGAGTTCGTGATGCGCGCGCTCCAGACCGCGCTCATCGCCTTGCAGGCCTGGCTCCACCTGCCCTTCAGCCTCTTCATGGCGCTCTACGCCGCCGTGTTCCTGGCCTGCACCCTGGCGCTCGTGGCCGACCTGTGGCGCGCAGGTGAGCTGCGCCTGGGCTGGGCGCACCGCTGGATGCCCGGCCGCCTGCGCCGCAGCCTAATCGCCTACACCGCCTTCACCTTCTCGGCCAGTGTGGCGGGCATCATCCTCGGCAACATGGACCAGCTCATGATCGGTGCCATGCTCGGCGAGCAGTCCCTCACCTATGTGGCGCACTACGCGGTTGCCTTCTATTTCGGCAGCGTCATCGCCGCACCGGGTCGCGCGCTGCAACAGGCCGCTGCACCCCTGCTGGCCGAGGCCTGGAAGCGCAACGACCGGGGGCTGGTGGGCGACCTCTACCGTCGGAGCGCCTTCGCCCAGCTGCTCTTCAGCGGCTTCCTCTTCGTGCTCATGTTCACCGGCATGGAGGACCTATTCGGGCTGCTGCCGCCGGCCTATTCGGGAGCGGCCATCGTGGCCTTCATCATCGGCCTGGCCTACCTGCTCAACAGCAGCATCGGCCTGAGCCCGGCCATCATCAGCATGTCGCGGAGCTACCGACTCGATGCCTTCAGCTCGCTGGCGATGGTGGCCATCAACCTGGTGGCCAACTTCTTCCTGATCCGCTCCATGGGGCTGGCGGGAGCGGCATGGGCCACCTTCATCTCGCTGCTGGCGGTGAACGCCTACCGCACCTGGTTCCTGTGGTGGAAGTACGGGCTATGGCCCTTCGACCGTCGCTCCGCGCTGGTGATGGCGCTGATTGCGCTGCTGTCCTTGGCGCTGCCCTGGGTTCCGCTCACGATGAATCCCTGGGTCGACCTGCCGCTGCGCGCGCTGCTGGCGGCGGCCCTCTTCTGGCCGGCGGCCCACGTCCTGGGCCTCACGCGCGAACTGGTGGAGCTGCTGGCCCGGTTCCGCGACCGCTTTGCGGGCACCCCGCAATCATAGGGCGCGTATCGCGAAGCTCAGGTGCCGGTCCGTCTCATGGGTGAGCAGGACCAGCTCCCAATCGTGCTTCACGCAGAACTCATGCACCGCTTCCACCACCCCGTAGCGCACACCGCCGTCCCAGTTGCCGGTGATGTAGTCGTGCCCGGCGATGATTCCGCCCGGCTTCACCTTGGTGCGTGCGATCTCCAGCTCGGCGGCCGTGACACGATAGCCGTGGTCGGTGTCGATGTAGATCCAGTCGAAGAGGCCGTCGGGATAGGACTTCAGCACCTCGGTGCTCAGCCCCAGGTCGATCCGCACCTGCCCGGTGGCGATCTCCTTGGCGAAGCGGTCGCGCACATGCTGCTGCAGGCCGCCGTGGTAGCGCTTGCTGCCCCACATGTCGATGAGGTGCAGCCGCTGCGGGCGGCTGATGGCCAGGATGCGCGCCGAGAAATCGCCATGGTCCACGCCGGCCTCGGCCACCACCCCGCCCTTGGGCAGGGCCTCGAGGAAGGCATCGCGGTCGGTCACTACGCGCAGGCGGGCGATGTGCCGCGGCTGCAGCTCCACCTTCGGGATGGCCCGGCTCTGTGCGGCCCGCACCCTGCCGAGCAGGGCGTTGAGCCCGCGATACACCGGTTTGCCGATGAGGTCCTTGATCAGTGCGGCCATGGGAGCGGGAGCGGCGCCGAAAATAGCCGCATGGGGCTTGCCCGCCTAGCTTCGCTGCGGACGACATGCCAGGGAAGCCGAAGCTGGTCTATTGCACGACGATCATGGCCTCGTTCGCGCGGAACGACATGGCGCTGCTTGCTGCGCGCTTCCGCGTGGTGCCCTTCGTGTTCGCCCCGCGCAGCAAGGCGCACACGCCCTGGGAGCTGCTGCGCCAGCTGGCCTTCCTGCTCAGGCATCTGCCCGGTGCCGCAGTGTCCGTCACCCAGTTCGGCGGATTCCATGCGGCGCTTCCGGTGCTGTTCGGGCGGCTGCTGCGCGTTCCGGCCGTGGTGGTGCTGGGCGGCTTCGATTGCGCATCCTTCCCCTCGTTCCGGTACGGGGCGCACCATCGGTTCCCCATGGGCGCCATCACCCGCTGGTCGCTGCGCCATGCGTCTCACCTGGTGCCCTGCAGCCAGAACCTCGTGCTTTCCGAGCAGCGGTATTCCCAGGCGCCGGGCGATCCGCTCCTGCAGGGCTACAAGGCCTTCGACCCCGGGAATGCCGTGCCCTGCACGGTGATCCCCTACGGCTACGATGCGGATCGTTTCAAGCCGGCGGGGAGGCCTGCGCCGCGCAGCTTCCTCACGGTCGCGCAGATGAACGCATCCAACTTCGAGCGCAAGGGGATCGACCTGCTCTTCGCGCTCGCCGACCGCCTGCCCGACTGCCGCTTCACGGTGGTGGGCAACACCCCGGCCATGCGCTATGCGCGTGTCCCGCCCAACGTGGAGCTGGTGGGCTTCGTGCCGTACGAGGAGCTCCCGGCCGTGTATGCGCGTCATGCCTTCTACCTGCAGCTGAGCATCTGGGAGGGCTTCCCCAGCGCGCCGTGCGAGGCCATGCTCTGCGGCTGCGTTCCCATCGTGAGCCGGGTGGCGGCGCTGCCCGACATCGCCGGCGATGCGGGATTCTACCTCGAGCGGCGCGATGCCGATGAGCTGGAGCGGACGGTGCGTGCGGCGCTGCAGGCCGATGGGGAGCGGCGGTCGCAGGCGGCGCGCGCACGGATCATGGAGCGCTATCCGCCCGCTGTGCGTCAGGCGCTCCTGCGCCTGGTGGAGCAGGTGGCCGGACTGGCGGATTGAGGGCTCAGAAGCTACGGCCGATGGCCACGAGGTAGCGGAAGGCGAAGTGCTCTGCCTCACCGGCGGGAAGCGCGGAGAGGAAGAGCGGCAGGTCGAACCGGATGGTCAGCGGCTTGATGTCGTGCAGCGGTCCCCATCTGCGGATGGTGAGCGCCGCTCCCACGCCGGCGTCGGCGCGCGGCTCGGCGAAGGCGAGCAGGGTGCCGTCGGCATCGATGCGCCTGTAGGCCATCATGCCGGCATCGCCGAATAGGTAGGCATCGAGGTGGAGGTAGCGGGCCAGTTTGCCGGGCTTGAAGCGGACCAGGCCGTCGAGGTCGAGCTCGGCGCTGCCGCCGATGCCGGTGCTGCCGCTGTAGGTGAGCACCTGGTTGCCATGGGCGTCGGTCTCGGGCGCCAAGTAGCCTGCATAGCCGCGCAACCCTAGGCCGCCGCCGAAATGCAGCGGCTGCGTGGCGGCGCCATAGCCCGTCCAGTCATAGGGCACGAAGCCGGCGCTGCGCATGTACTTGCTCTCCGTCATCTCCTCGGGCGAAGCGCCGGCCAGGTACAGGGCGCTCTCGCGTGGCGTGGCGCCAGAGCCGTATTGCGCCAGCAGGCGCGTCCGCAGCTCCAAGGGCCCGCGGCGATTGCTGTTGATGGCGGTGAGCCGCAGCCAGCCGTAGCCTTGAGCCGCGCCCACTGCGCTGTTGCGCGCCTCCAGGGTGATGCGGCCCTGGGTGCCGCCTTTCCGGTAGCGGTGGCTGAGGCTCAGGTTCACCGAGGCGTTCAGGGCGTTCAGCTCCCATTCCTGCGGATGCAGGAGGTAGGTGAGGTCCGTGCTGTCAGCGCGCCAGAAGTAGAGGGCTTCCGCCTGGGCCTCGGTGCGGCCATTGGGCAATGCCCAGCGGAAACCGCCGCCGAAGCGCTTGAGCCCATCGAGCGAGCGGGCATGCACGAAGACCGAGGAGCCGCGCAGCACGTGGTCGGTGCCGTTGGTGTAACGGAAGTTGAAGGAGAGCCTGTCGAACCCGGTGTCCGTGTTGCCGGGAATGCTGTCCACCGCCACGGCGCGATTGCTGGGCGGAAGGTGCTGGGCCATGCCGGTGTTCACCCATGCGCTGAGGTGGAAGCGATGCTTGTGCCGCAGGTACCCGCCGTGCGCGTGGAAGCCGGCCTTCACGCCGTCGTAGCCGTTCCACCAGAGGTCGGGCCGCACGAAGGCCTCGTAGGTGCGACGGTCAGGGGCATTCCACAGGTGATGGTCGAAGGTGACCTCCACGGGAGGCACCAGATGGTCGTTGAGGGCGTAGCGGTCGGCCAGCCGATGCGAGGTGTCGATGCTCACCTGCGCGATCCCGGTGGGGATGTCCACCCGTGCCAGGTAGTCGCGATGCAGGGTCCCGAATCCGGTCCAGCGCGGCAGTACGTCAGCGGGCGTGCGCTTCACGAACCAGGTGTTGGGGATGTGGAAGTCGTAGGTGCGGCCGTCCTTGGCGGTCACGCGCAGGTCGATGGGCATCTGCATGCTGCCCTGGCGCCGGATGCGGATGGTCTGACCGCCGTCCTTGTGGCGCCCGGTGACGCGCTTCACGGCATAGTCGATGGTCCTGTCGGTCTCGATCCATTGGTCGAAGAACCAGTTGAGGTCGGCGCCGGAGTGGTCGATGAAGCTCTGGCGCATGTCCTCCGGATAGGGATGGCACAGCCTCCACTGGTCGAAATAGCCGCGCAGGGCGTGCTGGAAGAGCGAGTCGCCGAGCACATACTGCAGGTTATAGAGCATCACGGCGGTCTTTCCGTAGACATGCCCATAGCCCCCGTAGCCGCGCGCCTCCCACTCCTCGAAATCGTCGCTGTGCACATTGATGGGCGGCACGCGCAGGCGGACGGCATCGCGCATGTATCCCCCGTACACCTCGCTCTCGCGCGCGAGTTCGGGGAGCGTGTAGCGGCGCTCGTAGCGCGTGCGCGGCGTATCGGCCACCAGCGTGTCGCCGTCGATCAGCTCAAGGCCCCATGCGGTGAGGAACTGGGTGAAGCCCTCGTCGAGGAAGGCGCGGTAGGTCTCGTTGTTGCCCACCATGCCGTAGAACCAGTTGTGCCCGATCTCGTGCACGAAGAGGCTGCGGTACCAGGGGTCGCGCCCGCCATCGAGCGTGAGCATGGGGTATTCCATGCCGTCGCGGGCGTCGGCCACGATCATCTTGGGATGGATGTAGGGGCCGATGGAGGCGCTGAGCGCCGCGATGGTGCTGGCACAGTATGCTGCGGCATTCTGCCACCCGCTGGCATGCGGCTCCTGGGCCAGTGCGATGCACCGCACGCCGTTCCATTCGGCCTCGCCGATGCGGTAGGTGGGGTCGGCGGTGAAGGCGAAGTCGTGCGTATTCTCGCTGTGGAAGCGCCAGGTCTTGCGCTTGCCGGGTACCGGCTCGATGACCACCGAGGGCCGTTCGTTCCAGGGCTTGTCCTTGAAGTTGCGCAGGTCGAGCCGCTGGCGAAGCTCGGCGGGCATGCATTCCTGCGGGTTCTGCAGCACGCCCGTGGCGTCCACCACATAGTGATGCGGCAGGTCCAGCGTCACATCGAAGGTGCCATAGTCGCCATAGAACTCGTTGCCCAGGTGCTGCTGCGTGTCCCAGCCGAATCGGCGGTCGTAGACCGCGATACGCGGGTACCAGTGCACACCGTCGTAGTGCTTCCAGCCCCAAGCGTCGAAGAGCTTCATGCGCCGGTCCAGTCCCATGGCCCAGTGCGTGGTGAAGGCGATGCGGAAGGTGATGCGCTCGCCGGGCGGCAGGGGAGCGGGCAGCCAGGCCTTCAGCACGGTGTTGTCCTGTTCGGTGCGCAGGGTGTCGCCTTCGGCGGTGAAGGCGTCGACGCGCGTGCCGGTATAAGGCAGGTCCTTGTACCGTCGCATGTCCCAGCCCTCGGCGCCCATCTTCTCCTCCAGGTGCGAGCCCTTCACGTAGGCCTCCTGATAGAGGTGGAAGAACACATGACGCAGGGTGTCCGGCGAGTTGTTCCAATAGTGCAGCGTGAGCCTTCCGGTGAGGGCATCCTGCTGATCGTCGAGCTGCGCATCGATGATGTAGTGCACGTCCTGCTGCCAGTATCCCTCGTGCGGCGGGCGGTTCTTCCAGTAATGGGGGTTGTCCGCGTTGCGGTAGGTGTTTGGCGGACGGCGGTCGTCGAAGCGCTGTGCCGCGGCCGCAGCGGCGATGAGGAGGGCCAGCAGGGTGAGGGTCCGGCGCATGGTCAGGCAGGGGCGAGGCTCGCCGAAGGTATCCGTTCGCTCAGGAAGCAGCGTGCTCCCGCACCTCCAGCCGCTTGCTGTGCTGGTGGCGCGCACGCGTGATGCTGGTGTTGAGTTCGTATCCAACGAGCACCGCGATCATGTTGAAGTAGATCCACAGCTGCACGGCGAGGATCGCGCCGATTGACCCGTAGAGCGCGTTGTAGTTCGTGATGTTGCTGAACATGAAGGCCAGCGCCTGCGAGATGAGCAGGATGAGCGTGACGGCCAGGATGACTCCCGGGGAGAGGAGCTTGAAGCGCTTAGCCGTGGGGTCGCCGGCATTGTAGAGCAGCGAAACGGAGGTGACCACCACCAGGATGGAGACCAGCCATTTGAGCCCGAAGAGCGCCCATACCTGCAGGGCGCTGGTGAAGAAGCCGATGGTGTTCAGCTGATCGATGACGATGCCGCCGAAGGTGAGCACGGGGATGGCGATGACGGTGAGCAGCGTGAGTGCCGCGAGCAGGCCCAGGCTGAGCAGCCGCTGCTTGATCGCGCTGTGCCACATGTGCAGGTTCCGGCTCTCGCTGAAGCCGGCGAGGATAGCATCGATGCTGTTGCTGGCCAGGTAGAGGCCCACCGCGAAGCTCACCGAGAGGAGGGTGCCGTGCTTGCGCACCACCAGGTCGTGCAGGGTGCCTTCGATGAAGCGGAAGACCTCGGCCGGCATCATGTCGCGGAAGATGCCGAGCAGGCGGTCCTGGAAGTCGGCGATGGGCACATAGGGAATCAGGGTGAGGAGCACGATCACGCCCGGGAAGAAAGCCGTGAAGAGCTTGAAGGCGATGGCTGAGGCACGGGTGACGATGTGCCCTTCGGCAAGGGCATTGAAGAAGAAGCGGCCGATCTGGTAGAGGTCGAAGCCCTCGAAGCCGGGCGGCTTGATGCGTCGGGCCCACGCGATGGCGCGGCGCACGGGCTGGGAGAAGAGGGTCTTCCGCAGCGTGCGCCGCACCATGGCTCAGAGGGCTTTCAGGCTCAGGTCGAGGCTGCGTGCGCTGTGTGTGAGCGCGCCCACGGAGATGAAATCGACCCCCGTGGCGGCATAGTCGCGCGCCGTCTCCAGCGTGATGCCGCCGGAGGCTTCCGTCTCGAATCGTCCGCTGATGAGCTGCACGGCCTTGCTGAGCAGGTAGGGCGTGAAGTTGTCGAGCATCACGCGGTGCACCCTATCGTGCACAAGCACCTGCTCCAGCTCGGCGAGGTCGCGCACCTCCACTTCCACGCGCAGGTCAAGGCCCTTGCGCTCCAGGTAGTCCTGCACGGCGTTGATCGCCTGCGGGATGCCGCCGCAGAAGTCGATGTGATTGTCCTTGATCAGCACCATGTCGTAGAGGCCATGGCGGTGGTTGTGGCCGCCGCCGATGCGCACGGCCCACTTCTCGATGGCGCGCAGCCCGGGCGTGGTCTTGCGGGTGTCGAGCACACGGCACCCCGTGCCGTCGATGGCCTCCACGTAGCGGCGGGTGAGCGTGGCGATGCCGCTCATCCGCTGCATGAAGTTGAGCAGTAGCCGTTCCGCCTGCAGGATGGAGCGTTCGGGCCCCAGCAGGTTGAACGCCACATCGCCAGGCGCGATGGCGGCGCCATCCATGAGGTAAGGGCGCAGGTGCAGCGCGGGGTCCACCTGCTTGGCCACCGCGGCGGCGATTTCCACGCCCGCCAGCACGCCAGCCTCCTTCACCAGCAGGCGGGCGCCGCCACTGGCCTCGGTCGGTATGGTGGCCAGGGTCGTATGGTCACCGTCGCCGAGGTCCTCCGCTAGGGCCTTGGCGATGAGGTCGTCCGTCCCGTGTGGCAGCACGCTCAGAAGTCGTTCTTGCTGTTCTCGATGCGCAGCTGCTTCACTTGGAATCCGGCCTCGCCCCGCTTGAGGAAGAAGGTGGTCCGGAAATAGCCGTTCCGGGTGCGCAGGATGCCGATGAAGTACTTGTCGCCCGATTTGCTCACCCCGCTGTGCTCGATCACCAGGTCGATCGGCGGATTCTCGTTGAAGAACCGTCTGAGGATCTGCTCGGCCTGAGCCTTGCTGTAAACGTCGGAGGTCTCCTTCACGGTGAGGTCCACATTGGCGATGAACAGCGCAGCGAGCTCCTTGGAGTCCCCCATCTTCATGGCGTCCACGACGCGGTCCTTCTCCGCATCCTGGGCTTGGGAGGCCAGGAACGGAAGGACGGCAAGCAGCGCGAACAGGAGATGTTTCATCGCAGTATGTGACTTGGTGCCGAAATTTGGCAAATACCGGGCCACCCCAGGAGCGATGGCCGCTGGAGTTACCAACATCTACCATCCGAGTGAGGATCAGGCTCTTGCTGGTTGGCCGCACCGAGCGCGGATACGTGGCCGAGGGGCTGCAGCACTACCTGGACCGCATTGCGCGCATGGCCGAAGTGGAGGTTGCGGTGATTGCGGAGACGGGCCAAGGGGAGGCGGCGCATCGGCAGCGCACGGAGGGGGAGCGCATCCTGGCGGCCCTGCGCCCCGGAGAGCGTCTGGTGGCGCTGGATGAGCGGGGCGCCTTGCTCACGAGCCCCGCCTTGGCGGCCCGCTTGGGCGCCATGCGCGACCAAGGCATCCGGCAGGTGGCCTTCGTGGTGGGCGGGGCCTACGGACTCTCGGAAGCGGTGCGCGGGCGTGCCGACCTCGTCCTATCGCTGTCGCCCCTGACCTTCCCGCACCAGCTGGTGCGGGTGCTTTTCGCCGAACAGCTCTACCGCGCCTTCACCATCCTCAACCGACTGCCCTATCACCACTAGGGGCGCTTCACGAAGCCGGCCTTCATGTGGTCGCCGATGCCCAGCAGCGTGAGCAGGCCGTTCAGCATACGCTTGGCGGCATTGAGCGCGGGGCTCCCTTCGAGCCGCTCGCGGAACTCCTCCTGCCCGGCCCTCACCTGACTGCGTGCGGTTCGGTCCATGCCCGCCTTGGTGCGGATGCGCGCAAGGTCCATGCCGGTGGTGCGCAGCCAAGCGGTGCGCAGCCCTTGGCGGCGGGCCAGGGCCTTGAAGGTGGCGGGGGTGAAGTAGTTGAGGTGCTCCGGGTAGTTCACCACCGACCAATCGGGGCCCGAAAGCCACCGCCCGGTGCACCGGAAATTGGGCGTAGTTAGGTACAGCAGGCCGCCGGGCCGCAGAACGCTGACCATGCGCTCCAGATCTTCGGCCGGATGCGGCACGTGCTCGATCACCTCGAAGGAACACACCACATCGAAGTGGCCCGTTGGGTAGTTCGACGGGTCCAGCGGCCCCTCGATCACCGCAATGCCCTTGGCCCGGCTCGCCGCCAGCGCCTGCCCCCCGTATTCCGTGCCGTGCGCCGTCCAGCCCCGGAGCGCGGCACGCTGCAGGAAGTGCCCGGCCCCGCATCCCACATCCAGGATGCGGCCCGTGGTGCGCCAGCCCTCGAAGCGGTCGAGCAGCTCATCGTAGCGCTTGAGGGTGATGGGCGACACCTCCGCGTGCACCGGATAGCCGCCGTAATAGGATTGCAGTTCATCCGTGGTGGGCACCAACGCCGTGTGCACCAGCCCGCAGCCCGTGCACCGGGCCAGGTGATGCCGTGCATAGGCGGCGATCGGTCGCTTCCTGAGGGAGCCGCAGAGCGGGCACGGGCGTGGACCAGGCTGGGGCATGGGCGGTGAATCTAGCGCGCGCCCGCCGACCCCGGCGGTGGACCGCGGCGCGGAACGACGAACTTTGGCGCATGACCCTCCTGTGGGTGTTCGGGCAAGGCGAGGTGGACATCGAGGCTTGGGAATGGGCCCTCGGCACGGTGTACGTCACCTTCCTGTACATCTATTTCGCCCGGCTCAAGAACGTCTCGATCAAGAAGCATCCGGAGTACAAGCACATGATCTGGGGGCTCTCGGCCAAGATGGTCGGCGGGGTGGCCTTCAGCCTCATTTACTTCTACTACTACAAGGGCGGCGACACCATCATGTACTTCTACTCGTCTGTTGCGCTGAGCAACATGGCGAAGTGGGACCTGCTCACCTACCTCGATGTGGTGACCGGCCCCAACTCCGAGGAGAACCTCATGCGGTTCAACGACCGCATCGGGTATCCCTTCGCCTACATGTACTTCGACAGCCGGTCGTATTTCGTGATTCGCCTCATCAGCCCGCTGGCGCTGGCCACGTTCAACAGCTATCTCATCACCACGCTGGTGCTGTCCAGCCTCAGCTACTTCGGCATCTGGCGCTGCTACCGCACGTTCGTCTCCTATTATCCGGCCCTGCAGGACAAGCTGGCGATCGCCTTCCTCTACATGCCGTCGGTTGTGTTCTGGGGCTCAGGGATCATGAAGGACACCTTCACCATGTCGGCTACCTGCTGGTGGGTGCATTGCGTGGACGAGTTCTACTTCAAGCGGCGCAGCCCCATCGCCAACCTCTTCGGTGCAGCGGCGAGCGCGGTGGTGCTGGTGGTGATGAAGCCCTACATCTTCATGACCATCTTCCCGGTGACCGTGGCCTGGATCCTCTACTACCGTGTGGCGCGCATCCGCAGCGGCTTCATCAAGTTCCTGGCGCTCCCCGTGGTGGTCTCGATGATGCTCGGCGGCTCCTTCTATGCGCTCACCAAGCTGGGCGACCGGCTGGACAAGTTCTCACTCGACCGCGCGCTCACCACGGCCATGGTGATCCAAGGGGACATGAAGCGCGCCGATGTATACGGCGGCAATTACTTCGACATCGGTCCGCTTGATGGCACACTGCCCAATCTCCTGAGCAAGTTCCCTGTGGCCACCAATGCAGCCCTCTTCAGGCCCTACATCTGGGAGTCGCGGTCGGTGGTGGTGGCGCTCAGCGGTCTGGAGAACCTCTGGCTCCTGGGCTTCTTCCTGCTCATCCTGTGGAGGACGCACGTGCTCTTCTTCCTGCGGCTCATCTACCGGAATCCACTGGTGATGATGTGCTTCCTCTTCACCGTCCTCTTCGCCTTCAGCCTGGGTATCTCCACGCCGAACTTCGGTGCGCTGGTACGGTTCAAGATACCCTTGGTGCCCTTCATGGTTGCGGGCATGTACATCATCACGTACCTCAACGCCAAGCGCGTGGCGGCGCGCCGGGCCAACCGGCGGTTCGACCTCGGGGATTTCGTGCGGGGGGATCCGAAGGCGATGGCCAAGCCGGCCCTGGCCTAGCGCTGCGGCCTGGGCATTGCCCCGGTGATGCCGGCCTGCTGAAGGCGCGCCCTCAGGATTGCAGTGCTGGCCTGTTCGCCGTTCAGGCGCGCCCGTCCGCCGCGCTGGGCGGTCAACCTGGACACCACTGCCTCCGGGGCAAGATGCTCGGCGTAGTAGCGCAGCACGGCGCTGCGCATCCTGATCCGTTCCTCCTCCGTCAGGCTCCGGGCTCGCTCGAGCGCCGTGATGAGGCCTTCGGCATCGGCGAAGGCGATGCACTCCTCCCCGTCGCGGAGCGCCGGCTGCAGCAGGTGCGGATGCTGCAGGATCGGGATGCAGCCGGCGAACATCGCCTCGGTGAGGTTGTGGCAGAGCGGCATCACCACGCCGGATAGCCCAAGGAAGAAGTCGAACCGCCGCAGCACGTCGGGCAGGTCGGCCGGTGCGATGTAGCGCTTGGCGCGGTCCAGGAGCAGGATGTCGCGGCCATCGGTCACCTGCGCCTCATCCAGGTCGCGGCAGTCACGCACGCGCTCCGGCACGCGGGAACGGAGCAGGTCCAGCGCCGCCATCCGGCTCAGGCAGCCGAACACGGCCGAGGGCTCCGGGCGCCCGTAGGAGCCGCGATCCATATTGCCGAAGAAGAAGATGGCGTGCTCGCGCGGCAACCGCGCATCGGGGAGCGCACGCTTGTGCAGGCCCTGCAGGTATACGGTGTCCGCCATCGGCATGGGAACGGCGTAGCCATCCATGGCCCGTCCCGGCCAGCCGAAGTAGTCCGCATCGAGCACGGTCGCTCCGCCGGTCCGGTCGGGGTCGTCCGTGAGGAAGAGGTCTGCGGCCCCCGCATGGTCGGAGAGCGTGAGCTGAAGACCGCTGCCGCTGCGCCTGAACAGGTCGAACGAGCCCCAAGTGGCCAGGAAGCCCCATCGGTGCCGGATCCGGATCGCGTAGCCCTGCATCCGCAGGAAGATGATGAGGATGTGCAGGTAGCGGTGCCAGGGGTTGCGCCGCAGGTCGATGAAGGCTATGGGGTGGCCTCCCTGCTGCCGCCAGCCGCCGTTCCGCATCCACCACCCGGTATTCACGAGGTACCAGCGCAGGGCCGAGAGCGCAGTGATGGGCGTGCGGGGTCGATCGGGCGGTTGCATGCGTGCGATGCGAAGGTGGCGAACGCGGGTGGTTCACGGGGCCGGGTACTCTTGCCACCTTTGGACCGCCGGCGCCCAGGCGCAGGTCGCACCATGCATGAGCGGAGCCGAGCAGCAACATGATCCCCACGGGCGGTCCCGGGTCCCCTCGGCCCCTGGGCTGGTGGTGTTCTGCACTCATGGGCTGGGCGATCCGCTGGTGGCGCCGCTCATGCTGGAGTATCTCCTCCGGCTCCAGCATGAGGGCGCCTTCGGCCGTGTGCTCCTGTTCACCGAGGAACCGCCCGGGGCGGCAGTGCCCGCATGGGCCGAATCCGCCCTCGCTGGCGCACGCATCGATTGGGTGCCGTTGCGCTACGATGTGCGGGGCAGGCAATGGAGCCAGCGTGCGGGGAACCTGCTGCGCATGATCGCCGGAGCTGCGGGCTTCGTGCGCCGGCACGGCCGCAGCTGGATGGTGGGCTACCTTTCCTTCGGCGGCGCGTATGCGATGGCGGCCTCGCTGCTGGGGCTGGGGCGCTGCATGGTGGTCTGCTTCGAGCCGCACAGCCGGTACATGCGCGACCTCGGTATCTGGGGCCTGCGTTCCATGAAGGCGCTGCTGGTCGGATGGGCCGAGCGCGAGCTGATGCGCTGGAGCGATGCGCTGGTGGTGCCGACAACGGCCGTGCGCGATCTGGTGCTGCGTCATCATCCGCGCGGCCAGGTTCGGTTGCAAGGCATCTCCATCGATACCGTTAAGGCGGCGTTCGATGCCGATGCCCGTGCATCAATCCGCGCCGAACTGGGGTTCGGCGACCGCCAAGTGCTGCTCTACGTGGGGAAGTTCGGCGGCATCTACCATGGCACGGATGCCTTCATGCGCTTCATCGCGGCTCTGGCGGACCGCGATCAGCGGCTCGCTGTCCGCATCATCACGCATGCCGCCGATGCGGATGCCATCCGGCGACACCCGCTCCATGCCGCGCTCGCCGACCGGATGGCCTTGTCAGGACCGGTGCCCGCCGAGGAACTCCATCGTCACCTCTCCGCTGCCGATGCGGGCATCGTGGCCATTCCGCCCACGCCCTCGCAGGTGTTCCGCACACCGGTGAAGACGGCGCATTATTGGGCGGCCGGGCTGCCCATCATCATCCCGCGCGGCGTGTCGGACGACCACCATATCGCAGAGCAGGAGGATGTGGGCGTGGCGGTGCAGGATCTGGTGCCATCGGAGGCCGGTCCCGTGCTGGCCGCACTGCAGCGCTGGCGCGAAGAGGACCCTCACGCCGTGCGCGAGCGCTGTATGCAGGCCGCGAAGAGCCACCGCGATGCGGCTGCCATGACCGCCGTCCTTCGCGGGCTGCTCATCAGCGCCTGACGTAAGCGCGCTGCAGCGTGTCGCTGTAGACCTCCCGATAGGCCGGGTCATCCACCGGATGCGCCGCGCGCACCAGGAGCACCGTGGGCGCATCACCGCGGATCACCGCCGCCCGATCGCTGCCGTCGGCATTCATGCGGATCGAATGCTCCACACCGCGGGTGCGCAGTTCGAATACGAGGTGGTCGCCCATCACCACGTATTCGCAGTAGATGCGCAATGGCGCGGTGCCTTTCACGGCCTCATGCATGGCCCTTGCGCTGTAGGCCATGTACTCATGGGAAGGGATGGACCGCACCGACCGCGCTGTGGTCCAGGCGAACAGCGCCACAGCAATCGGAAGAGCCCATGGCGACCGGCCCCAGCGGCCTTGGAGCAGGCGGTCCAGCGAAAGGGCCAGCGCCAGGCTGAGCGGCACCAGCAGGTAGGTCCATGTGCGCTCGAAGGGGATGACGCCATGCACGAAGGGGATGAGCAGGGAACCCAGCACCATGAAGGGGATGGCTTGTGCGGCGATGCGGTCCGTCGCGCGGAGGAGCAAGGGAGCGAGCGCCAGGGCCATGCCTAGCGCGGTGCCTGCCGGAGAGCCCGTCAGCCATTCGAAGGTTGATTGCACATGCGGCCACCAGCGCTCCATCACATCGGCAAGGCCCGTCGGCCTCACCCATGGATTGCTCGTGAAGGCCGCAGCACCGCTCATGGCCAATGCCGGAGCGTGGAGCAGCCCCGTAAGGGCGGCCGCCACCACAGCCGAACGTACCACCGCCCACCGGTGCCCCGCATCGTTGCGTGAGCGACGGGCCAGGATCGCGTAGGCGTAGAAGAGCGCCGTAGGGTAGAGGAACGAAGGCATGGTGAAGAGCCCGGCGGCGCAGGCAAGGGCCAAGGCCCGCAAGGCGGCGCGGTCGCCGGTGCGGGTGGCGGAGAGCAGGGCTCCCATGGCTACCGTCGCCGCCAGCACGGTGAGCATGTAGCCGCGTGATTGGTAGCCGTAGTACACCATCGGGAACAGGCCCATCAGCAAGCCGCCGGCGATCAGGGCCGCAGCCGGTCCGGCATGGCGGCGGAGCAGAAGGTGCATGCTCGCCTGTGCGGCCAATGCAACGAGCACGGTGGGCAAGCGCATGGCGAGCAGCGGGGCCACGGGCACCCAGGCCGTGGCATTCGTGAGCAGGGAGTGGAGGATGTGGTTGTTCGGTGCAGCGTAGTAGCTGAGTGACACCAGCGGCCCGCGCGAGGTGAAGAGCAGCCACGTCATGGCTTCGTCCACGTGCGCCGGCTCGGTGGCGGCCAGCCATAGCCGCAGGGCCGTGGCCGACACGGCGATAACGAGCAGTGCAGCGCGCTCCCAGGCGGCCATCCCGCGCCAGGCCTCGCTCACCATGCGCAGGCCGCGCGCCACAGCCGACCTCAGATAGGCCAGCGGTGCCATGGCGACGCCTGGCCTCCAGGCCACCAATAGCGACAGCGCCAGCGCACCCAAGGGTGCTGCGCGCAGCAGGGCGATGCGAGAGGGGCCGAGGAGTCCGGCCACCTTGTCCACCTGGCCGTAGCCCGCCATCTGCGCCACCAGTGCGATGATGGAGCGGTCATCGAGCAGAGCGATGGCGATGGCGCCCGCTGCGCAGAGCGCAGCCGAGATCAGGGCCAGGATGCGGAGCAGGCGCACCGCCGCAAGGTAAACCGGCGCTTCTACCGCTGCGTCGGCCGCCCGGCCTTACTATTGCCCGCGCCGGCTCCCATGGGCCGGTCGATGAGCGATGGACAGCGCAGCCCTTGGTCTCCCCGGCATGGCGCCCCCTGACAGCGCGCTGACCGTGGCGGTGACGGGAGCCAGCGGCTTCATCGGTGGGGCGCTCGTGGCGCGCCTATGGGCGCAGGGCGCCGATGGAAGGCCGGTGCGGGTGCGCCCGATGGCCTCAAGCCCTGAATCCGTGGCACGGGTCAAGTCCCGATTCGCCGGATTGCCGGTCACGATGCTGCAGGGGCTTGATGCCGAGGGGCTGCGATCCCTGTTCGAGGGCGTGCATGTCTTCGTGCATGCCGGGTGGTCTTCTGTGCCATCAACTGCGGAGCGAGACCCCTTGGGCGATCTGCGCACCAATGTGGAGGGCAGCCTCCGCCTTTTCCAGGCGGCGCTTCTGGCGGGCGTGCGGCGTATCGTCTTCCTTTCCTCGGGCGGCACCGTGTACGGCGAGCCGCGATGGAGCCCGATCACCGAGGACCATCCCACGGAGCCTGTTGGGGTGTACGGTGCCTCCAAGCTCTGTGCGGAGCGCTACCTGGTTGCCCTTGCGCGCACCCATGGCGCGGAATCCGTGGTGCTGCGCCCGGCGAATGTCTATGGTCGCAGCATGGCCCACGATAAGCCGCAGGGCGTGGTGGAGAACTGGATGGCCCGCTTGCGGCAGGGCGCCGACCTGGAGTGCTGGAACGACCCCCGCATGGTGCGCGACTACATCCATGTCGACGATCTCGTGGATGCGCTCGTCGCAGCGCTCCATCGCCCCGTGAAGGAGACCGTGCTGAATGTGGGCACCGGGCACGGCACCGACCTGCGGCAGCTCGCTGGATTGCTCGAGCGCATCACCGGCCACACGGCACGGCTGCGGACGATGGACACGGTTTACCCTGCCCTGTCGATCAATGTCCTGGACAACGCGAAGCTTCGCCAGGTCCTGGGCACCGCCCCGCAAATCGCCTTGGAGGAGGGCCTGGCCCGCACCTGGGCCACCCTGGGGGCCTGACCGCGTTCAGCGCAGCAGCGAGCGCAGCGCTGCCCAGGGCTTCCTGGCCTTGAGCCAGGTCCTGAACATGATGGAGCGCCATTTCCGGTTGAACTGCCGGGCCTGCTCGGGCGTGGCGAGGCCGCGGTCGTGGGAGAGCTTGGCGGCGATGACGCGGTACGACCGTTCGAGCCCATCAAGGCGGGACATGGCCGAGAATCCGGTGACCCGGTAGATGAGCACGGCGTCATCGATGGATACGTAGCGTTTGCCCTTGCCGTACTGAAGGTAGAAGAGGAGGTCCTCCGCATGCGTCACCTCGGTGCTGAACCGCAGGGTGGTCGTGGGATCCCAGCGCAGCATCCATGAGGGCCCGAAGAAACAGGTGGATCGCAGCGCCACCAGCTCGGGGTGCGGGTCTCCGGTGAACGATGGCCGGAAGATACGGAGCACTTTCGTGAGCCCGCGGTCCATCACCATCACCATCCCGTCCACGATGTCGACGCCGGGCTCGCGCAGCATCACATCCACGCGCAGGCCGAGGCTCTCCGGAGGAAGCACGTCGTCGGAATCCAGGGTGCACAGCAGCGTCCCTTGCGCGTGGTCGAGCGCCAGGTTGCGCGCGCCGCCGATGCCGGTGTTGGCCTGGTGGAAGACCCGGATGCGCGGGTGCCGGTATCGCTCGATGATGGCTGCGGTTCCATCGGTGCTGCCATCGTTCACGATGAGCAGTTCCCAGTTGGGATAGGTCTGCGCCAGCACGGAGTTGATCGCGTCGGCGATGAACAGCTCCGCATTATAGGTGGGCATCACGATGGAGACGAGCGGTCCCATGGCTCAGCGCGGCAGCTCGTTCTCGATGCGGGCGATCAGCGCGGGCATCGTGCGCGCCAGCGCGAACGCGATGCGGCGCCTGCGCTGGGCAGGGGCATCCAGCTCCGCGAAGCCTTCCAGCGCGCGGTCGAATGCGGCGTTGAGGTCGCCGCCCTCCGGGGCCATCACCATCAGGTCATCGCGGCCCGCGTACTCCATCGTGTACGAGCCCACGACCACATTGCCGGTGCTCAGGTATTCGAGGACCTTATGCGGATTGGCCCGCTCCTTGGCCCGTGTGGCCGACCTGAACCCGAAGAACAGGAGGTCGGCGTCGCGCACCAAGGGCACCAGCTCATCCTTGGCTTTGAGCCCGGTGAACTCGGCGTTCGGCAGGGCGAGCAGCTGATGGAAGGCCGGGTCGGGAAACGCCGGATCGTAGGGCCCAATGAAGGTGAAGCGGATGTCCGGATGGCGCGAGACCACCTTCACGAAGCCCTCCCAGTCGTTGTAGGAGATCGCCAGCTGTCCCATGAACAGGGCATGACGGACAGCGGGCCGCGTGCGTTCGGCAAGGCGTTCCGCGTCCTTGGTCCAACGCGTATCGAGCGCATGGCCGATGTTCACCACGCGGCAGCGGGCACGGTCGCGCACGGCATCGGCGACCACCTGGCCCGTGGTGAGGATCAGGTCGGCCGTGGGGATGAGGCCTTTCCCCGTGTAGAGGATGTCGTAGTCGGCCAGGTGCAGCAGCTTAAGCCCCAAGCCCTCCGGGAAGGCCTGAAGCCGGCTGGTGTCGAAGCACCAGAGGATGTCGAAAGGGCCGCCGGTGCGGGTGGCGATCGCCTGGATGAGCCGGCCGTAGTACCACGTGTTGATCCCCAGCGGCAGCCGGTTCACCCCGCGCAGCCAATGGAAGTAGCGCACCACCGTGACATCGCCCTGGCGCTCGGTGGTGATGGCGTGCTGGCCGGGCCGGGGAGGGTCGAGGAAGTACACCGCGTTGTCGCGTGCGGCCAGGGCCTGCGCGAGGTGGTGCTTGCTCATGTGGAGCCCGTGCCAGGGCTCGGGGCTGATGAGCAGGATGCGTTTGCCGCGGAGTTCCATCATCGGCGTGGCCGGCAAATATGGCGACCGTTCCATGGCCGGCTCATGCATGCGGCGCCGTGGCGATGACCTGTTCCAGGATCGCGGCATAGCGCACGCCAACCGCCGGCATGCCCGCCCGCGCGCTCATATGCTGCGCAATGGCGCGGCGGTCCATGGACAGGAGCCTCGACCAGGAGCCTTCCCAGGCAGCGGCCCATGCCTCGGTCGTCGCCTCCCGGACGGATGCTCCCAGGCCGTCATCGAGGTACTCCGCGATCCCGCCCACCCACGATGCGATGACCGGTGTGCCGCAGCAGAGTGCCTCCGCGCACACGGCGGAATAGGTCTCGTAGTCCGCGGCGTGCACCAGCGCATGCGCGGCACGCATCTCCTCGGCAACTGCGGTCGGCTCCAGCGGTCCGAGGAACACCACGCTCGGCCCTAGGCCCAGTTCGTCCGCCAGCTTGCGCAAGGAGGCATCCATGGGCCCGCTGCCGGCGATGCGCAGCCGTGCGTCACGGCCGCTCCTCCGCAGCCGCTCCAGGGCGCGCAGCAGCAGGTCGGGGCGCTTGGGGCTACGCCAGCCCGCGATGGCGAAGAAGCGGCCGGGCTCGGGGCGCGGCTCGGTATCCGGGCGGAAGACCGCGGTGTCCACGGCGTTGTCCAGCACATGCATGACAGGTGCAGGGGGGCCTGCGAAGCGGGTGATGTCGGCGGCCAGCGCACGGGAGACCGCGATCACGGGCGCACCGGCGTGGAAGATGGCCTTGATGCGGGCCACGCCCCTCCCGGTTGCGTTGAACCCGATCCGGTAGGCGCTGTAGTGCTCGGTGATCACCATCGGCCGTTGCATGATGCGCCTCAGCAACCGGATGCGCGCGCAATTGGGATAGGCGATGTGGAAGTTCACCGCATCGATGGGCCGGCTCCGGTCGCGCGTGAGCCAGGCCCAGAGGATGAGGGCCGTGGCGATCCATTCGATGATGAGCCAGCGGTGGAGCGGCAGGTGAAGGAGGAGGGTGCGGTCGGCTCGAAGGCCGCGTCGCGTGAGCTTCCATCCCGGAGAGGGGCGCACATCGATGTGCCATACCTCCGCTTCGGCTTGGCCGCTGAGGCTGCGCACGTGGCGCTCCACGAAGAGCGCCTCGCCGGGCACCTGCGGATGGGGGTACCAGCCGGCGATGTGAAGGATGCGCATGGGTGGGCCGCCTGCGAAAATAGACCGCCACCCCTCACAGGCTGGGGAACCAGGAGCCGAGCACGGCCATGCGCAGGGCGGCCAGGGCCCCACAGGCTGCCGTGGTGATGGCCAGGGTGCGGAGCGTGAGGCGCAGCGCCGGCTGCCCTACGCCATGCAGGATGAGGTGGCCGAGCACCAGGTAGCCGATGGCGCTCACGAGCGAGAAGCCGAGGATGGCGCTAGCTGCATCGATCCGCATGAGCGCCACCAGCGCGATGAGCCGCGCTGCGGTGAGCACGGACTGGAACACCAGCAGCAGGTGCTCGCGCCGCTGCGCATAGAAGAGCGTCACCATCGGCTCGGACAGCAGGCGGAAGTAGAAGAACAGCCCCATGTATGCCGTGATCACGCCCGCATCATGCCACTCCTCGCCAAGGATGAGCCGGAAGGCCTCGTCGCTGAAGAATACCAGCAGGGTGAAGGGGATCAGTCCGAACCAGAACAGGCGTTGGTACAGGCCTTTGGTGATGCGGCCCAGCAGCTCGGGGTCGGACTCCACTGTTTCCGCGGCCTTCTGCACATAGACCGTGGAGAAGGAATAGCCGAAGACGCGCAAGGGGATCAGCAGCAGGGCACCGGACAGCGCGAAGTGCCCCACCACCGCCGGGTCGCCGATCAGGAGGAAGACAGGCAGCTGCATGCCGAGCTGCGAGACCCATCGCTCGGGGAAGGTGAGGAGCGGGAACCGCCGGTACTCGATGGCGAGCCGCTTGATCCCCGCCAGCGACCACCCCGTGAGCACGTGGCGCCAGCCATGGCGCGAGAGGGCCACGCGGTAGGCGATGAGCGAAGCCCAGCCGCTCACCAGCTCGCCCAGCACCAGTCCGTGCAGCGCACCTTTGGTGATCAGGCCATAGACCAGGTTGAAGGCGCGCAGCCCGATCTGCGAAGCGCTGCCGATCATCACGCTGCGGCGGAAGGCACGCTCGCGCGTCAGCCACATGGTGGCGAACTGTACCGATCCATAGGCGACGAGGATGAGGGGCACGAGCAGGAAGAGGTCGCCCATGGCCGACCAAGAGGGCAACGCCTGATAGATGCCTTCACGCGCCAGGGCGGCCACGAGCGCCGCCAGAGCCACCGCCATCAGCAGGGCCAGGTTGAGCCGCAGCAGGTGGAAGAAGTCCCCAGGTTCCTTGGGCAGCACGTACGCATTGGAGTAGCCCAGGTCGGCGAAGGCGTACAGGTTCATCACCAGTGCCATCACCAGGCCATAGATCCCATAGGCTTCGGGGCCGTAGATGCGGGCGATCAGCGGCGTGAGGATCAGCTGGCTCAGCAGCATCACCGAGTTGCCGCTGAAGACCGTGAACGCATTGCGCGAGAAGGAGTCCTTCTCGCGGATGCGGCGCACATCGTGCCGCAGATGCTCGATGGCTTTGCGTAGGGGCAAAGGCGGGGCTTAGCGGCCGGCAATGTATCAAGCGTCACCCGGCGGACTCCGTGTTGCATCTTCGCCGCGCCCCGGATCACCGCCGTTGCGGCACCCGTCCTTCCGATGCGCATCCTCCTCTGCACCGGCAATGCCGGAAAGGTCGACGAGCTGGGGGCCATGCTCCCCGAACGCTTCGAAGTGGTCTCGCTCGCCGATGCGGGGCTTCCCTCCGAACTGCCGGAGACCGGTGAGACCCTTGCGGAGAATGCGCTCCAGAAGGCGCGCTATGCCCATGCCCGAACCGGGCTGCCGTGCCTTGCGGATGACACGGGACTGGAGGTTGACGCGCTTGGCGGCGCGCCGGGGGTGCGCTCCGCGCGCTATGCGGGCGAGGCCAGGGATCCGGTGGCGAACATGCGGCGACTGCTGATGGAGCTGGATGGCGCAACCGAACGGCAGGCCCGCTTCCGCACGGTGCTCGCTTTCGTATCCGCCGACGAGGAGCGCACGTTCGAGGGCATCGTGGAGGGCGTCATCACAGGAGCGCCACAAGGCAAGGGCGGTTTCGGCTACGACCCGGTGTTCAAGCCCTTGGGGAGCACGCGCACATTCGCGGAGATGAGCCCGGAGGAGAAGAATGCGATGAGCCACCGCGGCCGGGCCATGGCCGAAGCGGTGCGCTACATGGCGGCCCTACAGCGCCGCGGCTGAAGCATGCGCCGCACCAGGCCGTTCACCGCCGTTTCCACGCCGAGGCCCGAGACCTCGAGCATCTTCGGGAAGATGCTGGCCCCGCTGAAGCCAGGTGTGGTGTTCACCTCGATGGTCACCAGCCGGTCACCGGTCCAGATGTGGTCCACGCGCGCCATGCCACGGCATTCGAGCGTTCGGTAGATGGCCACGGAGCGCTGCTGAACCAGGCGCGTCGCATCATCGGGCAGCGGCGCGGGGATGAGCTCCTGCGTGTCGGCGCTGTGGTACTTGGCCTCGTAGTCGAAGAACTCGCGCGCCGTGCGGATCTCGCAGACCGGCATGGGCAGGGGGCCCTGGCCCAGGTCGATCACCCCGCAGGTGAGCTCGCGCCCGGCCACGGCGCCCTCCACCATCACCGTGGTGCATTCCGCGAACGCCCTGTCGAGGGCGGCAGGGAGCTCATGGGCCTGCTTCACCTTGCTGATGCCGAGGCTGCTCCCGCTGCGGTCGGGCTTCACGAAGCAAGGGTAGCCCAGCGCATCCACCCGGGCCTGCGCATCCGGATCGGCTTGGAAGAGGAGTACCGAGGGGGCGACATCGATGCCCGCCTGGCGCAGCAGGGCGGTGGTGCTGTGCTTGCTGAAGGTGAGTGCCATGGAGAGCACGCCGCCGGTCTGATAGGGTACCCCGAGCATGTCCAGGTAGCCCTGCAGCAGCCCGTCCTCGCCCGGTGTGCCATGGATGGCGATGAGCGCGCCTGAGAATGGCTCAAGGCCCGCTCCGCGGTCGATGGAGAAGGTGCCGCGATCGAAAGCCATTGGCTGCTCATCGGCCGTGGAGCAGGTCCACGCATCGCGCGTGATGGTGACATAGAGCGGTGCGTACAGGCTGCGGTCGATGGCCGCCATCATGCGCGCAGCGCTCTGCATGCTGATGACGGATTCACCGGAGTAGCCGCCACGTACGATGGCGATGAGCGGTAGGGGCATGGCACGCGATTCTGGGGGCGAAGTTGGCGTAGCCCCTGCAAGGGAGCGAGCGCCGCCCCGGCCATGAACGCACCATGGCCTGTGGATGGTGCGGGCCGCCCCCGGCTATCTTCGCCCGCCTCCCATGAAGCGCCTGCTCCCTATTCTGGCCCCAATCGCGGTGGCGGCGCTGCTGCTCGGTGCCGGCTGGGCCTGGCTCAGAGCATACACACGGCACAGCGATGGCATGCGGGTGCCCGACGTGGGCGGCGTCAGCTTCGAGGAGGCCCAGGCCATGCTCGCCAAGCGCGATCTGACGGCGGTGGTCATAGACTCGGTCTTCACCGACGACCGGCCGAAGGGCAGCGTGGTGGACCAGGACCCCGAGGCCGGCCGGGAGGTTAAGCCGGGCCGCAAGGTCTACCTCGTGCTCAACGCCAACCAGCCCAAGATGATCGACATGCCCAAGCTGGTTGACCTCAGCAAGCGGCAGGCGCTCTCGGTCGTCGAGATCCTCGGCCTGAAGGTGAAGGAGCTGCAGTACAAGCCCGACCCCTGTGTGGATTGCGTGATCGCCCAGCTCTACAAGGGCCAGCCCATCGCACCGGACGAGCGTATCCGTCGCGGCGAGGCCATCACCTTGGTGCTGGGTAGCGGCGAGAACGGGGAGCGTGTACCGGTGCCCGACCTCACCGGGCTATCCCTGGCCGACGTGCAACTCGTCCTCAACATGGCCTCGCTGAACCTGGGGGTGCTGGTTGAATGCGTGTCCTGCAATACGAAGGCCGATTCATCGTTTGCACGGGTGCGCCGCCAATCGCCCTCCTCAGGCTCCAATAACCGCATTGCCCTGGGCAGCACCATCGACCTCTGGCTTACCGCCGATACCGCCGGCTTGCGCCCCGCCACCGGCTGGAACGATCCCGCTCGGTATGCCCAACCCGACAGCATCGATGAACCCTGACCGTCTCCTGCCCGCCATTGCCCTGGCTGGCTTTACCGGGCACCTCCTCGCCCAAGGGGAGGTGCTGGTGCCCCTCGACGCAAGGCCCGTCCCCGAGGCCCTCGATTCCCAGCGCAAGTCGGACGGGCTCAACACGCATTTCATCTATCAGAATGCGCCGCAGACGGTGCTGCCGATCATCGATGACTTCTCCGTCAACCGCACCCGCCGGCGCTGGGCGCAACCTGGTGATGCCGGCGTGTCGCTCACGGAGACCAGCTATCGGCTCGAGGTGGCCGGCGTGTCCACGCCGGACATGGTCTTCAGCGATGACACCACCTTCCTCTACACCACGGACACGGCGCTGGATACGACCGTTCGGAGCGCCCTGCCCTCGGTGTCGCTCACGGTCCGCGACGTAACGGCCTACCCCGTGACAGGGCAGACGGTGACCGCCTGGCCGGCCTACAGCGTCTTCGACACCGTTCAGTCGCCCTCGCCCGATACGCTCGACCTGCTCTCTCCGGAGTACATCCAGGACTCGCTGCTCGTCTATACCGTCGCGGCCGATGCGGCCACCTACACCAATGCCGACGGCAGCGTGGTGCCCTTGGTGCTGTGGGAGGACGATGACGTCTACATCAACGGGAATTACCCCATCGAACCGCCCAGCATCGGCGTGGCCACCTTCGACGGCCTTTCGCGCACGGGCTATCCCTACAACTACCCGCAGTACTCCTCCTATGGCATCGCCGACCGGCTCACCTCCGTGCCGATCGACCTCGCCGGGTACGACCCTTCCGATTCGCTCTACCTCAGCTTCTTCTTTCAGCCCCAAGGCCTCAGCGGCGATGGCAACGTGCAGCCGCAGGACAGCCTGGTCCTGGAGTTCTACGCCCCCGATGAGCAGTTCTGGTACCGTGTATGGAGCACGCCGTACCGCCCGCTCCAGCCCTTTGAGCAGGTGCTGGTGCCCATCAAGCTCACCAAGTTCCTCAAGTCCGATTTCCAGTTCCGCTTCCTGAACTACGCCACGCTCAGCGGCTCCTTCGACCACTGGCACCTCGACTATGTGCGATTGGGCGCGCAGCGCACCTTCGACGATACGCGCCTGATCGACGTGGCCTACATGTATCCGGAGACGAGCCTCCTGGAGACCTACGCCAGCGTCACCTTCAGCAAGTTCGCCCAAGCGCCCCAGTCCTATATGGCGCAATCCATCCAGGCCCAGCAGCGCAACCTCGACAGCCAGGACCGCTTCATCACCTACGGCATGCTGGCCCGCGAGGAGAACGCCGGGCCCTTGAGCGCTTTCACCAATGGGCTCAATCCGAGCAACAATGCCGGCCAGATCTTCAGCAGCAATCATCCTGTGGCCGGTGCGCCCAACAACTTCACCTACGACCCCGCGCTGAGCACCGATGCGGCCTTCTGGCGCGTGAAGCTCTGGACCAACGCCACGCCCGACATCAACCGCTACAACGACACGGTCACCTTCGTGCAGGAGATCAGCAACTACATGGCCTACGATGATGGCAGCGCGGAGATGGGCTATGGACTGAACGCCTCGGGCGCCCGCCTGGCCTACCGCTTCGACCTTGTGGGGGGCGATTCGCTGCGCGCCGTCCGCATGTACTTCAATCCGCAGGCCAATCCGCCGCCGCAGCAGAATCCGCTCAATGGCTCCTTCCTCATCACCGTGTGGAGCAGCCTCACGCCGCCCACCGTCCTGCACCAGAATTTCACCTTCAGCACGCCGGAGTACCGGCTCGACGGAATCGACAGGTTCGTGGAGTATCCGCTGGACAGCACCATCTGGGTGGAGAACACCTTCTACATCGGCTGGACGCAGACCAATGCGGTGCCCATGAACATCGGGTTCGACCGCAACCGCAACAACAGGAACAAGATCTTCTACAGCACCTCGGGGAGCTTCGCCAACACCTCCTTCGAAGGCTCGTTGATGATGCGTCCGGTCTTCGTCGCCGGCTATGACCCCTTCGCCGGCCTGGAGGAGCACAGCCCACGCGCGGTCACCATCTATCCGAACCCGGCCAGGGAGGCCTTCACCGTGGAATGCCCGTCTGCCGATGGCACGGCCGAGTTGCGCGTCTTCGACGCAATGGGCCGGTCGGTGCTCCAGGAGCCTTACCGCGCCGGGGGGGCGCTGAGTGCCACGGCGCTGACCCCGGGCATCTACATCGTGCGCGTCGAAGGCGGCGATGGCGCCCTCATCGCCCAGGAGCGGCTGCTGATCCAACGCTGATGGCCCAGGATACCGATGAGCTCCGCGAGGAGCAGGAGCTGTACGAGCATCACCGCATCGTCTGTGACCCGAAGCAGACGCTGATCCGTCTGGACCGATTCCTCTTCGACCGGCTGGCCAACACTTCGCGCAACCGCATACAGGTGGCCGCCAGGGCGGGCAACGTGCTGGTGAACGACAAGCCGGCCAAGCCGAGCCAGAAGGTGAAGCCGGGCGATGTCATCAGCATCGTGCTGCCTTACCCGCAGCGCGAGGTGGAGCTGCTGCCCGAGGACATCCCGCTGCGGATCCTGTTCGAGGATGAGCATGTGGTGGTGATCGACAAGCCCGCGGGCCTGGTGGTCCATCCCGGCCACGGCAACTGGACGGGCACGCTGGTGAACGCGTTGCTGTTCCACTTCGGCAAGCTCCCTGCCGTGCCCGGCGCAGAGATCCCCCGTCCCGGCCTGGTGCACCGCCTGGACAAGGATACCAGCGGCGTGATGGTGGTGGGCACGACCGAAGAGGCGCTCACCCACCTGGCCCGCCAGTTCTTCGACCGGACGAGCGACCGGCGGTACAACGCCCTGGTGTGGGGCGATTTCGCCGAGGACGAGGGCGTCGTGGAGGGCCACATCGGGCGCAGTCTCAGGGACCGGACGGTGATGCAGGTCTTCCCGGACGGCGAGCAGGGCAAGCCGGCGGTGACCCGCTGGCGCGTGGTGGAGCGATTCCGATACGTGACGCTGGTGGAATGCAAGCTCGAGACCGGCCGCACCCACCAGATCCGCGTCCACATGCAGTGGACGGGCCATCCGCTCTTCAACGACGCCGCCTATGGAGGTGACCGCATCCTGAAGGGGACCACCTTCACCAAGTACCGGCAGTTCGTGGAGAACTGCTTCGAACTGCTGCCGCGGCAGGCGCTCCATGCCCGCACGCTCGACTTCGATCATCCTGCCACGGGCCGCCGCATGCGCTTCGAGAGCCCGTTGCCGGCCGACATGGAAGCCGTGCTGGCCAAGTGGCGCACCTACACCGGGGTCAGGCCGCTCGATGATGACGATGAGGAGCCCTTGGACAAGGAGGCCGTGAACAACATGCGCTGAGGCGCCTGCTCACCCCCGGATCATCTTGCCGCTGGGGGTCCGGCTGATGCGGTGCAGCGCCTGCACGCGCCGGGGCCATTCGTGCGGATGCAGCACGGCCGTGAGCTTCTCCATCACCTCGGGCAGCACCTGCTCCCGCGGCAGCTCGGTCTCCAGAACCAGCATCACCGCCTGGCCCAGCACCGGGTCTGGCACGCGGGTGAAGTAGTGCGGATAGGGGATCGCCCCGGCGGTCCTTGCCTCGAGCTGCTCGGGGAAGATCTTCTTGCCGCCGCTGAGGATCACATTGTCGATACGGCCGAGCCAGCGGAACCGTGTGTCGTCGACCAGTTCCACGAGGTCGTTGGTCACGTGCTGCTTCGTGCCGAGGTGCGGCGTGTATGCCACCAGGCATCCGCGCGGGTCGCGGGCGAAGTGGCATGCGCCGATGGCGGTGAAATGGTCCTCGGGCGCTGGGCCATTGATGCGGCGGAGGGCCACATGCGTCACGGTCTCCGTGCTGCCGTAGCTCTGGAGGACATTCGTCCCGAGGGTGCTGAGGACCTCCATCAGCGCATCGCTCACCGGGCCGCCGCCGAGCAGTATCGTGTCGAACTGCCGCTCCACGCGGCCGCGGTCCTCCTGGATGGCGCGGTGCAGCTGCAGCGGCACCATGGCGGTGAAGCGGAAGCGTTCTTGCGCCTGCAGGTTGTCCAGCACGCTCCCGCGCGGGTTGATCAGGTGGATATCCAGCCCCAGGGCGAAGGCGCGCATGAGCATCATCTTGCCGGCGATGAACTGCGCGGGAAGGCAGTGCAGCACGCGGTCCCCTGGCATCAGTTGGAAGGCGGCGCCCGTCAGGCGCGCGCTCATCACGAGATCGCGCTTGGGGATGGTGAAGCGCTTGGGCGGACCGGTGGTGCCGCTGGTGATCGCCGGCAGATGGCCATGGGCGATCAGTTGGGACATGGTCATGCGCAGCTCGCGGATCCAAACCTCATCGCGTTTGCGGCCTCGATCCTCCAGCCGCTGGAGGAACGCGAACGCGGAAAGCGATTCACCATCAAGGGTGATGCGCTCGAAGGCCTTGGCGATGGACGGATAGGGCGATCGCTCGGCCATCAGTCGAGCAGCGAGAGGTCCCACTCCGCCTCGGGGCGGTAGCGCAGGTAGCCGCGCTCAGCCAGCAGGGGCGATGGGATGTTGTTCGCGTAGACCTTGCCGGTGCCGAGGCCCTGCGCCGCGGTCACGTTCAGCGTGGCGGTGAATTGCGCGATGGCATTGAGGCCGATGCTGCTCTCCAGTGCGGAGGTGATCCACCAGCCGATGCCGCGCGCCTCGGCGAGCCCGATCCACTCATGCGCGGCGTTCCAGCCGCCCACGAGGCTCGGCTTGATCACGATGTGCTGCGGCTTCACATGGTCGAGCAGGTCCGCCTTGGCGTCGTGGGTGTTCAGGCCGATGAGGTCCTCGTCCAAGGCGATGGGGATGGGCGTGCTCGCGCACAGCTCCTCCATCACCTCGAAGAGCCCTGGCGCCACGGGCTGCTCGATGCTGTGCACCTGCAATTCGGCGAGGCGCTTGAGCACTTCGGGCGCCTGGTGCGCGCTGAAGGCGCCATTCGCATCCACGCGCAAGGTGATGTCGTCCGCGCTGAACTCCTTGCGCACGGCGCGAAGCAGCTCCAGCTCATCATCGATTCCGATGGCGCCGATCTTCATCTTCACCGTGGTGTAGCCGCCTTCGATCTGCTCACGGATGCGCTGCTTCATGGTGGGCTTGTCGCCCATCCAGACCAGGCCATTGATGGGGATGCCCTGCTTGCCCAGCGTGAAGTCCGAGGGGAAGAGCGTCTTGGTGCCGCCGGCCTCGAGGTCGCGCAGGCATTGCTCCACGGCGAAGCGCACGCTGGGCACATCGGCCAGGTCGGTCATGGCGCGTGCGGCCCAGTTGTCGGTGCGCTCGCAGAGCTCCGTCAGCTTCAGCTTCACATCGGCGGGGAATTCCTTGCTGTGACCGGGGAAGAGCGCGACCTCGCCGATGCCCTTCAGTTGCGGCTGGTCCTCATTCCAGGCGATCATGTACCAGACAGTGCGCGCATGGATCGGGCCCTTCGATGTGCCGAGCTCGAAGCGTGGTTGCAGCGTGCGTTCGATCCAGCGCGCTTTGATCATGCCGCAAGGATAAGCCCGGCGCTGAAGGCGAGCGCCGTGAAGAAGGTGATGAGCGCGAGCTTCTTCAACTGCGGATCGAGCGAGGCGGGATCATGCGCGCGGAGCACCGTGCGCAAGTGTGTGCCTAGCGCGGGCAAAGTGATCAACCAGCCCCATTGCGGCATGCCCCGGAAGGCGACCGCGGTGAAGGCGATGAGGCACAGGAGGCCGCCCATGAGGAGGATGCCGTGGTAGCCCTTGGCCGCATCGAAGCCGAGGCGCACGGCCATGGTGATCTTGCCGCTGGACTTGTCGTTCCTGATGTCGCGCAGGTTGTTGACGTTGAGCACGCCGGTACTGAGCAGGCCGAAGCCGAATGCGGGCAACTGGATGATCGTGTCGATATACCCGGTGTGCAGGTAGTAGGTGCCGCAGACGCCGACGATGCCGAAGAAGAGCAGCACGCTCAGGTCGCCGAGCCCCGCATAGCCGTAAGGGTTCCTGCCGAAGGTGTACTTCACCGCCGCACCGATGGCGAGCAGCCCGAGCAGAAGGAACGCGAGCGTGACCGGCGAGAGCCCGAGCGCGGTGATGATGAGCGCGATGCCGCTGGCGAAAGCCAGCGCTCCGCAGATGATCATGGCGCGCCTCATTGCGGCCGGCGAGATGGCTCCGCTCTGCACCGCGCGCTGCGGCCCCACGCGCTCCTGGTTGTCGGTGCCGTGCTGGTGGTCACCGAGGTCGTTTGCCAGGTTGCTGAGGATCTGCAGCAGGATAGCGGTGATGAGCGCCAGCACCAGGACAGGTGCCTGGAACGCGCCATGGAACCACGCGAGCGCGCTTCCCGCGATGATGCTGCTCACGGCCAGAGGCAGTGTGCGGAGGCGGAAGGCGGCGAGCCAGTGCTTCAACATGCTCAAATCTTGTATTCCAAGCGACAGGACAACTTGATTCGGGGCGTGATCAGACTCTTGTCCGGCCGTGGTTCCTTCGACTCGATTACGCCGTCGAACTCATAGATGGCCCCGTTGGCGGAGCCGCGGTCCTTCGAGATGATCCGGAATGTTCCTGGCAATGCCCAGAATCTGAACCAGATCGGCCCGTCCGGAGCGCCATGCATGAACGAAATGGTGAACACGCCGTTCTCGGGGTCCCAGACCACATCCCCAGTGTCGCAGTTGCCCGCTTCAGGAAACGAAATCGACTCGCCATCGATGGTCAACGTGCCTCCCTCGAAGATGCCGGTGATATCCTGCAAGAATGCGGAGAAGGTCGTCTTGCCTGAAGCCGATGTGCACGTGAGCCTGGCCGTGCCGGAACCAGCGACGGCCGAATGGCTGATCGCTGCTCCGAACAACACGATGAGGATGACGGCGAATCTGTTCGGTGGAATCATGACCTCAGGGATTTGAAATACTCCCGCAGCGCCTTCGGGCTCAGCTCCGCATCCGTTCGCACCACGAGCGCGGCTGGTTTCGTGTGGTCGCCGTAGAGCCAATCCAAACCCTCACGCATCGTATCGCCATCCTTCGCCTCGCGCCACGGCAGGTCGAACGACTTCACCAGTGCCAGCGGATCGCGCCCATGCGGCGCCTCGAACCACTTGAGCAATGCAGGGTCCTTGTCCGGTCCTTCGATGTAGCGGAAGATGTTGCCGCCGCCGTTGTCGATGACGATGATGCGCAGGGCAGGGGAGAGGTGCTTGTTCCAGAAGGCGTTGCTGTCGTAGAGGAAGGCCGTGTCGCCGGTGATGAGCGTGGTGGGCCGCTGCGAGGCGAAGGCGCTGCCCACGGCGGTGCTAGTGCAGCCGTCGATGCCGCTGGTGCCGCGGTTGCTGAACCAGCGCAGCCCCATGCGGCGGTCGAAGAGCTGTGCATAGCGCGCGGGGGTGCTGTTGGCCAGGTGTACATCGCTGCCTTCCGGGATGCGCTGGAGGATGATCTCGCTCGCCTTCAGGTCGCACCACGGCGTTTCGTTCAGGATCGCGGCGTGCCGGTCCCGGGTGCGCGCATCCACCATGCGCCAGGCCTCGCCGTAGATGCTCTCGCTCGGCTTCACGCCGGCGGCGATCTGCGCGAAGAAGACCTCGGGGC
>DDRC01000239.1 GCA_002342985.1 Flavobacteriales bacterium UBA2426
CGTGACCGCCTGCGGCATCTACATCATCGGTGGACAGACCTTCACCGAGAGCGGGGACTACGTGGTGAACCTGCTCAGCACCGCGAATTGCGACAGCACCGTGTTCCTCGTGCTCACCATCCAGGATGGTGTGGTGGGCAGCACCACCACTGTGAGCAACTGTGACGCCTACACGTGGAACGGGACAACCTACACCACCAGCGGCACCTACACCGCCACCTTCACCACGGCCGCCGGATGCGACAGCACCGCCACGCTGCAGCTCACCATCAGCCAGCCCACCAGCTCCACCACCACGGTGAGCAACTGCGGTGCCTACTCCTGGAACGGCAACACCTACGCCACCAGCGGCACCTACATGGCCTCGCTGATCAATGCCATTGGTTGCGACAGTACGGCCACGCTGCAGCTCACGATCGTGGATGTCGATGCCTCGGTACAGGTGGAAGACCCTGTCCTGACCGCCGTGCTCAGCGGCGCTTCCTATCAATGGATCGATTGCCTGCAAGGCAACGCCCCGATCACGGGTGCCACCGCTCAAAGCTTCGTGGCCTCACAGAACGGCAGCTACGCCGTGATCATCACGGACCAAGGCTGCACTGTCACCGGCGATTGCTTCTCCATCATCTCCACGGACCTCACCGAAGTGACCGGACCCGCATGGCGCATCTTCCCTGTGCCAGCCAGTGACCACCTCATCATTGAAGAAACGACGGGTAACGAGCGGATCCAACTCATCGATGCGCAGGGGCGCACGGTGCGTGAGCTCCGCTCCAGCGATGAACGCACGCGGATGGAACTGGATGGCGTGGCCCCGGGCACCTACCATGTTCGTTCGATCGGACCGTACGGCACACGCCTGGCACGCGTTGCCGTGCGATGATGCACTTTTGATCGGTGATCAACAGGCTGTTCCTCTTCGCGGTGATGACCTACCTGGTCGCCTGCGGTGACCCGGTGACCTCCCGCCACACCGCGGAACACGTCCAACTGGATACGCTGACCTTCCGCACCGAACTGGACAGCGCGTTGACCTACTTCCGCACCGGCAGGACCGGTGAAGCGGATAGCGTGCTGCGTCCCATTCTGCTGGCCAGTGATGGCGTGCCCGAACTGCAGAAGCAGCGGCTGCATGCCCTCTCGATGAAGGGCCAAATACACCAGCGGAACTCGCAGTTGGACAGTGCCCTGGCCTGCTACCAGGAGGTGATGTCCCTGGCGACGACAGCCAGGGACACCTTCTGGATCGGCAGTGCGCACACCAACATCGGCGTGGTGCGGCAGATTCAGGGTGACTACGCGGGTGCGCTCCAGGAAGGGCTGGCCTCCCTTCACCTGAAGGAGTTGCGTGGCGACAGCATGGGCATGGCACGTACCCTGCACAACCTCAGCCTGCTGCAATGGCGCCGCGATAGTCTCGACCAAGCGATGTCGTATCTATTGCGCAGCATCACCCTCAAACGCAGGCATGACCCCGGCGCCGTGCACAGCAGCTTGAACGGGTTGGGCGTACTGCTGATCGAGGCCGGCCAGCTCGATACCGCCGTGGTGGTGCTGAAGGAAAGCCTGGCATGCGAGGACAGCCTGGACCACGGCGCCGAACGCGAGATGCAGCTCAGCAACATCGGTCTTGCCTTCGAGCGCATGGGACAACTGGATAGTGCAGCCCAGTACTATATCGATGCCTTGGATAAAGCACGCTCGAACGGGAACTACGAGGTGGAGATCCGTTGTCTTTACGGACTGGGTGATGTCCGTCGCGCACAGGGCCGCCATGCGGAAGCGAAGCCCCTGCTCGACAGCAGCCTGGCCATTTCAGAACGCATCGGTTCCCTGGAGGACATGAAGGAGGCCCATGCCTCGCTGGCGAACCTGCATGAGCAGATGAACGACCACGCGAACGCGCTGGTGCACTACCGCACCTACCATGTGCTCAGCGACTCCCTGATGAACGCCGGTGTGAGCAGTGCGATGTCGGAACTGCGGTTGCGTTACGACACCGAGCGCAAGGACCGCGAGAACGCGGGCCTGCGTGCCCAGCAGGACCTGGCCGAACTGCGGGCCGACCGCAACCGGTGGATCGCCGTGGGCATCGGTGTGCTGGCCCTCGCCATTGCGGCGCTGGCGTGGGCCGTGGTGCAACGCAACCGCCAACGTGCGCTCCAGCGCGAGGCCGAACTGGAGCAGCAGGCGCTGCGCCTGCAGATGGACCCGCATTTCCTCTTCAATGCGCTCAACACCATTCCAGGGCTGTATGCCGGCGGTGATCCGTTGGTGGCGAACGACCATGTGGGCCACCTGAGCAAGTACCTCCGCCTGGTGCTGGAGACCAGCCGGCGGCGCACCATTCCCCTGGCCCAGGAGATCGAACTGGTGGAGCACTACCTGCAGATCAGCGCCAACCGCCGGCCCGGCCAGTTCACCTGGAACCTGAAAGTGCAACCCTACGTACGTCCGGAACGCGTGGCCGTGCCACCCATGCTGGTGCAACCGTTGGTTGAGAACGCGCTGGAGCACGCGTTCCCTTCAGGGCGCAACGGCCATGTGCAGGTGCTCATCGACCAGGCCGGGTCCGTGCTGCACATCGAGGTGACCGACAATGGCGTGGGCCGCGCGGCCGCCGCGCAACGACCATCCCGACGCGGCGGCACCTCCATGGGCCTGGACCTGGTGCGGCGGCGCGTGCAACTCTTCGACCAACGGAGCAACCTGAGCGACACGGTCCTCGTGACCGATCTTCACGATCCGGAAGGAACACCTTCGGGGACCACCATCACCATGCGCATGCAGGTGAGAACACTTGACGAGCATGCTGCGGCTGGCGATCGTGGATGATGAGGCACCCGCCCGTGCGAGCCTGCGGGCCGCTCTGGCCGGCATCCCCTTGGAGCTGAAGGTGGTGGGCGAGGCCGAGAACGTGGTCACCGCGGTGGAGCTCATCGGCAGGGAAAGGCCCGATGTGCTGCTGCTCGACATCTGGCTGGGCGATGGCACCGGCTTCGATGTGCTTGACCAGCTCGAGGGCCATCGGCCGCGCGTGATCTTCATCACAGCCTTCGACCATTATGCGGTGGACGCCTTCAAGCACGGAGCCGCCCACTACCTGCTGAAGCCCGTGGTCCGCGCGGACCTGCAGGAAGCCTTGGAACGTATTGCGACCGTGGAGGACCGCTCCGCCGAGCAGGTGCAAGCGCTCCGCCTTGCGCTCACCGACCGGCTCACGCTGCCCACCGCGGAAGGCTTCCACCTCCTCTCCCCCGCCGAGATCGTGCGGTGCGAGAGCGATGGCAACTACACCCGCTTCCACCTGGCGAACGGGGACAAGGTGCTTGCCTCACGCACGCTGAAGGAGTTCGA
>DDRC01000065.1:0-866 GCA_002342985.1 Flavobacteriales bacterium UBA2426
CATCTTGTTCACCGGGATGGTGAGCGGCCCGTGGTCGCTGCGGCCGTAGAGGTTCTTGACGATCTGCTGGGAGATGGTGCTGCCGCCGCCGCCGCTGCGATCGCGCCCCAGGAGCGTGCGGAAGAACACGCGGATGTAGCTGCGGCCGTCCACCCCGGCGTGCTGGAAGAAGCGTGCGTCCTCGGTGGAGACCAGGGCATCGATGAGGTGCTGCGGCAGGTCCTTGTAACGCACGTTGGTGCGGTCCTTGGCGAAGAGCTTGCCGATGAGCGTGCCGTCCTCAGCGAGGATGAGCGTGGCCTCCTCGCTGCGGATGCTGCCGAGCTCCTGCTCCGTGGGCAGCGCGCCGAAGGCGCCCATGCGCACGGCCTGGAGCAGGCTGAAGAACGCGATGAGGGCGGCGGCCAGCCCGATCAAGGCCCATTTCAGGAGCACTCTGCCGGAGCCGCCTTTCCTGCCGCGCTTCCCCTTCGCGGAGGGTGAGCGCCGTGCCGCCGGCTTCCGTGCGCTCAAGGCTCCAGGTACTCGTCCTTGAAGAGCAGGTCGCTCTCGTAGGGATAGCGCGCGATGTGGATGGCCTTCACCCGCTCATAGAGCAGCTTGCGCAGCGCATCGATGTTCTGCCGGGCCGCGGCGCTGATGAAGATGCACTCCTCGGTGGTCATCCGGGCCATCCAGCTCGCCTTGAGCTCCTCCAGCGAGTACTGGTCCACGCGCTTGGGCGCCAGGTCGTCGGGGTCGTGCGGCGCGGGGCGGTACGCATCGATCTTGTTGAAGACGACGACGGTGGGGGTGGAGCCCGCGCCGATCTCGTTCAGGGTCTGCTTCACGGTCTCGTACTGCTCCTCGAAGTTGTGGTGGCTGAT
>DDRC01000065.1:1073-18062 GCA_002342985.1 Flavobacteriales bacterium UBA2426
GTGGGCAGCTTGCGGATGAAGCCCACGGTGTCGCTGAGCAGGAAGGGCAGGTTGCCGAGCACCACCTTGCGCACGGTGGTGTCGAGCGTGGCGAAGAGCTTGTTCTCGGCGAACACGTCGCTCTTGCTGAGCAGGTTCATGAGCGTGCTCTTGCCCACGTTGGTGTAGCCCACCAGGGCCACGCGCACCAGCTTGCCGCGGTTGCCACGCTGGGTGGCCATCTGCTTGTCGATGTCCTTGAGCTGGCCCTTGAGCAGCGCGATGCGGTCGCGCACCAGGCGGCGGTCGGTCTCGATCTCCTTCTCGCCGGCGCCGCCGCGCGTGCCGGTGCCGCCGCGCTGGCGCTCCAGGTGCGTCCATAATTTGGTGAGGCGCGGCAGCATGTACTCGTACTGCGCCAGTTCCACCTGCTTCTTGGCGTGCGCGGTGCGCGCCCTGCGGGCGAAGATGTCCAGGATCAGGCGCGGCCGGTCGAGCACCGGCTTGCCGATCTCCTTCTCCAAGTTGCGCTGCTGCGCCGGCGTGAGCTCGTCGTCGAAGATGACGCAGTCGGCGCCGTTCGCCTCCATCCAGGCCTTCACCTCGGCCAGCTTGCCGCTGCCGATGTAGCTGCGGCCGTCGGGCTTGTGCATGCGCTGGGTGAAGCGCTTCAGCGTGGCGATGTCGGCGGTGGCGGCCAGGAACTCGAGCTCGTCCAGGTACTCCTTCGACTGGTCAGCGTCCTGCTCATCGGTGATCAGGCCCACCAGCACGGCCTTCTCGGCCTTGCCCTTCAGCTCCAGCGGGTCGATCATCGCGCCTGCCCCAGCTTGCGTGTGTAGTCCACCACGGCCTCGATCTCCTTCGCGGTGAGCACGTTCTTATAGGGCATCATCTTCCCCTTGCCGTTGGTCACCTGTGCGATCATCTCGGCGCGCGAGAGCGCGCTGGCCGTGAGGTCCTTGGCGCCGTTGAATCCCAAGCGGCCATCCTTGCCATGGCACAGGGTGCAGTGCAGGCGGAACAGCTGTGCGCCTTGGTCGCCGCCCGTCTCCAGTGGGGCTTCGGCCGAGGCTCCGTTGCCGCAGGCCAGCACCATGAGGGCCAGCGCGGTGAGGGTGATGAGGCTCCTTCTCATAGCCATCCCAGTCCGTGCCCCACGTCCCGGATGGGCCAGGGGACCGCCCAGAGCATGAGTATCAGCGCGATGCCGTAGAAGATGGCGATGCGGCGCTGCTTCAGGGGCTCCTCCGTTGCCCGCTTGGCCAGGGACCGGCCCAAGGTGACCAGCACGATGGCGATCACCATGGTGCCGATGTGCTCGAATTTCCAGAACCGGAGCTGCGCGCCCTCCATGCGGGAGATGGCCTGGAAGTTCTGCATGTAGAGGATGGCGCCCAGCACGAGCTGTACATGGCAGAGCACCACGGCGATGATCGCGGCCATGCGCTCCCAGGTGAGGATGGGCCGCCGGAGCAGCAGCCCGCGCAGGCTCACCAGGAAGGCCACGAGGACGAAGAGCAGCACGCCGTAGCGCAGCAGGCTGTGCGCGAAGGAGAGGAAGCCGGAGTTCATGGTGCGGGATTCGGAGCGGCGCGAAGGTAGGGCGGGGCAGCGCGGTCAGGGCTGCCAGACGGCCACGCTGAGGGCCAGGAAGGCCATGCCGGCGCCCACCAGCAGCAGCATGAGCCGCCCGATCCATCGCAGCCAGGCGCCGAAGGGGATGCCCGCGATCTGCAGGATGCCCATGGTGACGCCGCTGGTGGGGATGACGAAGTTGCAGAGTCCGTCGCCGAGCTGGTAGGCGAGCACGGCCGTCTGCCGCGGGATGTGGAGCAGGTCCGCCAGCGGCGTCATCACCGGCATGGTGAGTGCCGCCTGGCCACTGCCGCTGGGCACGAAGAAGTTGATGGCGAACTGCACCGCGAACATGAGCTGCGCGCTCACCGATGCCGGCAGTCCGCTGATGGCGCCGCTGAGCGCATGGAGCACCGTGTCCACCACCTGGCCCTCCTGCATCACCAGCAGCACGCTGCGGCTCAGCCCGATGAGCAGCGCGGCGGCGACCATGTCGCGTGCACCGCCCACGAAGGCCTTGGCCGCGGCATCCGCACCGATGCCGCCGATCATGGCCGCGGCTACGCCCATGCCGATGAAGAGACCGGCGATTTCCTCGATGTACCATCCGTAGCGGTTCACGCCCACGATGAGCGCCATGATGGTGAGGGCGAAGAGCGCCAGCACCGCGATGCGGCGGCCGGTGAGCGGCTTCTCTTCCAGTGCGCCATGCTCAGTGGCCCGTCCTGACACGCCGTGCAGGATGCTGCGGCGCGGATCCGCCTCAAGCCGGGCGGCATAGCGCATCACGAAGGCAATGGCGATTCCCGTAAGCACGGCCCACAGCGCCATGCGGAGCTCCCACCCGCTGAACAACGGCAGTTCGCCAAGCCCCTGTGCGATGCCCACGGTGAAGGGATTGAACGCCGCGCCTGCGAAGCCCACGCCGGCGCCGAGGAAGGGGATGGCCGCGCCCACCACGGCATCCCAGCCCAGGCTCCGCGCCAGCGGGATGGTGATCATGAGGAACACGAGCACCTCCTCCGCCATGCCGAAGGTGTTCCCTCCGATGCTGAAGGCGAGCATGAGGGCCGGTATAACGAATCGCTTGCGGCCGGGGTGGTCGCGGGCCCAGCGGAGCACACGGAAGAGCAGCGCATCGATGGCGCCCGTTGCGTTCAGCACGGCGAAGGCCCCGCCGATCAGCAGCACGAAGGCCATGATCATGGCCGCTTGATGGTCCGTGAATCCCTTCACCGGCGCGGTGAAGAAGCCCCACCACGGCACGGGCGTAGCATCCACGGCGTGGTAGGTGCCCGGCACCACGGCCGTGCGCGTGCCGGCTTCGGTGACCGCTTCGCGCCTTTCGAACGACCCGGCCGGGACGATCCAGGTGCATGCCACGGCGAGCGCGAGCACCGCGGCGATGATCAGCAGCGCATCGGGCGCCCTGCGCTCCTTTGTTTCCCGGTTTGCCATGCGCCCAATGTAGCGGCGCTGGCCCGCTCTGCGCCCGCGAAGCCGCCGCCCGGCTACTTTCGCCGCACCCGAATGCGCGCGCTCCGATTCCTGCCCCTGTTGGCTCCACTGGCTTTGCATGGCCAGAGCATGCGTCCCCCGGCCCATGTGCGCGATGCTGCCCAGCCGGTCCATGCCTTCACCGGGGCGGTGCTGCACATCGATGCGCGCACCGTTGTTCGGGATGGCACCCTTCTCATCCAGGGCGACCGGGTGATTGCCGTCGGTGAGAAGGTGAGCGTGCCGGAAGGTGCCGTCGTACGCCGCCTCGACGGCCTGCATCTCTGGCCGGCGCTCATCGAGCCCTACAGCGACCTGGGGCTTCCGGCCAGCACGGCCGAGGAGCGGAAGGCCGAGCACCGGGCCGCCCGGCATTGGAACGCTGCCCTTCGCGCCGACGCTGATGCCCATGCGCTCTACAGGCCCGACGGGGACCGCGCGACGGCGCTCCGTGCCCAAGGGTATGCCCTGGTCGTCGCCCACCGCATGGATGGCATCGCCCGGGGCACCTCCGCGGCCATCGCACTCAACGATGAGCCACCGGTGAAGAGCGTGGTGCAGCCGCGAACGGCTGCGCACCTAAGCTTCAGCAAGGGCAGCTCGCCCGATCCCTACCCCAGCTCGCTCATGGGCAGCATCGCGTTGCTGCGCCAGGCGATACTCGACGCCCGGTGGCATGCCGCCCAGCCGGCCGGTCGGCACACGGACGCCGTGCTGGAGGCGTTGGCCGCGCAGTTGGGCACGCGTATCGTGGTGGAGGCGACGGACCGCAATGACATCCTGCGCTGGTCCGCCTTGCTCAAGGAGCAGGGCCTCACGGGCATCATCAAGGGAGCGGGCGATGAGTACGCCCGGCTGGAGGAGGTGAAGGCTGCGGCCATGCCCCTGATCATCCCCTTCGCGCAGCCCCAGGCCTACGATGTGGAGGATCCACTGGACGCGCTGGAAGTCAGCTATGCGCGGCTGAAGCATTGGGAGCTCGCCATGCGCAACCCGCAGCTGGTGGACAGCATGGGCATCCCCTTTGCGCTCACCGCACATGGCCGGAAGGACCTGAAGGACCTTTGGAAGGATCTCCGCCAGCTGGTGGCCCATGGTCTTGACAGCGCGCGCGCCATCGAGAAGCTCACCGTCGAGCCTGCGCGCCTCTATGGCTTGGAGGACCGCTATGGCGCCCTGCGGCCCGGTATGCGGGCCTCCTTCCTGATCACCTCGCACCACCTGCTGCACGAACGCAATACGATCCACGAGAACTGGGTGGAGGGGAAGCGGTACCTGCTGGCCGATCCGGAGCAGCCCAGGCTGGCGGGCACCTACGACCTCAACCTCGGCGATGCCATCTGGCTCATGGAGGTGGGCGGTGAGCCGGCGAAGCCCGAGGTGAGCATCCGCCGGCCCGATGAGCCCGATAGCCTGAAGGTGAAGCCGCGCTTCGAGGTCAACGGGAGCGTACTCAGCCTCAGCTTCGCACCGAAGGGCAAGCCCGATGCGCTGATCCGCCTCAACGGCACCGTCCATGGCGGCGGCGGCGTATGGGCGGGCCAAGGGCAGAAGCCTGGCGGGGCCTGGTTCGCCTGGAGCGCGGTGCGTAAGGCCGATGCGATGCCCGGCAAGGGCGCCAAGCCCGATACGGCAGCGACGAAGCCGACGCCGGCCCGCGGCCCGATCAGCCGCCCCCTTGTCGGCTTCGGCTGGACGAAGGCGCCCGAGCAGCAGACCGTGCTCTTCCGCGGCGCAACGGTCTGGACGAACACCGCGAACGGCATCCTGCGCAGGGCCGATGTGCTCATCCATCAGGGGAAGGTGATGGCGGTGGGCGAGCGGATCGATCCGCAGGCGCTCTTCCCGCCCAAGGCCAAGCCGGAGGTGGTGGAGGTGGATGCCCAGGGGAAGCACCTCACCTGCGGCATCGTCGATGAGCACTCGCACATCGCCATTGCGCGTGGCGTGAACGAGGGCTCGCACCACATCACCAGCGAGGTGCGGATCGGCGATGCGATCAATCCGGACGATGTCAACATCTACCGGAACCTTGCCGGCGGCGTCACCACCGTGCAGCAGCTGCACGGCAGCGCCAACCCCATCGGCGGGCAGAGCGCGGTGATCAAGCTGCGTTGGGGCCATGCAGCGGACAGCCTGCTCCTGAAGGGCGCGCGGCCCCGCATCAAGTTCGCCCTGGGCGAGAACGTGAAACAGAGCAATTGGGGCGGCGGCACGCGCTTCCCCCAGACGCGCATGGGCGTTGAGCAGGCGTTCTACGATGCCTTCCACCAGGCGCGCGCCTATGAGGCGGAGCATGCCGCATGGGCGGGCCTGAGGGCCAAGGACCGGGAGGGCAGGCTCTCTCCTCGGAGGGACCTGCGGATGGAGGCGCTGGCGGAGATCCTGCGCGGGGAGCGCGACATCAGCTGCCACAGCTATGTGCAGAGCGAGATCGCCATGCTCATGCATGTGGCGGACAGCATGCGCTTCAAGGTGAACACCTTCACGCACATCCTCGAAGGGTACAAGGTGGCCCCGGCAATGAGGCGCCATGGCGCCAGCGCCAGCACCTTCAGCGATTGGTGGGGCTACAAGCTGGAGGTGAACGATGCCATTCCGCACAATGCGGCGCTCCTGCACCGCAATGCGGTGAATACCGGCATCAACAGCGACGATGCGGAGATGAGCCGCAGGCTCAATCAGGAGGCGGCGAAGGCCGTGAAGTACGGCGGCCTCAGCGCGGAGGAGGCCTGGAGGATGGTGACGCTGAATCCTGCGCGCATGCTCGGGCTCGAGCACCGGATCGGGTCCATCGAGCCCGGCAAGGATGCCGATCTCGTCCTCTGGAGCGGTGACCCGCTCAGCATCGATTCCCGTGCCCTGCAGACCTACGTGGACGGCATCCGGTACTACGATGAGGCGCAGGACCGCGGGCAGCGCGCGTGGGTCGCCACCGAGCGCGACCGCCTCATCCGGGCCATGGTGCAGGCAAAGGCCGAGGGGGCGCCCACCCTGAAGCCCCGCCGCGAGCGGCCCCGGCTGTGGCATTGCGACGATCTCGGCGACGAGGAATACCTGATCGAGGAGCATGAGGTGCATTGATCCCCGGGTGGTGCTCGTCACCGCGCTGCTCAGCGGGGCCGTGGCCCGCGCTCAAGTGCCCACGCCCGCCCCGGCGCAGGCGAAGAGCATCCTCATCACCGCCGGCACAGTGCATGTCGGCGACGGCCGCGCGATCGACGATGGCGCCGTGGGCTTCCGCGCCGGCCGGATCGATTACGTGGGCTTCGACTATGGCGTGAAGGCCGCCTACGATACCGTGATCGATGCCAAGGGCCAGCATGTGTATCCGGGCTTCATCCTGCCCGATTCGCCCCTTGGCCTCATCGAGATCGAGCAGGCCCGCGCCACCGTGGACAAGCAGGACGTCGGCCAGTACGAGCCCGAGCTCCGCGCGCGCTCCGCCTACAAGGCCGATTCGCGCGTGACCCCTACCGTACGCGCCAACGGCGTCCTGCTCGCGCAATGCGCACCCCGCGGGCTCGCCATCGCCGGAACGAGCAGCGTGGTGCAGCTCGATGCGTGGGACAACGATGGCGCCATCGTGAAGGCCGACGACGGCATTTGGATGACCTGGCCCGCGGCATACCAGCGCCACGGATGGTGGGCCGAGCCGGGCGAGACGGACAGCGAGAAGAAGGATGAGCGCCTGCTGCGGCTGGCGGATCTGCGCGACTTCTTCCGCCGCGCAAGGGCCTATGCCGCAATGTCCCCGCCGCCCGTGGCCGACTCGCGCATGGAGGCGATGCGCGGGCTCTTCGACGGACGCCGGACGCTCTTCGTGCGGGCCGATGCCGCGCGGGAGATTTCCGAGGCCGTTCAATTCGCCAAGGCCGAGGGCGTGAAGCGCATGGTGATCGCCGGCGGCTACGACGCCTGGAGGGTGGCCGATCTGCTGCGCGACAACCAGGTGGATGTGATCCTGCGGCGCACGCACAGCCTGCCCCTGAGGCCGGACGATGACATCGATCTGCCCTATCGGCTTCCTGCCCTGCTGAAGGAGCGCGGCGTCCGGTTCTGCCTGGGGTACTCCGGCGATCACGAGCACGTGGGCGGCCGTAACCTGCCCTTCGTCGCCGGCACCGCGCGTGCCTACGGCCTCTCTTCCGAGGATGCGCTCCGTGCCATCACGCTCGATGCCGCCGCCATCCTCGGCATCGACCAGCGCTGCGGCAGCCTTGCTGTGGGCAAGGATGCCACGGTCATCGTCTCCGCGGGCGATGCGCTGGACATGCGCGGCAACGATGTGCGCTGGGCTTTCATCGAGGGCCGCCGCATCGTGCTCGACGACCATCAGAAGCAGCTGTACCGCCAGTACCTCGAAAAGCTTCAGCGGGGTCAGTAACCCAGCTTCTCGCGCACCCTATTCAGTACCCCGCTCGCCACGGCCCGCGCCTTGTCCGCACCTTCCTTCAGTCGCGCATCGAGCTCGGCTTTGTCGTTCATCAGGCGGGCGTAGGTGTCGCGCTCGGCGCGGAAGCCATCGAGCAGGGCGCCCAGCAGCTCCTTCTTGGCGTGGCCGTAGCCATAGCCGCCCGCGCGGAACTTCTCCGCCATGGCATTCACCGCATCGGAGGGCGCCACGAGCCTGAAGAGCTTGTACACGTTGTTCGTCTCGGGGTCCTTAGGCGCTTCGAGCGGCGCGCTGTCCGTAACGATGCCCATCACCTCCTGCTTCAGCTCCTTCTCCGGCGCGAAGAGGCGGATGAGGTTGTTGCGGCTCTTGCTCATCTTCTCGCCGTCGGTGCCGGGCACGATCATCACCTGCTCGTCGATGCGCGCATCGGGCAGCACGAAGGTGTCGCCCATCTGGTGGTTGAAGCGCTCGGCCACATCGCGCGTGAACTCCAGGTGCTGCTTCTGGTCCTTGCCCACGGGCACCAGCTCCGCGTCGTAGAGCAGGATGTCGGCGGCCATGAGCATGGGGTAGAGGAAGAGCCCGCCGTTCACGTCCTCTAGCCGGTCGGCCTTGTCCTTGAAGCTGTGGGCCAGCGCCAGGCGCGAATAGGGGAAGAAGCAGCTGAGGTACCAGGCCAGCTCGGTCACCTCGGGCACATCGCTCTGGCGGTAGAACACCGTGCGGTGCGCATCCAGCCCGCATGCGAGCCACGCGGCGGCCACGCTGTAAGTGTTGCTGCGGAGCACGGCCGCATCCTTGATCTGGGTGAGCGAGTGCAGGTCGGCGATGAAGAGGAAGGAATCGTTGCCCGGCGCCGTGCTCATGGCGATGGCGGGTCGGATGGCGCCGAGCACATTCCCCAGGTGGGGCGTGCCGGTGCTCTGGATGCCGGTGAGGATGCGTGCCATGCGGGCTGGTCGATGCGGCCGGCGGCGAAGTTATCCGGCACGGCCGAGGTGGGGCCTTCTACCTTCGCGGCCTTTCCATGACTCCGGCAGCCTTACCCGAGCGCCCGCGCGTGCGCGATGGAGAGAGCCGCAGGAACCCTGTGGCGCGTTGGCTCTTCCTGCCCCTGCGCTGGGCCTACAAGCTGTGGTTCGGCTTCGTCTTCTTCAGCTCCCTGGTGCTGCTCTACCTGCCGTTCCGGGTGCTGCTCAAGAAACCCGACCGCTATGCCAGGGCCTTCCGGCTCAAGCGGGCTTGGGCCTGGTTCCTGCAGTGGGCCAGCGGTGTCCCCGTTCGACTGGTCCGCCGGGCGCCCTTGCCGGAACCGCCCTATGTGATCTGCTGCAACCACAGCAGCTACCTGGACATCATCCAGATGTACAACGTCATTCCGCGGTACTTCCTGTTCATGGGCAAGTATGAACTGCTCAAATGGCCGCTCTTCAACATCTTCTTCAAGGGCATGAACATCGCCGTGAATCGGGGCAGCCATACCGAAGCCGCCAAGGCCTTCCGGCGCGCGGCGCAGGCCATCGACCGTGGCACCAGCATCGCCCTCTTCCCCGAGGGTACCATCCCCGATTGCACCCCTCGGATGAAGCCCTTCAAGGACGGAGCCTTCAAGCTGGCGATCGAGAAGCAGGTCCCCATCGTGCCCGTCACCTTCCTGGACCACTGGCGCCTCTTCGGCGAGCCGCTCGAGCTGCTTGCGCGCGCCAGGCCCGGAGTCGCCCGGGCGGTCGTGCACGACCCCATCCCCACGCAGGGCCTCACGGAGGCCGACCTGCCGGCGCTGCGACGGCGGGTCTACGAAGTCATCGAAGGCCCCCTGCTTGCAGACGACGTCGGGCAATCGCCAACTTCGCACCCATGAGGATCGACGACGCCACCTTGGACCGGATCGCAGAGCTGGCCCGGCTCGACTACAGCGACCCCGCGGCTCGGAAGGCCATGCTCGCTGACATGGAGCGCGTGCTATCATTCGTGGAGCGGCTCAATGCCGTGGACACGAAGGGCGTGGAGCCGCTGATCTTCATGACCGAAGAGGCCGACGTGCTGCGCGAAGACGTGGCGCAGGTCTCGATCACCAAGCAGGAAGCCTTGATGAATGCGCCCGTGAAGGACAGCGACTACTTCAAGGTGCCGCGCGTGGTGGATAAGGGCTGAAGCAGCCTCCAGCGCCGCCCTTCGGTCGCGGATGCCACCGGATTCCCCGGTGTGAGGACTCCCAAGCGCGGCATGCCATCACGGCACGATCGTCGCCCGCGCAGTGCGAGGCAAGTGGAGGAGGTCGGCAGGTGCAAGAAGGCGCACGCCCCGGTCACGCCGTGACGGGCTGGCTCACGGGCTCCTCCTCCTCAGCGGTCCGCTTCAGGCCATCGCTCCAGCGCGCGCGAGGCCGGGTGCCGAGCTCCCGCCATCCGAAGACCGCCACGATGGTGAGGGCACTGAGGAAGTTCACGGCGACGAAGCTCGTGACATAGGTGGCATCCCCATGGTGCCAGGCCGGCAGTACGGGAATCAGGAAGAACGCGCAGTTGCTCACGATCTGCATGATCAGGAGCACCGTGCCGCTGTGCGTCATGTTGTAGGTCCAGCCGAGCAGGATGGTCAGGCAGGTCATGCTCAGCAGGAACACGGGCCAGGGGTAGCCATCGGGCACGCCTTCGCCCACCAGGAGCATCGGCAGGTACCAAAGGCCCCAGCACATACCCACGAGCAGGCAGGAAAGGAAGGCGGAGTAACGCTCCTGCAGCCGGGTCACGCAGTACTTCATCCAAGCGGTCTCCTCCACCAGGGCGATGCCGATGATGAAGGGCAGGTTGCCCACCATGGCCTCGGCGGCATGCACCAGGCCGGTGGGCCCTTTGCCGGCACCCCAGCCGGGCCAATCGCGGATGCCCAGGACGAGCAGCGCGATCACGCCGACGTACGTGAACACGAACTTCCAGCTGAAGGCGAGCGCGTACCATTGGGCACCCACCTTCCAGTTGAAGAAGGACCCGAACAGATTGCGAAGGCCGTTGCGCCCTTCAAGGAGCATGGTGAGCAGCACGGCGATCACAAGCGGTCCGAACGCGCGCAGGCGGAACACCATGTGCGCCGTTTCGTCTCCATCAAGGTCATGGCCGCCATCGAGGCGCCACCAGGTGAAGCCCACCACGGCGAACTGGTAGCTGAGGGCCAGCGCCACGAACGAGAGGACCGGGAATTTGGCGATGAAGGCGCGCATGGTTCCGTTGAGGGGCGTGCAAAGTACGACGAACATGATTTTTGTCAAGTCTCCGGCCGTGATCTCCAAGTACACGCGTCGGCACCCCCAGCCATCTACTTTCGCCGACCAATCCAGCATGAACATGTACGGCAAGCTCCAGCTCCATCTTCAGCGCGAACTCACGGCCATTGAAGAGGCGGGCCTATTCAAGCGCGAGCGAATCATCACCAGTGAGCAGGGAGCCGAAATCACCGTCAACGGAAGGCGGGTGCTCAACTTCTGCGCGAACAATTACCTCGGCCTCAGCTCGCACCCCGAGGTGGTGAAGGCCGCCCACGCCACGCTCGATACCCACGGCTATGGGATGAGCAGCGTGCGCTTCATCTGCGGCACGCAGGACATCCACAAGGAGCTGGAGGCCAAGCTGGCCGCCTTCCACGGCACGGAGGATACCATCCTCTACGCCGCCTGTTTCGATGCCAATGGCGGTGTATTCGAGCCGCTGCTGGGCGAAGAGGATGCCATCATCAGCGACGCGCTCAACCACGCCAGCATCATCGACGGTGTGCGGCTCTGCAAGGCGAAGCGCTACCGCTACGCCAACAACGACATGGCCGACCTGGAGGTTCAGTTGAAGGCGGCCCGTGCGGATGGCGCGCGCCACATCATCATCGTCACCGACGGGGTCTTCAGCATGGATGGCATCGTGGCCGATCTGAAGGGCATCTGCGATCTGGCCGACCGGTATGAGGCACTGGTGATGGTGGATGAGTGCCACGCAGCCGGTTTCATCGGCAAGACCGGTCGTGGCAGCGTGGAGCACTGCGGGGTCATGGGCCGCGTGGACATCATCACCGGCACGCTCGGCAAGGCCCTGGGCGGGGCCATGGGCGGCTATACCACCGGGCGCAAGGAGATCATCGAGATGCTGCGCCAGCGCTCGCGCCCTTATCTCTTCAGCAACTCGCTGGCCCCGGCCATCGTGGGCGCCAGCATCGCCGTGATCGACCTGCTGAGCCGCACCACCGAACTGCGCGACCGCTTGGAGCGCAACGTGGACCGTTTCCGGAGCGGCATCGAGGCCTTGGGTTTCAGGACGCGCGGCGCGGGCGCGGCCATCGTGCCGGTGATGCTGGGTGACGCCAAGCTGAGCCAGGTGATGGCCGACAAGCTGCTGGAGGAGGGCATCTATGTGATCGGCTTCTTCTACCCGGTGGTGCCCAAGGACACGGCCCGCATTCGTGTGCAGCTGAGCGCAGCCCACACCGATGCCCATATCGACAAGGCGCTGGCGGCCTTCGGCAAGGTGGGCAGGGAACTGGGGGTGATCCGGTGAGGGAAGGCATGGATGGATTCAGGCGGCGAGCGCTGCCCCTGGCCGTACACCTGCATCGGTCGAGGCCGGCTGTGCCTTTGTCGGAAACTTCCGCGGCATTCATCGACGTTTCGCAACTTGCGCGACCAAACCATCCATTCATGAACCGCCCTACCTCCTTGTTCACGGTCGCGCTGGCCGCCGCACTCATGGCGCCTGCGGCTGCTGCGCAATCCTTCGATGTCGGCACCAATGCCATCAACTTGGGCATCGGGCTCGGCGGATACCGCTACTCCTATGTCGCCAGCGGCGCCTCGGGCTACTCGGTGTCGCCGACCTTGGCGTTCAGCTATGAGCGCGGCGTGGCGCCCTTGGGCCCTGGGGTGCTGGGCGTGGGGGCCTTCCTCGCCAACAAGAGTGTCCGCTACGAAGCCACCCAGACCTATCCTTGGGCGAACACCACCTATAACTACGACCAACGCTGGTCGAACACGATCATCGGCCTGCGCGGCAGCTGGCACTACAACGAGTGGCACGGAATGGATGAGCTGGATGTCTACGGGGGCCTGATGCTCGGGTACAACATCGGCAGCTACCGCAACCGCTCCACGCGCACGATCAATGGCGTGACCAGCGACTACGACTACGGCTACAGCGGGAGCATCAGCTTCGCCACCTTCTCCACCTACCTCGGGGCCCGGTACTATTTCACCGAGAAGATCGGCGCCTACCTGGAGTTCGGCTATGGGATCGCCTATCTGAACCTCGGCCTCGCTGCGCGCTTCTGAGCGCGGGCCGACCGACGGCCGGGCACTATCGCCCGCGGATGGATGCATGCCTGGCACCATCCTTGGCAACCGACGCACCACCAAACCCTACCTGCCCATGAAGCCCCTGCCGACCCTCTCCCTCGCCGGCGTGCTCCTCCTGCCCACCGTGGCCTCCGCGCAAGCCCGCACGGTGGATGTGAAGTTCAACCGCCAGCCGAAGCGCGACTGGTCGGAGCACAAGGCCATTGTCATCGGCGATTTCGCCGCGCCCGATCAAGCCATCACGGACCGCTCGCGCGACATCTCCGAGGCCGTTGCCCAGGTGATGAACGAGCTGAAGGACGGCCCCAGGATCTACGACCGCAACCAGCTGGAGAAGGTGCTTAAGGACCAGAAGAAGCAGCTTTCCGGCAACTTCGATGAGACCACCGTCACCGAGATCGGGAAGCTCATCGGGGGCTCCGGCATCATGCTCACCGGCCGTGTGCAGCAGGATGACTTCTTCCAGGCCAGCTCCTCCGGCCGGATTCCGCTGAACCGCTACGGCGGAGGGATCGCCTACAACAACAAGGAGGGCACCTACATCCTCTCGGTGAACTTCACGCTGCTCGACCTCAAGACGGGCGAGACCAAGGGCTCGTTCAACGACTATGTCACCATCGAGGCGAAGAATTCCGGTATGGGCTACATCGGCGCTGCTGACATCAACAAGGGCGAGCTGCAGCGTGAGGCGCTCGTCAGATTCCAAGAGAAGTTCCGGCAGTGGGTGGCGCCTTACGTGCTGATGGAGACCATCAAGCTGAAGACGGACCCCGGCTTCAACAAGCGGCTCGACCCCGCCATCAAGCACTTCGAGCTCGATGAGGTGGATTCGGCGGTGGAGATGTTCAGGGGGATGGCCGAGGATGCCGCACTGAAGCCGGTGGCGCAGCTGCGGGCGAAGTACAACTACGGGCTCCTCCTGCTGGCCAAGGGGGATTGCGCCACCGCCATGGCCTTGTTCAAGTCCATCAGCCTGGCCGATGGCGCATCCAAGATGGATTACGAGGACTACAAGGACGGCTATGAAATGGCCAAGGAGCAGTGCGCCGCTGAGGCCAAGAAGCAGCCCTGAGCGCAGCGCCAAGCGAACCGGAGACGCCCCGCCCGCCCGGCGGGGCGCTCTGCTTCCCAGGGGGCAGAGGCCGCTCTGCGAACAGGGGATTGTTCGTTTCCGGGAAAAGCCGCTATCTTCGCAGCCCGTTTTCCGGAAAGCACCCTTTCAATACGCAGTCCAGTGGCATCGACGACCCACACCACCAGCATGGCCAACAAGGCCACCGTGCAGCCCGAGTGGCTGCTGGTAGACGCTGAGAACGAAGTAATTGGCCGACTCGCCAGCAAAGTGGCGATGCTCGTGCGCGGCAAGCACAAGCCCACCTTCACCCCGCACGTGAACTGCGGCGACCATGTGGTGGTAATCAACGCCGACAAGGTGCGCCTCACCGGCAACAAGATGGCCGACAAGGAGTACCAGCGCTACAGCCTGTACCCCGGCGGCCAGACCCGCGAGAAGGCCAAGGACCTGAAGGCCCGCAAGCCCGAGGCCCTGCTGGAGATCGCCGTGCGCGGCATGCTCCCCAAGAACCGCCTGGGCCGCCGCCTCTTCAACAACCTCCACGTCGTGGCGGGCACGCAGCACAAGCACGAAGCCCAGAAGCCGCGCACCTTCGACCTGAACAAGATCAAGTAAGATGGCAACCACCAACAGCCTCGGTCGCCGCAAGACCTCCGTTGCCCGCGTCATCCTCTCCGAGGGCAGCGGCACCATCACGGTGAACGGCCGCGACAGCAAGGAGTACTTCCCGATCCTCCTGCAGCAGTTCAAGCTGCAGCAGCCCTTCAAGCTCACCGATACGGTGGGCAAGTACGACGCCACCGTGACGGTGGACGGCGGCGGCATCACCGGCCAGGTGGACGCCGTGCGCCTGGGCATCGCCCGCGCACTGGTGAAGCTCGACCCCGAGCACAAGCCCAAACTGAAGGCCGAGGAGCTCATGACGCGCGACCCCCGCGCGGTGGAGCGGAAGAAGTTCGGACGCAAGAAGGCGCGCAAGCGCTTCCAATTCAGCAAGCGTTAAGGTCCCTGCGCTTGTTCAGGATCCAATCCCGGCGGACTCATCCACCCTTGGGCGGATGGCTACCGGCGGGATGCCTGTGATAACGGGAACAAGGAACGTGAACTCAACAAGGAAATGGCACGTGTAGAATTCGAACGCCTGCTCGACGCCGGCGTGCATTTCGGCCACCTGCGCCGGAAGTGGAACCCCAACATGGCCCCGTACATCTTCGGGGAGAAGAAGGGCATCCACATCATCGACCTGAACAAGACCAGCGCCAAGCTGGAGGAGGCCGCCAACGCGATGAAGAGCATCGCCCGCGGCGGGAAGAAGGTGCTCTTCGTGGCCACCAAGAAGCAGGCGAAGGACATCGTGGCCGAGAAGGTGAAGGCCACGGGCATGCCCTTCGTGACCGAGCGCTGGAGCGGTGGCATGCTCACCAATTTCGGCACCATCCGCCGCACCATCAAGAAGATGGCGACCATCGACCGGATGAAGACCGACGGCACCTTCGAGAACATGAGCAAGCGCGAGCGGCTGCAGGTGAGCCGCCAGCGCGAGAAGATGGAGAAGAACCTGGGCTCCATCGCCGACCTCACCCGCCTCCCCAGCGCGCTGTTCATCGTGGACATCGTGAAGGAGCACATCGCTGTGGCCGAGGCCCGCAAGCTCAACATCCCCACCTTCGCGATGGTGGACACCAACAGCGATCCCACCCTGGTGGACTTCCCCATCCCGGCTAACGACGACGCCACCAAGAGCATCGAGCTCATCGTGGACACCATGATCGCCGCGATCAACGAGGGCCTGGAGGAGCGCAAGAACGACAAGACCGCCGTAGACGAGAACGCCGAGGAGGAAGGCACGGAGGTGGCAGCTGCCGATGAGGCCGCTCCCGCCACCGATGAGAACGCCTGATCCGAGCGGTCGCAAACCAAGCAACGATGAGCACCATGGCTATCACCGCCGCTGATGTGAACAAGCTGCGCCAGATGACCGGCGCGGGCATGATGGACTGCAAGAAGGCCCTCACCGAGGCGAACGGGGACTTCGATGCCGCCATCGACCTGCTGCGCAAGCAGGGCCAGAAAGTGGCCGCCAAGCGCGCCGACCGCGACGCCACCGAAGGCCTCGTGATCGCGAAGACCGCCGCCGACGGCACCCGCGGCGTGCTGGTGTGCACCAACTGCGAGACCGACTTCGTGGCCAAGAACGCCGACTTCGCTGCCATGGCCGACCGCATCGCCGCCATCGCGCTGGAGAAGGGCGCGGACACCGTGGAGGCGCTGAAGGCCGCCGCCTACGATAGCAACGGCCTCACCATCGCTGAGAAGCTCATCGAGCAGACCGGGGTGATCGGGGAGAAGATCGACGTGAGCGCCTGCCACGCCCTGGATGCCGGCTTCGTGTTCGCCTACAACCACCCGGGCAACAAGGTGGCGAGCCTCGTCGGCCTGAGCAAGGCCGGGTTCGAGACCGTGGCCAAGGATGTGGCCATGCAGGTGGCCGCCATGGCCCCCATCGCGCTCGACAAGGAGAGCACCCCCCAGAGCGTGATCGACAAGGAGATCGAGATCGGCAAGGAGCTGGCCATCCAGGAAGGCAAGCCCGCTGACATGGCCGAGAAGATCGCCATGGGCCGTCTGAACAAGTTCTTCAAGGAGAGCACCCTGCTCGCCCAGGAGTTCATCAAGGACAACAAGCTCAGCGTGGAGCAGTACGTGAAGGCCGCCGACAAGGACCTCAAGGTCACCGGCTTCAAGCGCCACTCGCTCACCATCTGAGCCGGAAGCGATGCATCGCAGAGGGAGGCCCGGTGCCTCCCTCTTTTCTTTTCTTTGGGCCGCTCCAGCGACCATGGCGAACAAGTACAAGCGCATCCTCCTGAAGCTCTCCGGCGAGAGCCTCATGGGTCAACAGGACTACGGCATCGACCCGCTGCGGCTGGGGCAGTATGCCGATGAGATCATCGCCATCGCCGACAAGGGCGTTGAGGTGGCCGTGGTGATCGGCGGCGGGAACATCTACCGCGGCATGCAGGCCGGGGGCGGCATCGATCGCGTGCAGGGCGACCACATGGGCATGCTGGCCACGGTGATCAACAGCCTGGCACTGCAGAGCGCACTGGAGGCCAAGGGCCACAAGACCCG
>DDRC01000028.1:0-6727 GCA_002342985.1 Flavobacteriales bacterium UBA2426
GTGATCAGAAGCTCGCCGGAGGCCGGTTGGCCTTCTAGGCCTGGAGGAGAACGACTGAAACACTATCCTGCGCAATAGGGCCTTCACTTGATGAATCCGCTTTCGGCAGGTAAAACACACATCGTCATCAGCTACGAGGTCACCCTGCAATTCCATTTGGTTCTTTGAACACAACGGCTAACTTCACCTGCCCATGTCCCCTCATCGTCATGAGAACGCCCTCCGCCCTCGCGCTATTGCGCTGTAGGCATCGTCCTTCTTCTGAGCTTCCTGCTGAGCTTAGCCACAACTGATTGCCATTGTCAGCCACAATTCGGAGTGAGACAAAACATCTGGGCTCTTGGATTGAATACAGCGGAATATCAACAACTCCGCACTGCACTTGAGCATTATATCGACGAAGGCGTGCTACAGGACCATTGCCTTCAAGGAGCCATCCATAACGTAGAAAGCGATTGGAGCTTTTTGCCGTTCCATCGGGTCTATCTGGAAGGCCTTGAAGACTATCTCTACTCACTTGGAGAGCCGTGGCGGAACTGGGTCCCGTTGCCCAAGTGGGCCCAGAACGTATCCCTTCCGCCGCAGCTCCAATTCAACGATCCGGACTGCGCATCATTCGATTGCTTCGTATTCGGTGGTGCTCCCTCCCAGTGCGACGCTCCGCAGAACTGGAATCCCCAGATCCAACGTCCGGATTACCTGCAGACACCGATTCTGGCGGGCCCCGGCAATGACCTCTGTGATTGGTTCATGGAACCAGTCGTTCCGGACCAAACTGCACCCGACTGCTGCCCCAATGGGCTGAGCCGGAAAATCGAGTATCCGCACCACGATGATGTGCATGACATCGTGGCCAATGGCTGGCCAGGAGGCGTGATGCGCGGCCAGCGATCACCTGCTGCCTTCGGCTTCTGGTTCTTCCACGCATACATCGACGACATCTGGAAGCAATGGGAGATGGAGTGCCCACAATCCCCGATGGCCCCGGTTGACCTGTACATGAAGGACACTCACATAACTTACTTACCCACACGCGACCGAGGTGAGGAACCCAATATTGACGAAGGGCCCATGTGGCTCAGTACTGATATCTGGGTGCGGCGCGATGCGGATGATGGAGTCTTCTTCCAAGAACACCAGAACCCGGACCACTATGACTTGGGCGGAACCAACTATGTCTACGTCCGTGTCAGGAACAGAGGCTCACAGCCGTCTCCAGCAGATTTGCCACTGAACTTGTACTGGTCCAAGGCAGCCACGGCATTGTCATGGCCATCGCATTGGGATGGATCCATCACCTCACCCGCGCTCATGGGAGAACAAATCGGCCAGCCGCATCTCCTGCCATCAATCAAACCTGGCGGCTCCCACATTGAAGTCTTCGAGTGGAATGCTCCGGACCCGCAGGTCTATGCGGATGCATACAACCTGGAGCCAGGGAGCTTTTTCGCTAATGAGCCCTGGCACTTCTGCCTCCTGGCGCGGGTAGAAGATGGATTGCCCATGCCCGAAACGGCCGATCTGAACGGCAACGTGAAGCAGAACAACAACATTGTCTGGAAGAATGTCTCGGTTGTGGATATCGCCGGAAACTTGTCTGGTGGCACCTGGGCCGATGACAAGCTATACGGGGCCTCGGTACTGACCGGTGACGCATGGGGTACTGGCGGAACCTTCGATCTTGCATTCAGGAACCCGGACCATTACAGGGGAAACCCGGTGACGGAGGAAGCGGAGGTCAGGGTGACGTTGAGCGCTCCCCTCTGGGACCTCTGGGTGGCTGGTGGGATGCAAATGGACAACCTGGCCATCTCCCGCATTGAACGTCATCAGCTGATCGTTACCGGTAGCCCTGCGCGACTCAAGAACATCACCTTCGAGCCGAACCAGCGTGAACTGGTCCATGTCGGATTCAATTTCCTCTCAAGGAAGCTCAGCGGGCAGCCTCGGTTCGATTTCGATTTAGTCCAAGAGAAAGAAGGGCTCGCTGTAGGTGGAGAACGCTACCACATAATAGTGCCGGGCCGTCAAGGATTCTACGCGAATGCTGGAGCTGACAAGCTGATCAGCCCCAACACGAGCGTTGATCTCAACGCAGATCCCATCGGAGAATCGGCCATCTACAACTGGTACGACCCCGAGGGCAACTTGATTCAGACCGGCACCGATCTGACCGTATCGCCGGCCATCACCACGAAATACAAGCTCGAGGTAATCGCCGAACTGGACGGCGTGAAGGACTACGACCAAGTGGAAGTGAAGATCAAGGACCACGAGATCACGAATGTGGCCCCGAATCCGGTTTCCGGCACCACCACCGTGAGCTATCGCCTGACCAATGCCACTTCGGCCTTCCTGGTGCTCTGGCAGGGGGCAGGCAACGGCAGCAACCAGTACATTCTCAACGTGGCGGGTGATAGCATCCAATTGAACGTGAGCGACCGTGCGCCCGGCACATACAACCTGGTGCTCGTAGTGAACGGGCAACCCGTGGATCTGCGCACCGTTACGATACTCTAAGCAAGCATTTGAGCGCCTCTGCAGGACCTGTTGCACGATTGAGCCAGAACATGCGCCCTACTGGAATACCAAAGTGGCTTCACGGCCATGGGGCGCAACGAGCAGCCCGTTCCCTGCCTCCGCTGGAAGCGCATGCATGCATCCGACTATGCGTGCAGGCGTTCCTGTTGGCTGCATTGGGCCTTGTGCCCTGTTGCTCAGTGGCGCAGAGCACCTTTTACCGAACCTACGGTACAGATACCCTCGGCGAAGGAGGGAACGCAGTGGTGCAGACAGCGGATGGAGGGTATCTCATCGCTGGATGGGAGGTGGTGCCTGCGCCGATCCAACTCTGGAAAGGCAATGGCGTGCTCCTGCGCACTAACCCGCAAGGTGAAATCGAATGGAGGCAAGCCATCGTGGCCCCCGGCACGCACAGCATCGAGTTCCGGGACCTAATCATCAATGCAGAGGGGCAGTACGTCGCCACCGGCGTTTACAGCCATGAATGGAATGCATCGCCGATGAACCACGATGTTCAACTTGGAATATTCGATTCTGGCGGCGTGAACATTTGGACCGTGCATGCAGGTGGCCCGTTCAAGGATTGGGGTGAAAAAGTGCTTCAGACTTTGGATGGCGGTTACATTGTCTGCGGCTCTCGTCAGACAATCGCTAGCGGTCTTTTCGGTCATGCAGCATTCTTGATGCGTTTCAGCTCGGTTGGAGATAGTCTATGGCTGCGTACACTGGCAGCCCCGAATGGCGTGAACCAATACAGTTATTGCATTGCGCCCGCAACGGATGATGGATTCTTCCTGGGTGGAGGCCGCCACCTTTGGGGTGAATCTAGGCCACTGGTCATACGGACTGATGAGTTTGGCGACACACTTTGGACGCGAAGGCTAGACTCCTTGCTTCAAGGCGAAGTACGTTCGATTATTGCCGCTGCGGACGGTGGAGTCCTCGCTGCTGGTTGGTGCACCGCCACCGGATTCTCACGCCCATTCCTGGCCAAGCTCGATTCCGCAGGCGACCTTCTTTGGAGCAACACCTACTCAGGAGTCTATCCAGGTTGGGCCTATTCAATCAGGGAAACTGCCGCGGGCTACACGCTCGCTGGCCTAACGGGACAGTATCACTACATGATGCACGGCGTCGATTTCGACGGGCAACTGCTCTGGTCCCACACCATCGAGCCGGAAGGGTACTACGGCTATGGTTATAGCATTGCGCTTACTACCGATGGAGGTTATGCGATGACAGGAGTAGAAGTCACCGCCGCCTCTGAGGACATCGTGCTCATCAAAACCAACTCCGTCGGACAGCTCAACACAGCGGTTCAGGAACAAGGGAACTCGGTAAGCCTTGGCATTACAGCATTCCCGAATCCGGCCGAGCGGCAGCTCACGGTCACCTACGAAATGAAGCGCGCTGAGCCTGTGACCATCCGAATCATGGACCTTCACGGGAGAGAGCTCCGCTCCTCTGGCCCACATGCCGCTGGCAAGGGCTCAGCAACGATCGATCTGGATGGTTTGGCGCAGGGACCGTTCTTGATCGGGGCCTATTCACCGACGGAAAGCTGGGTTATTCGGGTGATCACGCGCTAGCGGACCTTACGATTCGAATCCTGCCTTACCTCCATTGATCAGAAGCTCGCCGGAGGCCTATTGTCCTTCCACGCCAGCATATCGTCCAGCGACCTCACCGCCACGCTGTGGTAATTGGCGCGGGCATTCGCATAGATGGCCTGCGCCATCACCCGGCCCTTCTCGGTCTTGATGAGCGCCGTGTAGAGGGGCATCAGGAACTTGCGGCGGCCCACATCGGTGAGGAAGGAGTCGAGCTTGGCGAAGGCGGGATCATAATCGTTGCGGATGCACTGCTCCAGCCACGCGGCCAGCACCTCCGCATTGCCGGTTCCCGTGAAGCCGAAGGCCTTGTCGAGTTCGGCCATGCGAGCTTCCTCCAGGCCCTCGGGCAGGTGCCGCACGAAATGCATCCACTGGAAGGTGACCCACCCCTGCGTGGCCAGCGCGGCTGCCGGCGTACCCGCCGCCCAACGCGCGAGTTCGGCATCCACCTTCACGAAGGCATCGCTCGCCGGCTCGATGGCCGTCTTCGGCAGGCCCGGTCCATCGATCCATTCGCCCAGGTCGAGGCGCACCCCCTCGGGCTCCAGCAGCTGCTCCTGCAGATAGGCCGTGAAGGCATCGGTGGTCATGGTCTTGAACGCATGCGCGTCGAAGTAGCCGCGCAGGAAGGCATCGAAGCGCTCGCGTCCCACACGCTCCTCGATCAGCTTCAGCAGGGCGAAGCCCTTCTCATAGGCTACATCGTTCATGCCATCATCCGGGTCGCGCCCCTCCAAGTGGAGCCGCAGGTGCGTATCCCCGGCGCGGCCCTTGGCCTCCAGGGAGGCAAGCGTCCCGCGGAGGTCCTGCCGCCCCAGGAGCTGGAGCATACGGGCGTACTCATCGCCATAGACCGCCTCGCAGATCCGGTTCTCGAAGTAGACCGTGAAGCCCTCGTTCAGCCAGAAGTCGTTCCAGGTGGCGTTGGTCACCAGGTTGCCGCTCCAGCTATGCGCCATCTCGTGCGCGATGAGCGCGGTCAACGACCGGTCGCCCGCGATGATGGTCGGCGTGGCGAAGGTGAGGCGCGGGTTCTCCATCCCTCCGAAGGGGAAGCTGGGAGGCAGCACGATCACATCGTAGCGGCCCCAACGATACGGGCCATAGAGCCCTTCGGCCACCTCGAGCATCCGCTCCATATCGGCGAACTCCCAGGCCGCCTTCTTCACGGTGCCGGGCTCGGCATAGACGCCGGTGCGCTCACCGATGCGCTCGAAGGCCAGGTCGCCCACGGCCAGTGCGATCAGGTAGGCCGGAATGGGCTGTTCCATGCGGAACGAATAGGTCCCGTCGCCGCTCAGCGCCTGCGGGTTCTCCGCGCTCATCAGCGCCATGAGCCCCTGGGGCACCTTCACGCGGGCCGTGTAGGTGAAGCGGATCCCCGGGCTGTCCTGGATGGGGATCCAGGTGCGTGTGAGGATGGCCTGGCCCTGGGTGAAGAGGAATGGATGCTGCTTGCCCGAGGTCTGCTGCGGCTGCAGCCACTGCAGCGCCCGCGCGCCGGGGCCTGTCCGGTAGCGGATGCTCACCTGCCTGGTGCCCGGCTCCAGCGCCACCTCCAGCGGCCGGCCCAAGAAGGTGCTGTCACCGAGCGTGTAGGCGGCCGCCTTGCCGTCGTCGAGGAGGACCTCCTCGATCGTGAGCCCTTCCGTGTCGAACACGATGCGGGAGGCATCCTTCACCGCGATGTCGTACCGGGCGGTCCCGCTCACCCGTTGGACTTCCATGTCCACTGCGATATCCAGGTCGAGGTGCGTGATGCGCGCCTCCTGCGGACGAGCGTAGCTGTGGGGGTCCATGGGCTGTGAAGGTTCGGTCGCGTGCGCGGCATCATCCGGCTTCCGGTCCTCACCGGAGCAAGCGGCGAGCAGGGCGGCCAAGGCAAAGGCCGCCGAAAGGTGTGTCTTCTGCATTTCCGTGGAGGGCGCCAAATGTAGAGGCCACGGCAGCCGCTGGCGGGGGCCATTTGACCAACCGTTGAATGCGCCCGATGAGCGCCCGGCAATGGCCCACGCCCTTGGGTTCCGATGCGATCCGCACCGCGATGGGCTCCGGGAAGACCCGATCACTGCAAGGCCTGAAGCCTTGGTCCGTGCGGCCCACCCATCGGCTTGCACGGCGCGCTGGCGCATGAATCGGCACCCCTCCATGGGCAAGTCCTGCCGGGGAAGCCGCCGCTTTACTACATTCGCAGCCCCTGAATGGGGACCAACCTGCTCAAAAGCGCGCCCCGAGCGCCTTGGCGAGCCGGATGGCCAACGGGCCTAACGCAGCCCGGCAGCCGACGCCTACCACGGGCGGTGGCCGCGATATGCGGGACAAGGCACTTCGGGGTGTAGCGCAGCCCGGTAGCGCACTTGCATGGGGTGCAAGTGGTCGCTGGTTCGAATCCAGTCACCCCGACCGGTGAACGAAGCCCGCAACGCCAGTTGCGGGTTTCTTCGTTCCGTGCCACGGCGTGCTTGCACAAGCGGTGGCACGGAACGAAGGAACCAAGCGGCACGAAGGGCCGCCCGCTTCGGTTGCCGTGGCCTCCCCCTCTTGGAAAGACCGACCGAAGGGAGGTCAATCCAGTCACCCCGACCGGTGAA